>DATMGQ010000064.1:0-22910 GCA_035555395.1 Acidimicrobiales bacterium
GTCTCGCCGCGGCCGAGCCGGCTCAGCACCTCGTCGACGGCCCCGTCTTCGGTGTGGTCGTTGACGACCCGCAGCCCCGCGGCTCGGATGCCGGCGTGCTGGAGCAGGCGCCCGGTGCGCCGGGTGTCCTCGCAGCACACCAGGTCCGCGGCGGCCAGCGCCTCCACGGCGCGCGGCGTCAGGTCGCCCAGGTTGCCGATGGGCGTGCCCACCAGGACCAGCCGGCCCCGCCCGGCCGCGGGCCGGCCGTCAGACGTTGAAGCGGAACTCGAGGACATCGCCGTCCTCCACCACGTAGTCCTTGCCCTCGACGCGCAGCTTGCCGACGTCTTTGGCCTTGGTCCACGAGCCGAGCTCGAGCAGCTCGTCCCAGTGGATGACCTCGGCCCGGATGAACCCGCGCTCGAAGTCGGTGTGGATGCGGCCCGCGCACTGCGGCGCCTTGTACCCGGCGCGGAACGTCCACGCCCGGGACTCCTTCTCGCCGGTGGTGAGGAAGGTGCGCAGGCCCATCAGCTGGTAGGCGGCGTGGATGAAGCGCTCGAGCCCGCCCTCGCCGAGGCCGAGGGCCTCGAGCATCTCCAGGCGCTCGGCGCCCGTGAACTGGGCGGCCTCCGCCTCGAGCTGGACGCACATGCCGATGACCTCCGCCCGGTTCCCGAGCTCGGCCTCGACCGGGGCGATGATCTCGGGGATGCGCTCGAGGTCGTCCTCGCCCACGTTCACGAGGGCGAGCACCGGCTTGTTGGTGAGGAGGAACTCCTGCTTGAGGACCTCTCGCTGGTCGTCGGTGAGGCTGCCCCGGTAGATCGGGGTGCCGTCGGCGAGCAGGGCGTGGGCGGCGTCGAGGGCGTCCACCAGCTCGGTGAGCGACTTGTCCTGCTTGGCGGCCTTGCGGCGCTTCTCGACCCGGCTCTCGACGGTCTCGAGGTCGGCGAGGGCCAGCTCGATCTCGAGGATGCGCAGGCACTCCAGCGGGTCGGAGGGGCCGGGGACGTCGCCGTCGACGAACGCACGCAGCAGGTACACGACGGTGTCGACCTCGCGGATGTGGGCGAGGAACTGGTTGCCGAGGCCCTCACCCGTGCTGGCACCCTCGACCAGGCCGCCGATGTCGACGAACTGCACGCTCGCCGGCACGACCTTCTTCGACTGCGACATCTCGGCCAGCAGGTCGAGCCGGCGGTCGGGCACCTTGGCGACGCCGACGTTGGGGTCGGTGGTGGCGAAGGCGTAGGGCGCAGCGAGCGCGCCACCGCCCGCGAGCGCGTTGTAGAGCGAGGACTTGCCCGAGTTGGGGAGGCCGACGAAGCCGAAGCGTTCCATTGCGTCGCACGCTACCGGCCGCCCCTCCCCCGCCCCGAAGCCGCGACCAGCGCCACCCCGAGCCCACCGAGCCCACCGAGCCCGAAACGAACTTCGTATGCCACAGCGCCCGTACCGGCGCTCCCACATACGAAGTTCGCCGGAGGTCGGGATCCCGGGATCGAACTTCGTATGCCACAGCGCCCGGACCGGCGCTCTCGCATACGAAGTTCCGGGGGGGGTGGGGTGGGCGGGGGTCCGGGGGCCCGGGGGGGGGTGGGGTGGGGGTCCCGGGGGGGGCGAGGGCGGGGGTCCGGGGCGGGTCGACGCGGGCGAGGGGTCAGAGGGTGGTGGCGACGAGGCCGAGGAGGCCGAGGAGGATCACGAGCGACGAGACGAGGCGCTTGCCGCCGAGCGGCTCCTTCAGGATCAGCCAGCCGGCGGCGGCACCGAGGACGACCGACGACTCCCGGAGCATGGCCACGTACCCGACCGGGGCGTAGCGGAGGGCGACGACGACCAGGGCGTAGGCCACGGCCGAGCACCCGCCGGCGACGGCCCACGACCGCCACGCCTCGGGGAACGCGGCGACGAGCGCCGGGCCCCGGCCGCGCACGAGGAAGTTGATCGAGACGCCGACGGCAGCGGCGGTCGTCGTGGCGAGCCCGTAGGCCAGGCCGCTGGTGGCCAGGCGGGAGGCGTGGGCGTCGATGATCGTGTAGCTGCCGATGGCCATCGCGGTGAGGAGGGCGTCGCGCACCGTCGGCCGGGACACGCCGGGGCCGACGAGCGACAGGAGGCCGCCGGCCACGACCGCGACCGCCACCCACGCGGGCGGGCTGAGCACGTCGCCCAGGAGGATCGAACCGCCGACCGCGGCGACGAGCGCCCCGCCCCCTCGGGCCAGCGGGTAGGCCAGCGAGAAGTCGCCGTGGCGGTACGCCCCCACGAGGCCGGTGATGTACGCCATGTGCACCAGGCCCGAGAGCACGAGCCACGGGAGCACGTCGAGCCCGGGCCCGCCCATGGCGATCATCGGCGGCGTCACCAGCAGGGCCCCGAACAGGAACAAGCCCCAGGAGGTCAGGTCCCGGTCCTCGTGCGGCACCCGCTTGAGGATCAGGTTCCAGGTGGCGTGGAGGCAGGCGGCGGCCAGGGCCAGGACGGTGGCGAGGACCACGCGGTCAGATCTCGCCGAGGATGCGCTCGATGACGAGGGCGACGCCGTCCTCGTCGTTCGTGGCGGTCACCTCGTCGGCCACCTCGCGCAGCGCCGGGTGGGCGTTGCCGACCGCGACGCCGAGGCCCGCCCACCGGATGAGTGCGAGGTCGTTGGGCATGTCGCCGAACGCCACGACCTCCTCGGGCGCGATGCCCGACTCGAGGAGGAGGCGCTCCACCGTCGCCGCCTTGGTGACGTCGGGCCGCGACAGCTCGAGGAACGACTCGTTCGTGGAGTGGGTCACGAGCGCCAGGTCGCCGATCAGGTCCTGCACGGCGGCCGCGGTCCCGGGCGGGGTGTTCTCGGGCAGCCGGACGATGAGCTTGGTCACGCCCTCGGTCGCGAACGAGCGGATCGGGCCGATGCGCAGTCCCTGGGACTTCCAGCTCTGCAGCAGCGGCGACGTCATCCGCTCGATCGACGAGTCGGCGGAGAACTGGAAGCCCTGCTCCAGACCCAGGACGGCGTCGGGGTAGGCGCCCTGGACCGCGTCGATGATCGCCAGCGCGACCTCCGCGTCGAGGTCGTTGCGCGCGACCAGCTCCTCTCGGGCCGGGTCGTAGACCGAGCCGCCGTTGGCGCACACCACCAGGCCCCGCTCACCGATCTGCTCGATCACCGGCGGGATCCAGCGCGGCGGGCGGCCCGTGGCGATCACGAACAGCAGCCCGGCGTCCTCGGCGGCGTCGACCGCAGCACGGGTGCGGGCCGACACCGATCCGTCGTGGCCCAGCAGGGTGCCGTCGAGGTCGGTGGCGATGGCCCGGAACTGCACGGACGGCGACCGTAGCGGTGGGAACCCGGATGCCCGCGGTCCGTTCCATCGCTACCCTCGCCAGCGATGGATCCCCTCGAAGCCCTGCTGCGCGTGGCGTACCTCCAAGACCGGGGCCTGCTGCCCAGCCAGAAGACCGCGGCCTTCCTCAAGGCCGCCGACATCGTGAGCCAGCTGCCCGACGGCGAACTGGAGCAGCGGGTCGCCAACCGCACCCTCACCGACCTGCCCGGCATCGGCGCCAGCACCGGCGAGGTGATCACCCAGGCGCTCGCCGGCAAGGTGCCCGACCGCATCGCCAAGCTCGAGGCCGAGACCGTGATCCCGCTGGGCGACGGCGCCGGCCTGCGGGCCGCCATCAAGGGCGACTGCCACGCCCACTCCACCTGGAGCGACGGCGGCGCCTCCATCGAGACCATGGCCCTCGCCGCCCAGTCCCTCGGCCACGAGTACCTGGTCATGACCGACCACTCACCTCGGCTGACCGTCGCCCACGGCCTCAACCGCGACCGGCTCCTCGCCCAGCTCGACGAGATCGCCGAGCTCAACGAGCAGCTCGACGACTTCCGGATCCTCACGGGGATCGAGGTCGACATCCTCGTCGACGGCGCCCTCGACCAGGACGAGGACATCCTCGAGCGCCTCGACATCGTGGTCGCCTCGGTCCACAACAAGCTCTCGATGGACCCGGTCCCGATGACCGAGCGCATCCTCAAGGCCGTCGCCAGCCCGCACGTCGACATCTTGGGCCACTGCACGGGCCGCAAGGTGAAGGGCTGGGGCGACGACCTCCGCGAGATCCGAGCCCGCTCCACCTACGACGAGCAGCTCATCTTCGACGCGTGCGCGGTCTACGGCACCGCGGTCGAGATCAACTGCCGCCCCGAGCGCCAGGACCCGCCGCCGGAGCTGCTCGACCTGGCGCTCGACGCCGGCTGCCTGATCAGCATCGACACCGATTCGCACTCGCCGGGCCACCTCGAGTTCGTGAACTACGGCTGCGACAAGGCCGTCGCCCACGGCATCGACCCCAGCCGCATCATCAACACGTGGTCGGCCGACGACCTCCTCGCCTGGACCCGCACCCGCGCCGCCGCGTAGCGTGGCAACCCTTATGTCGAAGAAGACCGATAAGCGCAAGACCAACGCCCGCCGCAAGAAGGCCAACCACGGCACCAAGCCCAACGCTGGGCGCTGATCGCCGGGTCTTCGACCCGCTGGCCTCCTTGCCGATCACCTTCTGAAGGACTGGGCTCGTCCCGGTCCTTCGTCGCGTCTGGGCTCGGGTCCGGGTCCGACCTGCGACCGGGTCGGGAGCCGGGCGACGCCGCCGGCGAGCGTGATCCTTCGGGTCAGCGGGCGGCCCAGAGGAACACGTTGAGGCCGATGGTCAGGATGATCGAGCCGATGATCATCGCCTTCCACGGCACGATGACGCCGCCGTCGGGGTGGTCCTCGGCGACCTGGGTGAGCTTCCGGTCGATGCGCTCGCCGGCACCCGGGAAGGCGCGCAGGGCGACGTTGAGCACCACGGTCAACACGACCGACAGGACGATCGAGGCGACCAGCCAGTTCATGGCTCCAGGCTACGGAGGCGGCCGCGGTGCGCCGAGCGTCGTTCGTCGGCCAGCGGACGCCTCGTTCCGGGTGCAGGTGCGCGTCGATGCGTCCACGATGTCGTCCTCCAGCTCGCCGGGTGGTCCGCCGCAACGTACGGACGCCCTGGTCAACGGCCCGGTGGCGCCGGGTCAATGGAGGGTCAACCCACGGGCTCCCCGCCGCCGTGTCCCACCGCGCGCGACGTCGCGGTGAGGCCGGAGCGCCGATCGCGGTTGTTGCAATTCCGAGTCGTTTGGTCGGGTTTGCGGAGGGCGAGGGGTAGGGTCTGGCGTCATCAAGACCCAGCGACGTGCGCTCCCGCACCGTGCGCGACGGATCTCCGGACACTGCCAGCGGCAGGGTGGAGCCGTCAGCCTCCCCACCGGCGCGTGGTCTGCCGCGCCCCGGCAGCGGGGTAGGGAGCGCACACCATGACGGGTACGGCGATCGAGCTGCGCGGGGTCACGAAGTCGTTCGCGGGCGCGGAGCGACCCGCGGTCGCGCCCCTCGACCTCACGATGAACGCCGGTGAGATCACCGTGCTCATCGGGCCGTCGGGCTGCGGCAAGACGACCACGCTGCGCATGATCAACCGGCTGGTGAACCCGACCGCCGGCACCATCACCATCGGCGGCACCGACATCCGCGAGCAGTCGCTCACCGACCTGCGCCGCAGCATCGGGTACGTCATCCAGCAGATCGGCCTGTTCCCGCACCGGACCGTGGCCCAGAACATCGCCACCGTGCCGAAGCTGCTCGGGTGGGACAAGGCCCGCACCAACGCACGGGTCGCGGAGCTGGCCGAGCTGGTGGGCATCGACCCGTCGATGCTGAAGCGCTACCCGGCCGAGCTGTCGGGCGGCCAGCAGCAGCGCGTCGGCGTCGCCCGCGCCCTCGCCGCCGATCCACCGGTCCTGCTCATGGACGAGCCCTTCGGCGCCGTCGACCCGATCGTGCGCGCCCACTTGCAGGACGAGCTGCTCGCCCTGCAGTCCCGGGTGCACAAGACGATCGTCCTCGTCACCCACGACATCGACGAGGCCATCCTGCTCGGCGACCGGGTCGCCGTGCTCAACGTCGGCGGGATCCTCGAGCAGGTGGCCCCGCCCGACGAGCTGCTCGCCGAGCCGGCCAACGAGTTCGTGTCGTCGTTCGTGGGCAACGAGCGGGGCATCAAGCGCCTGTCGCTCGCCCAGGTCGGGCTCCTCGAGCTGGAACCGGGGCCGGTGGTCCCCCGGCGGGCCTCGGCCACCGACATCAAGGCGGCGGTCGACGCGGCCGGCGTCGACTGGATCGGCGTCACCGACGACGGCCGGCTCGCCGGGTGGGTGCCGCTGGACGACCTCGACCTCGACGGGACCGCGCCGCTCGACGGCGCGGCGCTGCGCCCGGTCGTCGCGCAGCTGCGCCCGTCGTCGAGCCTGCGCGCCGCGCTCGAGGTGATCCTCACCGCCCGCTCCTCGACCGCCCTCGTGGCCGACGAGGACGGCACCTACCTCGGGGCCGTGACCCTCGAGACGATCCGTGGCGGGCTGGCGTCATGACCACGCGCCGCAAGGTCACCTGCGCCGTGCTGGCCGTGGGGCTGATCGCCTTCGGCATCTGGGCGGCGAACCGCATCTCGGGGCTCAGCGAGGACACGCAGGCCACCAACCCGCTGTTCCGGTGGGAGTACCTGTTCACGCGCGAACGCACCCCAGAGGAGCTGTGGCAGAACACGCGCGAGCACCTCGAGCTCACGGTGTGGTCCGTGCTGATCGGCATCGTCCTGTCGGCCGTGCTGTCCGCCCTGGTCCTGCGGTTCCGCTGGCTGCGCGCTGCGATCTTCACGTTCGCCGGGGTGCTCTACACGATCCCCAGCATCGCCCTGTTCGCCATCCTCAGCACCTACAACAGCAACTTCACCGCGGCGATCATCGCCCTCACCAGCTACACGCTGCTGATCCTCACCCGGAACTTCGTGGCCGGGATCGACGCGGTGCCCCAGGCCGCGCTCGACGCCGCCGACGGCCTCGGCATGAGCCGGGTCCAGCGACTCGCGAAGGTGGAGATCCCGCTGGCGATGCCGGTGATCCTCACGGGCATCCGGGTGGCCACGGTGACCGTCGTCGGGCTGGTGGGGATCTCGGCGGTGATCCAGCTGGGCGGTCTGGCGACCTACATCTTCGATGGCTACAACCGGAACTACCCGACCCTGATGGTCCTCGGGACGGTGGCCACGATCATCCTGGCGGTGGCGCTCGACCTGGTCATCCGGGGCGTCGAGTGGGTCGCCACGCCCTGGGCCCACCGGCGGGTGGCCCGATGAGCGCGCTGCTCGCCCAGACGGGCGACCCGACGAACTTCTGGCAGTGGATGACCGACAGCTCGGAGCGCACCGTCACCGGCGACATCCCGAGCCAGGTGTGGACCACGCTCTGGCACTCGGTCCTGGCGTTCGCCATCGCCGCCGCCATCGCCATCCCGCTCGCCGCCGTGCTGGCGCACTTCCGTCGGGCCGAGGTGCTCTCGACCTGGCTGGTGAACATCGGCCGGCTCATCCCCACCGTCACGATCGTCGCCGTCTTCGTCCTCATCTCGCTGCGCAACGGGTACGGCTTCGAGCCCTGGCCGATCGTCATCGCCCTGGTGCTGCTCGCGATCCCGCCGCTCTACGCCAACACGTACACGGCGGTGCGCGACGCCTCGCCCGAAGCGGTCGGTGCCGCCCGGGCCATGGGCCTGACCGAGCTGGAGATCCTCCGCCAGGTCGAGTTGCCGCTCGCCACCCCGCTGATCCTCGCCGCCAGCCGCGTCGCCATCACCCAGGTGGTGGCCACCGAAGCCCTCGCCGCCCTGTTCGGCGGCACCGGGCTCGGGCAGTACATCACCTTCGGCATCGCCAACCGGGACATCTACGAGGTGCAGGCCGGCGCCATCCTCGTCGCCGGCCTCGCCATCACGGTCGACCTCGTCTTCTGGTTCGTGACCCGCTTCCTGGTCCCGAAGCCGCTGCGCCCCGCCCCGTCGAGCCACCGCGCCATGAAGGCGTCGCGGCCCACCCGATCCATCGCAATCCCAACCCCATCCCTCGGAGGGAACCCATGAAGAACCGGACCACATCCCGCCGCTGGCGGGCCCTGAGCCTCCTCGCCGTCGTCGGCGTCTTGGCCCTGGCCTCGTGCAGCGACAACAAGTCAGACGGCGGCTCCGACGGGAGCACGAAGACGTCGACGGGCTCGGGCGAGTCGGCCGACGCCATCCGCATCAGCAGCCAGGACTTCAGCGAGCAGAAGGTGCTCGCCCAGGTCTACGGCCAGTACCTCGAGGACCAGGGCATCGCGGTCGACATCCAGGACCCGATCGGCACCCGCGACCAGCTGTACGACGCACTGGAGAACGACAAGATCGACCTCCAGCTCGACTACTCCGGCAGCGCCGTGGTGTTCCTCGAGGGCGAGGACGTCGCCGAGAGCGGTGCCTCGGCCGACGCGCAGGCCACGTTCGACGCCCTCCAGCCCCTCCTGAAGGAGATCGACCTGGAGTCGAGCGAGCAGTCCGAGGCGGCCGACGCCAACGCCCTGGTGGCCTTGAAGTCCTGGGCGGAGGAGAACGGGGTCACCACGATCTCCGACCTCGCCGGCGTCGACGGCACCCTGACCCTGGGCGGCGCGGCGGAGTGCGCTGAGCGCCAGGAGTGCCTCCTCGGCTACCAGGACACCTACGGCCTCGACCTGAAGTTCAAGGCCGTCGAGTACGGCCCGCCGCTCGTCGCCGCCCTCGAGGCCGACGAGATCCAGGTCGCCCAGTACGGCTCCACCGCTCCCGAGATCGCCACCGGCAAGATCGTCGAGCTCGAGGACGACAAGGGCCTCCAGGACGCCCAGAACGTGGTGCCGGTCTTCCGCACCTCCGTCAGCTCGCCCGAGCTGATCGAGGCGCTCAACACCATCAGCGCCGCCATCACCACCGAGGACCTCGCCGCCTGGAACCAGGCGACCGACGTCGACAAGGAGGACCCGGTCGACGTGGCCACCAAGTGGCTCCAGGACAACGACCTCCTGAAGTAGCGCCAGCGGCCGCTCGGCCCTGACCCGTGCGAACTTCGTGTGGCTCCGGTGCGCTCGTGCGCCAGCGCCACACGGAGTTCGCCGTTTTGGGCCGGGTCGCTCAGGTGATCTTGGTGAAGAACATCTGCTGCGCGGCCCAGGCGACGAGCTTCGGTCCGCCGTCCGCACGGGGATCCCACAGCGCCATCTCGGCCGAGGCGTAGCCGTCGCCCGCGAAGTGCGCCTTGCTGTGAGCCAGCATCCAGCCCGGGGTGGCGTGGCCGAAGAGGTGGACGCTGAGGTCGATGCTCGGAGCGAACCAGCCCTGCTCCCGCGGCCCGAGCTTCTCGAACACGGACCCCGGCATGACATCGGCCATGACCAGGAGCGACAGCGGGTCGAGCAGGCCGTCGGGCTGCACGGGCGGGTCGTCGAACCCGAACCAGTTCACGACCTCGGCCGCGCCACGGGGCGAGTCGTCCCACGGCGGGTGGCCCACCGCGGCCCGGCCGTCGAGGACCGTGCCCCAGAACGGCCACGGCTCCCCCGGCTCCCAGCCCGACTCGGGCGGCGGCGGATCGCGGAACGACGGGCAGTCCTCCGGAGGCGGCGCGTCAGGCGGGACCAGCTCGGTGAAGGCCGGGCCCTCCCGGTCGCCGCCGAACACGGCCACCGCGCTGAACCCGGCGTCCGCGCCGGCGCCGGTGACGTCGGCGCTCGCCTGGGAGACCCGACGCCCCGAGCGCAGCGCGCGGACCGAGATGTCGACGTCGCCGTCGGGGACGGGGCTGGCGAACACGCCGTGGATCGCACGGAGCGGTAGGTCGGTCTGGAGCTCGGCCGCCATGGCCCGCGCCGCGATGGCCGCCAGCACGCCGCCCTGCGGCACCATCGCCAGCACCCACTCCGGTCCGATCGTGGCCCGGTACGCGCCGGGTCCCGTGGCCGTCACATCGGTCGATTCCCAGGCCCGCGCTCCCACGGCCAGGACCCTACGAGGAGCTGCCGGCACCGCCCGCACCGGTTTCCGCGGCGCGGCGGAGCCAGGTCACGACGGCGTCGCGGTGGGGGGCGAGGCCGTTCATCGCGGTGAGGTCGCCGGGCTGCGCGTCGAGCCGGTCGGCCAGCCGCACGGCGGCCGCCGGTCGATCGGCGACGGCCGCGAACGGCGCCTGCTGGACGCGGATCGTGAAGAGCACCGCCCCGCTCTCGGGCAGCCGCCGCAGGGTCTGGCGCTCGCTGCGCAGCCACAGGCGGTCCGGGACCTCGTCGACCACGACGGGCCGCGGGTCTGCGGGTGGGACAGGCGCGTGCAGCTCGTCGTCGCCGTGGACGCTCCAGTTGCGCCGGGCGACGATCACCCCGGGCCGCATCCGGTCGAGGAACCGGTCGACCTTGTCGGCCAGCTCGTCCTCGTACCGCGGCACCGGCCCGTGGATCTCCAGGGCGCTGCCGCCGAGCTTGTCGAGGAGCCGCCAGTGCGACGGGAAGCACAGCACCGCGGCGTCGAGGTGGTAGCTCCCGCCCCGCGGCGCCATCACCACCAGGTCCTCCTGGACCCGGCGCCCGGCAGCCTCGAGCGGGTGCCGCGCCGGGTCGACGGGGGCCGCCGCATGCTGCGGCGCGTGGTCCCCCTCCCACGCGAGCACGAGCGCCAGGACCTCGGCCGAGGCCGCCCCGGTGCCCGCCAGGGCGGCGAAGACCTCGTCGTGGCGCTGGTCGAGCAGGTCGGCCCGCTGGGCAAGCTCGGCCGCACGGCGGTCGTCGGGGAGGAGCCAGTCGCGCTCCTGGATGCGGGCCAGGCCCATCGCCAGCCAGGGCGGTCCCTCCACGGGCCAGGCGACCTCGTCGATCCAGTCGGGCCCGGTCACGGGAGCGGGAAGGCGTCGGGCGTGAGCCAGAGCGCTGCCGCCACGACGATCGCGATGACCAGCCACGCGACCACCAGCCGCTCGGTCACCCGACCCTCGGGCGCGAGGCGGGCGACGAGCCGCTCGATGCCGAGCCCGGTGCGGAACCGGGACGACCCGTGGCGGGCGCCGCGCAGCAGCGCCCAGACGGCCACGCCGCCGATGATCCGCAGCGACCAGTCGAGGAGGCCCTGCGGCAGCGACGTCTGGGCCAGGGCGTACCAGCAGGCGAGGAACACGGCTGCGACGCCGATGATCGGCGAGCTGCGCAGCACCGACGTCACCAGGTTCCGGGCGAACCGCGACGGCACGACGATCCCTGTGGGAAGCCGCTCGGCCCGGCCCTCGGCGAAGCCGAGCTCGGCCCGCTCCCGACGGGCGGCGGCATCGCCGATGGTGGCGAGCACCGGGAAGACCACGAGGACCAGGAGGCCGATGACGATGAGGGGCGCGGCCGAGCCGGCGGCGACGGCGAGGATCCCGAGCGGCACGGTCACGAGCCCGGCTCGGGCCGGCACCCGCGCCGGCGGGTCGAGCGGTTCCGGGCCTTCGATGCCCGACCAGCCGTACGCCGGCCCGCGGGTCTCGTCGACCGCCCGGTGGTCGTCGGGCATCCAGGTCCGGTCGGGGTCGGGCGGATCAGGCGCCGGGACGTAGGTGGCGGCCTCGTCGTAGGCGGGCGGCGCCGGCGCATCGGTGCGGAACGACGCGGTGGGCGCAGGAGCCGGACGGTCGACGATCTCGGTGGCGAGGCGCGACGCGGGTTCCGCCACCGGGGCGGGAGGCAGCGACGGTGCCGGGACGGCCGGGCCCGGGTCGGAGATCGGCAGGCCGACCGCAGGACCGCTCGGTCCGCTGAGGCCGGCGATGGTCTCGGCGTCGCCGGTGCCGTCCGGACGCACGGCGAGGTCCGCCGGTTCGGCGCCGATCGACCCGAGCAGCACCGAGCGGGGGCTGTCCGGCAGCCACCGGACGCCGAGCCGGGCGAGGAACGCGTCGAGGTCCTGCGGCCGGTGCGCGGGCTCCAGCTCGAGGCCGTCGAGGATGGCGTCGCCGACCTGCTTGGAGATGGCCGGGTTGAGCCGGTGCGGCGCCGGGAGCTCGGCCCCGGCGTCCCGCTCGACCGCTGCCACCGGGACCCGGCCCGTGGCCAGGCGGTAGCAGGTGGCGGCCAGCCCGTAGATGTCGGTGGTGGGCCCGAAGCGCCCCTCCCCGCGGTACTGCTCGAGCGGCGCGTACCCCGGCGTGACCATGCGGGTCATGCCCATGGTCTGCTCCTGGTCGAAGTCCCGGGCGAGCCCGAAGTCGATGACCACGATGCGCCCGTGCTCGGTGAGCATCACGTTCGACGGGTTCACGTCGCGGTGCAGCACGCCGGCGGCGTGCACCGGGCGGAGCGCCGCCGACACCCGCGCCGCCACGTCGAGCACCTCGACCTCCGAGAACGGCTCGTTGCGGGCCCGCAGCACGTCGACCAGCGTCCGGCCGCTCAGCCGCTCCATCACCAGGTACGCGGTGCCGTGCGCCTCGAACACCTCGTACACCCGCACGATGCCGGGGTGGGTGAAGCGGGCCAGGACCCGTGCCTCGCGGAGGAACCGGTCACGCGCCGACCGGAACGACGCCCGGGCCTGCGGGGGCGTCAGCACCATCGAGCCGTGGCGGACCGCGGACTCGGGGAACAGCTCCTTCACCGCGACCCGGCGCTTCAGGCGGGTGTCGCCCACCTCGTAGGTGATGCCGAAGCCGCCCCGGCCGATGATGCCGAGGACCTGGTAGCGCCCGTCGGCGAGCTGCGACCCGATCGGCAGCTCCGCCGGCGCGGCGATCTGCGTCCCGCACCACGCGCACACCAGCCACGCGTCGCCCACGGGCTGCCCGCAGTGGGGGCACGGGTCCTGCGCCTCGGGCGCGGTGTTCATCGGCTCGTCCACAGCCCGGCCAAGGGTACGGGCTGCCGCCTCGCCGCTCCGGTCAGATCCGTGGCGCCCTCAGGTGGGCGGCGGCTCGACCGGCCGGTCGGGGTCGGTGCCCTCGGGATCGGGCACGGTGACCGCGTCGTTGGCGGCGACGATCTCCTCCATCTCCAGCGGGGTCATCAGGAGGTCCAGGGCGGACCAGATGGTGCGGGAGTACGGGTAGAAGATCAGCGGCCCGACGAGGCCGATGAACAGGCCGAGGACGATGGGCAGGGCCATGCCGGCATCGGGGTGCTGGTCCTTCCACGCGATGAAGGCCATGAGCATGACGAAGAGGAAGCCCTCGACGATCCCGAAGTTGATGAAGTACGCCCCGACGAAGAACCCCGGCTCCCGCTCGAACAGGTAGCCGCACGACGGGCACCGAGACTCCATCCGGAACCAGCTGCGGTAGAGGTGGCCGCCGCCGCACCGGGGACAGTGCTTGATGAGCCCGCGCCAGAGCAGCGTGGGCCACTCCGGCTTGGGCTGCAGCACGTCGCCGACGTCGATCGTTCGGGGCATCGACCCCATCCTCCTCCACCCCTCGACCCGTGCCCACCTCGAACGGTCGCAGCGATGGCCGACCGGCGGGTCATCGGTCACAGGCGGGGCTGGCGCCGCCGGGTCCGTCTACGGTCGAACCCCATGCAGATCCAGGGTTCGACCATCCTCGTCACCGGCGCCAGCGGCGGTCTGGGCACCGCGATCGCCCGTGACCTCCGAGCGCGCGGCGCCCAGCTCGTGCTCACTGCCCGCAACGCCGAACTGCTCGACGCCCTGGCTGCCGAGCTCGATGCCGAGGTCCTCGTCGCCGACCTCACCGACCGCGGCGACGTCGAGCGGGTGGCGGCCCGAGCCGCGTCCTGCGAGGTGCTCGTCGCCAACGCCGGCGTCGGCGACGATCCGCCCTTCGACGACCTCACCGAGGACGACATCGACTTCGCGATCGACGTCAACCTGCGCTCGCCCATCGTGCTCTCGCACGCCTACGCCAAGGCCCGCATCAGCGCCGGCAAGCCGGGGCAGATCGTGCTCGTCGGCTCCCTCTCGGGCCTGGCCGCCAGCCCCGGCACCCGGCTCTACAACGCCACCAAGTTCGGGCTCCGCGGCTTCGCCCTGTCGTTCAACCAGGAGCTCGACGGCACCGGCGTCGGCTGCTCGCTCGTAGCTCCCGGCTTCATCCGCGACGCCGGCATGTTCCACAACGGCTCGATCGACCTCCCGCCCGGCGTGCGCACCAAGGCTCCGCAGGACGTGGCCGACGGCGTCGTCACGGCCATCACCCACAACCGCCCCGAGGTGTTCGTCGCCCCCGTCGAGCTGCGGCTCGCCTCGACCCTGGCCAGCGTGGCCCCTGGACTCAGCGCCGCGGTCCTCAAGAAGCTCGACGCCGCCAACCGTCGCTGACACCGAGCCGGCCACCGCCAGCAGGGGGAGCGATATCCCACCCTGGTAGGTGATGCGCTCATCAGCACTCGCCGGTAGGTTCGTTCCACCGCTCCGGGGCCGTGCCGTCCCGATGGCCGTCCGCCCCGGGAACGACCGTCCGACGAGCGAGTCGGAAGGACCCGAGACGTGGAAGAAGCCGAGCTCGACGCCCTGCTCGAGCGGTGCGCCTCCGAGCCCATCCACAACCCCGGTGCGGTGCAGCCGCACGGCGCCCTCCTGGTGCTCGACGAGGACCGGACGATCCTGGCCGGCAGCGCCAACCTCGAGACCTTCGTCGGCACGAGCGTCGCGGACGTGCTCGGCCGTCCACTGGACGTCGCGCTCGGTGGACCGTGGCCGGGGGTGTTCGACCAGGCCCTCGCCAGCGACGGGTCCACGGTGGAGCGCGACGGACGGATCCTGACGTGCACCGCCGAACCGGCCGGCGCCCTGCGGCTCTTCGAGGTCGAGATCGACCCCGGCGACCACCTCGACGACGGCTGGAAGCTGCACGAGACGATGCAGGGCCTGATGGGGGCGCCGTCGTCGGAGGTGCTCGTCGACCAGGTCGTCGCCACCATCGCCGACCTCACCGGCTTCGACCGGGTCATGTGCTACCGGTTCGACCCCGACTGGCACGGCGAGGTGATCGCCGAGCGGACCACGCCCGGCGTCGAGTCGTTCGACGGCTTGCGCTTCCCGGCGTCGGACATCCCGCCCCAGGCCCGAGCGCAGTACGAGCGGACGCCGCTGCGGCTCATCCCCGATTCGCTGGGCCGGCCCGTGCCCCTGATCGCCACCACCGCGCTTGCGCCCACCGACCTCGACCTGTCCGATGCCCGCCTCCGGGCCGTCTCGCCGATCCACCTCCGGTACCTCCAGAACCTCGGCGTCCGGTCCTCGATGTCGGTGTCGCTCACCGTGGACGGGCGCCTCTGGGGCATCGTCGCCTGCCACCACGTGGCGGGGGCGCTGCAACCGTCGCGCCGGGTGCGGACCGTGGTGGAGATCGTCGCCCGTACGGCATCGATGCTGCTCACCGTGCTGGAGGCCGGGCGGACGACCCAGCACCGGCTCGACCTGCTCCACCGGCTCGACGAGCTGACCGCCAACCTCGTCCGGGTCGACGACCAGGCGCCCGTCGACGTCCTCGCCGGTCGTCCCGACGCCCTGCTCGGCCTCGTGGATGCCGGCGGGGTCGTCCTCGACAGCGGGGCAGCCGAGCGGTCCGTCGGCGCGGTCGCTCCGTCCGAGGTGACCCGTGCCCTGGTCGAGCGCTGCCGCGACGCCGGCGCACCGCTCGCGGTCGACGAGCTCGGCCGGGTGGACCCGGCGTGGAGCGCCCACGCGAAGGTGGCCGCCGGCGCCCTCGTCGTGCCGATCGGCGCCAGTGGCGAGCGGTTCATCACCTGGTACCGCCCCGAGGTCGTCGAGACCGTCCGCTGGGCCGGCGACCCGGCGTCGAAGGTGCTCGACCGCGATGCCGAGGGCGTCGCCCGTCTCGGGCCGCGGCAGTCCTTCGCCACCTACGCCGAGGTGCTCCAGGGCCGGTCCGTCCCGTGGTCGGAGCAGGAGGTCGAGGTCGCCGAGGAGCTGGCCGCGCGGCTCGCGGCCGCCGACCTCCTCCAGGCCGAGCGCGACGCCCGCCTGGCCGCCCACCTCCAGCAGACCCTCCTGCTCGAGACGTTCCCCGCCATCGCGGGCGTCGACGGCGCCGCCGAGTACCGCCCGGCGAGCCACAGCCCGCTCGGCGGCGACTGGTACGACGTCTTCTACCTGCCGTCCGGCCGCTCGATCGTGGCCGTCGGCGACGTCGCCGGGCACGGGTTGGAGGTGGCGGCCGTGATGGCCCAGCTCCGCCACGCGCTGCGCGCCTACCTCGTGCGGGCGCCGTCACCCGACGTCGCCCTGTCCCGCCTGAACCACCTCACCCGCACGCTCCTGCCCGCCGAGATGGCCACCGCGGTCCTCGTCGAGCTCGCGCCGGACGCTCGGTCGGTCCGGGTGGCGAACGCCGGGCACCTGCCTCCGGTCATCGTCGGCGCCGACGGGACCCGGCTGGTGGACCAGGGCGGCGTCGCCCTGGGCCTGGCCACCACCGTCGAGTACCGCCTGGCCGAGGAGCACATCGTGCCCGGCGAGCGGCTCGTCCTCTACAGCGACGGCCTCATCGAGCGACGCACCCGCACCCTCGACGAGAGCATCGAGGTCCTCGCCGAGGCCGCGCTCGCGACCCGGCACCTCTCCATCCAGGACCAGTGCGTCGCCCTCGCCGACCGCCTGACCGACGGCACCGACGTGGTCGACGACGTCACCGTCGTCGTCGTGGAGATCCGGGCCGACGGCCCAGCCGCACCTCCGACCTGAACCGACACGTCGGGCCCGTCGGTTCTGGACCGGCGCGCCACGGGTAGGTCGACGGGCACCACACCCCCTGGGGCCGGTGGGTCCGCTTCCTCCCCCATCCGTCGCGGACCCACCCGCCTCCGGTGTCGATCCCGGTCGAGGGTGCTGGCCCGATTCCCACCCGGAGTTGCCGTGCGACAAGCGTTGCGCTCGGTGGCCTAGGGTCTGCGGCGGCTCCGCCCTCCCGTCCTGTCCTCCCACCAGCCGGACGGGAGGGCGGAGCCACCCTTTCGGATCGACGACGAGCGGTGGCGACGGGCGCACTCGGCCCTGGCCGCCCTCTCCTCGACACCGCGCAGTGACTCGGGTTCAGGTGCAGGGAGCCGCTTCGGTTTGGTAGCTGAGCTCGAGGTCGGCCATGACCGAGCCCGTCAGGCCGTCGTGTCCAGGGAGCCCGGCAGCGAAGAGCTTTCCGGGGGCACCGTTCGAGAACGACTGGTCCTCGCTCACGGTCGCCGACGTCCCGCCCGTTCCCGTGGCGACAAGGGCGGGCACGTCCCGAACGGCGTACTGGCCGTTGAAGCGAACGAGGTACGAGTGGTCAACGCCCGAACCAACCCCGCCGTCGGTCACCGTCAGGTCGCCTACGTCGAGCCCATCGACGCTCTCGAGCGCTGCCTGCACCTCCACGGAGGTTGCGTCTGCGGGGATGGCGGCGGTTGCGTCCAGACCAAAACCACCGAGGTCGATTGTGAAGGAGCCACTGTTGTTGTCGACAGCGATCCGCTGGACCTCGTCGGCCGTCCCGGTGGGACCGCCGTAGGCCTTGACGCTGAGCGTGCCATCGGGATCGACGAACACGAACCCAGACACGTAGTCGCCGCCGTTGGCAGGGTCGGTGAACGCACTGACCGAGCCGGACACCGTGGCCGGCCGGTAGCACTCGGGGAGCACCGCGACGTCCAGCTTGTAAGGGGTGCCATCGGCGATGAGCTGGCTCGTACCGGGGGCACATTGGCCAGACACAAGGTCCTGGCAGTAGGTCACGGGGTAGTGCGTCGCCGGCACGCCCCAACCGATCGCGAGGCCGCGGATGTGAACCCAACCGTCCTCGTCGCGGCTGATCTCGGCCCTGGGGAAACCGCCGTCGATCGAGAGGTTCTCCGCTGGCACATGCTGCCAGAGCTGCTCGCCGTTCGGCCCTCGCAGAAACCGGTAGTCGGGGTCATCGTTCACGGCAGGTGCCGACGGGTCCGAGAACGCATGCCACTCGACCAGCGGCGGATCGGCTTCCACGGGCCCCCACCCCAACGGCCCAGCCAAGAGCGCAGCCGCCAGTCCCATCGCTCCCACGACGAGCGCACCCGTGCGCACAAGACGGTTCGACACCATCAGTCCCCCTCCGACGGCCCCGCCCCCCCGGGATTGCCGCCTGCCGCAGACCCTAGCGAGCCGACCCTGCGTCCCATGTGCTGGCATCGCCGAACAGTGCAACCGCTGGACAGCAGCGACCTACGGCGGAACCACCGGGATGACCCGCAGCTTCGTAGGCCTCCGCGGCGAGCCACCCGACGAGCGGCGCGGTGCTGGATGGTGCGCAACTCGAGTTGGTCCGGCACCCGAGCCTCCTTCACCGCAGCCCAGCGCCGCCGCATCCTGCGACGCCACCCCCTCTGCCGATGCGACGGCTGGTGCCAGCATCTCGACGGGCCCCAGTCGTTGACTGGCACCCCGAGATGATGCGCCGCTACCGGAGCGATAGGGGGGGTCGGTGGGGTGCAGACCCTCGCCTGACCCCACCGGGCCCCTCAGTCTGGCCGGTGAGATTTGAACTCACGGCCCCCGCGTCCCAAACGCGGTGCGCTACCAAACTGCGCCACGGCCAGTCGTGGCTCACGGTACCGGCTTGCGGCGGAGGCGCCGAACTCGTTCTCATCGGGACCTCAGGCGGATCAGATCCGCCTGGGCGCCGGATCCAGCAGAGGTTCGAGCGAGACGCGGCGGTAAGGTCCGCGGGATGGGGACCGGGGCTGACCAGGCCGGACACGGCGCTCGACTGATCGAGCTCCGCGTGGGCGACGAGCCCGAGGCGTGGAGCCGGGCGGGGTTCACCGTCTCCGACGGCGTCGTGCACGCCGGTCAGGTCCGAATCCGCCTCCTCGGCTCGGGCCCCGACGGCGCCCGGGGGATCGTGAGCTGGGAGGTCGCCGGGCTGGAGGGCGCCGAAGGGCAGCTCGACGGGCTCCCCACCAGCGCCTCGTACGCTGTCGTCGACGATGCCGCCCCCGCCCCGCCGCACCCGAACGGGACCATCGGCCTCGATCACGTGGTCGTGCTGACACCGGACCTCGACCGCACCATCGCCGCGTGCGAGGCAGCCGGACTGGAGCTGCGGCGCATCCGCGACACCACCGGCAACGGCTCGCCGATGCGCCAGGCGTTCTTCAAGCTCGGGCCGGTGGTGCTCGAGGTGGTGAGCGGCGACGTCGGTGTCGGGCTGCCGGCGGCCGATGCGCCAGCCACGTTCTGGGGCCTCGCCGTCGACGTCGACGACCTCGACGCCACCGCGGCGGCGATGGGCGACGGCCTCGGTCGGATCAAGACCGCGGTGCAGCGGGGTCGGCGCATCGCCACCGTGCGCACGAAGGACCACGGCATCTCCGTGGCCATCGCGGCCATGGACCGCCGCGGCGATCGCACCCCATCCGACGACGGCCGGTAGGGTCCGGCGCAGATGCTCGATCACGTGTTCACCGACGCCATCGGCGCCCTCCGCGACACCGTCGAGGGGGCCATGCTCGAACGCCAGGCGTTCGAGGAGCGGTTCCAGGCCGACGTCTTGCTGGGCGACCTGACCTGGGAGACGTCGTACGCGCTGCCGGGCGAGGGCACGCCCCCGCGGACCCGCGCCGACCTCACGCTCGACTGGCCGACCTGGTCGCAGACCGCATACCGGTCGTGGTACATCGGCGACGCCGTCGACGAGCCGCCGCGCATCGAGATCGAGATCGTGCTCCGCATCCAGCGCCTCGCCGAACCGCCCGACCCGGCCAAGGTCCTCGAGGTCCTGCCCGCCGAGTCCAGCCTCATCGGCTCCGAGCGGCTGATCCGCTCCGGACCGACCGTCGAGACCATCCACGGCGATGACCTCGACGACGTCGAGTGGGCCATCGAGGTCTCCTACGAGGGCACCTACGAGCTCGACGAGGACGTCCTCGCCGACGGATCGAAGCTCGACGAGCACTTCAGCTCGATGGGTGGCTGGATCGCCTCGACGCTCGTCCGCCTCGGCGACCTCACCTTCGAGTTCTCCCCGCCCGACGAACGTCCCGCCGACTGACCCCCCTGCCCAAGGAGCGACCGTGAGCGAGCTCGTCCTGACCGAGGTGGCCGACCAGATCGCCACCATCACGCTGAACCGCCCCGAGGCCCGCAACGCGCTCTCGGGCGCGCTGCTCAAGGACCTGGTGGCCGCCGTCCGCGCCGCCCAGGCCGACGACGCGGTCAGCGTGATCATCCTCACCGGCGCCGATCCCGCGTTCTGCGCCGGCCTCGACCTCAAGGAGCTCGGCGCCGGGTCCGGGACCCTCACGGGCACCCGGCCGCGCGACGACACCCCAGTCGAGAAGCGCGGGCCGCTGCCGCCCGGCCCGAAACCGGTCATCGGCGCCATCAACGGAGCGGCCATCACCGGCGGCTTCGAACTTGCCCTCGCCTGCGACTTCCTCATCGCCTCGGACCGAGCCCGGTTCGCCGACACCCACGCCCGCGTCGGCATCCAGCCGTGGTGGGGCCTCACCGTCCTGCTCCCCCAGGCCATCGGTCTGCGCCGGGCCCGGGAGATGAGCGCCACCGGCAACTTCTGCGATGCGCAGAAGGCGCTCGAGTGGGGACTCGTCAACCACGTGGTCCCCCACGACGACCTGCTGCCGTTCGCCCGGGGCATCGCCGCCGACATCGTCTCGAGCGACCAGCGCGCGGTCCGGCAGATCTACGCCACCTACGCCGCCGGGTCGCGGGTCACCGTCGGCGAGGCCTGGCTGGTCGAGTCGGACGTGGCCGCCGAGTGGCAGGGCAAGGGCCTCGACCCCGACGAGATCGAGCGGCGCCGCCAGGGCGTGACCGACCGCGGTCGCGGCCAGCTCTGACCGCGTGACCAGCGCCGACCGCGCCAGCGGGCGGGCTCAGCCGGCGGGCAGCGTGGTCGAGGCCGGCACCGAGGAGGTCGAGGTGGTGGAGCCGTCGCCCTCCTCGTCCTCGTCGCCGCAGACCGATCCGGTCTGGAACTTCTCGACCTCGTAGCGGTTGATCGGCGTGCCGCTCGCGACGTAGCCGGTGCGCAGGTCGGTCTCCTGGAAGCGCACGCCGGCCACGCCCTTGACCTTGCGGAACACCACGAGGCGGAGCACGGCGCCCGACGGCGGCTTCTCGAACGCCTGGTCCTCGGTGAAGCCCTCGGGCGTGGCCCCGATGGCGAACGACTCCATCGGCGTCGCCGGGCCCGAGACCTCCCAGTACGGCTTGCTCTGCTCGTCCCACAGGGCGATGCGGACGACCGGCGCCGCCGCGCAGTCCGGGATGTGGGCGACCTGGAAGAGGCCGACCTTCTCGATGCCGATCGGGTCGTTCCAAGGGTCCTCGCCCTGCTTGTCCTTGCCGACGTCGGGCAAGACGCCCTTCAGGTCGGACCACAGGACGACGCTGCCGATGGCCATGACCGCGATCACCGCGGCGAACACCAGGGCCGACGGCCACCGGCGGTGCCACCACGACGGGCGCGGCGTGGACGTCGTCGTGGGCATCCGACCACGATCCCACATCCGTCCTGGTCGGCGGGAACCACCCGACCCGCCCAGCGAACGGGGCTGCGCCGCCTGCCTCAGTCGGAGGCGGGGGCCAGCTCGGCGGCCGTGGTGCGGGCGAACGCGGCCGGGTCGCCCACCGCGGCGAGCAGCCGTCCGATCAGCTGCTCCCACGCGGCGTTGTCCGGCAGCGGCGCGTCGAGCACCTCGAGCAGCAGGAAGCCCAGGCCCACGGCGTGGCAGAAGGTGACGAGCGAGTCGGTGTCGATGTCGTCGTCGATGCCGCCCGTGGCCTTGGCGCCCCGCACGATCTCGGCCAGCCGGTCGCGCCGGTCGTTCATCCGCGCCTGGAGGAAGGCGAGGACCGTCGGCTCGTGGCGGGCGGCGACGAACGACTCGAGCAGCATCCCGGGCGCCGACAGCTCCCGCTGGGTGGCGCTCGTGTTGCGCTCGACCAGGTGGGCGCCGGCGATCCGGAGGATGTCCTCCATGCGGCCCTCGAACCGGTGGTCCGAGAAGAGCGAGTCGAACTCACCGGCCGTGGCCGCGGCGATGGCTGATGCGAGCAGCTCGTCCTTGCCGCGGTACCGGGAGTAGATGGCCCCGGTGGTGACCCCGGCGCGCCGGGCGATCTCGGCCACCCGTGCGCCGGCGTAGCCCTCCTCCGCGAACACCTCGGTGGCCGCCGCGAGGAGCCGCGAGCCGAGCGGATCGTCCTCGGGATCGGGCACCGTCAGCGGGGCAGACACCGGCTCAACGGTACCGGCGGCCCTCCAGACGTGTCGAGAGCGTCCGACCCCCTCCGGCGGCCCCGAGCGGGGGCCGCTGCAGGACAGGCGGCGTTCATTGTGCTGTCACAGAACCGAGCGCACGCCACGAATGCGCGTTGTACGGTGCAGATCCCACCCGACGCAACTGGGCGCTCAGGGTCCGACAAGGGAGAAACCCCGTGAAGCAACGATCCAGCAGCAAGCTGCTGATCCTCCTCTTCGCAGTCTTCGCACTGGTCCTGGCCAGCTGCGCGAGCAGCGACTCGGACGGCGGCGGCTCCGAGCCGTCCGGCGGTGGCGGCGGCAGCAGCGAGGACGCTGCGACCTGCCAGGGCACGCCCGGCGAGACGCAGGAAGCTGCGGAGCTCGGTGGCTCGGGCGAGGCGCCCGACGGCACCGGCAAGAAGGTCGGCCTCGTGTTCGACATCGGCGGCAAGGACGACAAGTCCTTCAACGAGTCGGCCTACAACGGCCTCGTCGCCGCTGAGGAGAGCATGGGCGTCGAGGTCAAGGCCCTCGAGCCCAACGCCGACGGCTCCAACCGCGAGGACCTGCTCCGCCAGCTCGCCGACGACGGCTACGGCCTCGTCATCGGCGTCGGCTTCAACTTCTTCGATCCGCTGACCGCGGTGGCCGCTGACTACCCGGACACCGACTTCGCGATCGTCGACTCGGTGGTCGAGGCCGACAACGTCGCCTCCATCACCTTCGCCGAGGAGCAGGGCTCCTTCCTGGTCGGCGCCATCGCCGCCCAGTCCACCGGC
>DATMGQ010000065.1:0-2914 GCA_035555395.1 Acidimicrobiales bacterium
GACCCGCACCTGGTCGGCGGTGACGGTGACGCTGACGTCCTTGGCGTTGTTGTTGCGGAGGTGCCAGCCGCCGAAGTCGGTCCAGACGTAGACGCCTTCGGCGCTCTCGGCCCGCTTCTGGGCGTCGGCGCCCTCCTTGCCGACGGCGTCGCCGACGCCGCCCTGCCAGTTCTTCACGACCTCGGCCGGCGCCGTGGTGCCGCCGTCGTTGGTCTTGTTGGCATCGGACCCGGAGTCGCCGTCCTTGGGCCGGGTGAGCACGACGGCGAGGACGATCACGACCGCGGCAGCGATGATGGCGTACACGAGGGTCAGGTCGCGCTTGCCGCCCCGCCCGGTGTCGTCGTCGTCCCAGTCGTCGTCCCAGTCGTCGTCGGGGACCGGCTCCGACCGGGTCTTCCTCGGCGGCGCCTCGTCTGCTGCGGTGTCGGTGGCTTCGAGGCCCTCGGTGGGCTCGTCGTCGAAGTCGCTCACGTACGCTCCTCGGCGCCAGGGCTCCGGCAGGTGCACCGGAGCAGTCGTCAGGGCGCGACCCTAGACGATCGTCCCCCTCAGCCCGTCTCCAGGGAGGGCGACGGGACCGGGTCCGGACGGGGCCGAGTGGGACCGCGAGGCCGCCGGACGCGGCGCAGGAGCGGCCGTTCGACCACGAACCAGCTGACCACGGCGATGGCCGTGGCGAACACGGCGGTCCACACCGTCAGCGACAGGAACGACGGCGGGGCGATGAACGACCCGGGCTCGGCCAGCTCGATCATCACCGTGAGGTGCCACAGGTAGATGCCGTAGGACACGATCCCGGCCCCGACGAGCGGCCGCCAGCGGAGCAGGCGGCGCACGACGCCCTGGTCCTGGGGGCCGAAGACGCCCGGTGCCACCACGAGGACGGCCACCAGCCCGAACAGGACCTCCCGCAGCACCTCCTGGCTCACGGTGGGCGGATCGAACCCGTACGGGAAGCGCAGCGAGACCACGCCCGCGTAGCAGCAGGCGGCGGCGATCCAGGCGATCGCCGGCTGGTCCCCCACCGTGCGGGCCAGGCCACCGGGCGCCCGGCCCCGCACCTGGGCGGCCGCGCTCGCCACCGCCAGCGCCATCCCGATGGCGAAGAGGTCGCAGTTGGCGGCGAAGGTCCCGTACCCGATCTTGTGGTCGCCGGCCCGCAGCATCCCCCGCACCACCAGGCCGGTCACGTAGAGCACGGCGAGCCCGGCGTACTGGCGGCGGACCCGCTGGTCCAGCGTGCCGCCGCCCCGGCACAGCGCCAGGACCCACAGCGGCAGGAACAGGTAGAAGGTGACCTCGGTGGCCAGCGTCCAGGCCTGCACGAGGCCGCCGAGGACCGTGTCGCCCCAGTAGATCTGGATGAGCGAGTAGAAGCGGACGTGGCCCCACCAGTCGCCCAAATTCAGGTCGAGGATCTGGGTGCTGAGGAAGAGGGCGACCCAGTAGGCGGGGTAGATGCGGACCATGCGGCGCCAGAGGTAGCTGCGGATCCGCGGCCGGGCGGCGTCGGTCAGGTGGGCGTGGACGAACGGCCGGAACAGCAAGAAGCCCGACAGCACGAAGAAGATGCTCACCCCGACGTTGAGGTGCTGGATCCAGGGACCGATGCCGCCGGCCGACGCTTCCCGGCCCCACGTGAGGTCGGTGAACGTGCCCGCGTGGTACGCCAGCACGCCGAAGGCGCACAGGGCCCGGATCCCCTCGAAGGTGGGGAAGCGGACGGTCGGAGGGGCCGGAGGTGCGGCGGAGGGACCAGCGTCGATCGCGGCATCGTAGGGCTGGAGGGGCCGGGCACCAGGGGTGTGCCTGTCCTGGGTGCCCGCCCTGCGGTAGACCCTCGCCGGTGGACGAGGTGGAGGTGACCAGGCGCGAACGGGGCGCGGTGTGGGTCGCTTCGGCGGCGGTCGCGGTGCTCGTCTTCGCCCAGGCACCGGGGCGGATCGTGCCCGAGACCAAGCTCGATGTGCTCCTCGACCCGCTCGACTACCTCGCTCGGGCCTTGTCCACGTGGGATCCGAGCGCCGGGTTCGGGCGGGTCCAGAACCAGGCCGTCGGCTACCTGTTCCCGATGGGGGCGTTCACCTCGCTCGGGCACGTGCTGGCCGTGCCGCCGTGGATCGTGCAGCGGGCGTGGATCTCGCTCATCCTGATCGTCTCGCTGTGGGGCGCGCACCGCGTCGCCCGGTCGGTCGGCGTCGGCTCGGCCGCCGGACGGATCGTGGCCGCACTGGCCTACGCCCTGGCCCCGGCGACCCTGTCGCTCTCGGCGTTCCAGTCCGCCGGCCAGCTGCCGTACGCGCTCGCGCCGTGGGTGCTGGTGCCGCTGCTCGAGGCGCGCGACGGCGCCAGCCCCCGCCAGGTCGCAGCGTGGTCGGCCCTGTGGATCGCCGCGATGGGCGGCGTGAACGGCGCGTCGGCGTTCGCCGTGCTGCCGCTCGTCCTCGTCTGGTTCACGACCCGCACGCCCGGTCCGGCTCGGCGCCGGCTGCTCGGCTGGTGGGTCGCCGGGGTCGCCGCCGCCACGGCCTGGTGGCTCGTCCCGCTCCTGCTGTCGGTGCGGTACGGGATCCGGTTCACCGACTTCACCGAGTCGTCGTCGCTCACGACCTGGACCGAGTCCGGGACCGAGATCCTGCGCGGCACCGGCAACTGGCTGTCGTTCATCGACACCGACGCCGGCCGGTGGCTGCCGGGTGCCTGGGCGTTGACCGCGGACCGGGTCGCCATCGTGGGTTCGGTCGGGCTCGCGGCCGCCGGGCTGTGGGGCCTGGCCCGCCGGGATGCGCCGGGCCGGTCCTGGCTGGGTCCCGCGTTCGTCCTCGGCGCGGCTGCGATGGGCATCGGGTACGTGGGTGCCTGGGGCGGGCCGTTCGACGGCGTGACCCAGCAGCTGCTCGACGGGCCGCTG
>DATMGQ010000066.1:0-6706 GCA_035555395.1 Acidimicrobiales bacterium
TTCCCCCGACTTCTCACGGAGGGCGTTTGGAATCCCACATAGCGTGCCCGAAGGCGGGTTCGCTAGGTAGCGAGCGGACCACCCAGCGCACTGTTGAGGTTGCCCGATCGGAGGCCTTCGAGGTCCAGGGTCACGTACCGGTAGCCGGCGCCGCGGACCGCGTCGACGACCTCCTGGCGCCGCTCGACGACCTCGGCCAAGCGGTCGACCGGCACCTCGAGGCGGGCCAGGTCGCGGTAGTGGCGGACGCGCAGTTCGGCGAACCCGAGGGCCCGCAGCGCCGATTCGGCTGCCTCGACCTCGGCCAGGACGCCGACCGTGACCGGGGTGCCGTAGGGGACGCGGCTCGCCAGGCACGCGGCTGCGGGCTTGTCGGCGGTGCGCAGCCCGAGGTGGCGGCTCAGCTCCCGCACCATCGGCTTGGTGAAGCCGGCCTCGACGAGCGGGAAGCGGGCCCCGCGCTCGGCGGCCGCCTCCTGCCCCGGTCGGTGGTCGCCCAGGTCGTCGGCGTTCACGCCGAGCACCACGGTGGCCTGGGCCGCCTCGGCGAGCGGCACCATCGCATCGAGCAGGGCCGTCTTGCACCAGTAGCAGCGGTCGCCCTCGTTGGCGACGTACCGGGCGTCGCCCAGCTCACCGGTCGCGACGATCTGCCAGGTGAGCCCCCACTCGGCGGCGAGGGCCCGGCAGTCCTCGTGCTCCTCCCCCGCCAGCGACGCCGACACGGCGGTGACGGCGGTGGCCCGCCCGGTGCCGAGCACGTCGTGGGCGACCCAGGCGACGAGGGCCGAGTCTGCGCCGCCCGAGAAGGCGACGAGCACCGACCCGAGGTCGGCGATGACGGCGCGCAGCCGCTCGTACGCCACGCCGAGCTCGTCGGGGAGGTCGATGGGGGGTGCGGGCGAGTCGCCCAGCGCGGTCACGGGACGATCAGTCCGGGACGCCCGCCGCGTCGAGGACCTCGGCGAGCGTGCCCACGGCACCGGCGATGAACGGGCCGAAGTCGGCATAGCGAGCCGAGGCCTCGTCGAAGCGCATCGTGTACACGACCTCCTTGAGGTCGTCGGGCTTCTGGGCGAAGAGGGTGACACCCCACTCGTAGTCGTCGACGCCGGCGGAGCCGGTGATGAGCTGCACGACGCGGCCGGCGAACTTCCGGCCGCTGGCGCCGTGCTCCATCATCAGGTCCTTGCGCTCCTCGAACGGCAGCGTGAACCAGTTGGCGTCGCCCTCGCGCTTCTTGGACATCGGGTAGAAGCACCACGCGCTCATGCCCTCGGGCGGGAGCTGCGGGTACAGCCGGGCGCTCGCCATGTGCTCGGGGAGGCCCTTGGCGTACTCGGACAGCTCGGTCATCGACACGTACGAGTCCATGATCGTGAGGCCCGCGACCGACAGCGCCGTCTGGAAGGCCTTGAGCTTCCACCAGTCCTTGCCGAGGACCATGAACGCCACGTCGGCCTTGTGGCCCAGGACCGCGACCGGCACGACCTGGATGTCGTCGGCCTCGGCGGCCTTCACCGCCGCCTCGATCCCCGCCCGGTCCGTGCCCTCGCCGACCGTGCAGAAGAGGTGGATCACACCGACACCGACAGAGGCTTCCAAGGCTTCAGGCATGCCACGAGGCTACCGCCGGGCCCCTCGCGCCACCCCAGCCGGCCCGCCACCCGCTCCCGCAGGAATCGGCGGCCGGGCGTCATGATCCTGGCGCTCGGGCGCTTCTCTCCTCCGACCGGGGCGTGGTCGGATTCGCCCTCTTCCCTCGCCCCGGTCACCCCACCCCGTCAGGAACGGTGCGGGCCGGGCCTTCCCGGGAGCGTGCTGCTCCTCTTGGCCGTCGCCGTCCTCGTCATCGCCATCCCGATGGCGATCCTGCTGGTCCTGCTCACGGACCGGTTCTCGAAGTAGCGGTCAGCCGTTGGCGGCGTCGCCGTGCAGCGGCACGACGTTCGACGGCTCCCCTGCCCCGCTCGCGGCCATGCCCTCGCGTCCGTCGCGGAGGAGGCGCCGCCAGCGGTTCGTGTCGAACGACACCGGCTCGGTCGTGGCGATGAAGCCGTTCAGCAGCTCCAGGAACCGGTCGGGATCCTGGTGGTGCGGGAAGTGGCCGGCGTCCTCGAACACCTCGAGCTGGCTGCCGGGCATCAGGTCGTGGGCCAGCTGGGCGTGGGCCACCGGGATCACGGCGTCGTGGGCGCCCCAGATGAGCAGCACGGGCATCGCCTCGGCGAGGTAGCTCCGGTCGAGCATCGTGACCACCTGGCCCCGCCAGTCGACGACCGAGCGCAGGGTGCGGGAGAAGGCGCCACGGGCGGCCACGTCGGGGAGGGCGTCGAGCACCCGGCTGAGCTCCTCGGCGTCGCGGCCGATGGCGGTGCCGCTGCGCCGGAGCAGCTCGATGCCGCCCATGGCCCCGAACCGGACCGGCGGGAGCTTCAGCAGCGGGAGGAACAGGTCCGCGATCGGCGTGGAGGCGAGGCGCAGGAACGGGCTCACCTCCCGGGACACGCCACCGCTCGACACGAGCACGAGCCGCTCGACCCGGGTGGGGTGCTGGTAGGTCAGCTGGGCCGCCACGCCACCGCCGAGGGAGTGGCCGACGACCGTGGCCTGGTCGAAGCCGAGGACGTCGAGGAGGTCCCGCATGCCGTTGGCGTAGGCCGCCACCGAGTAGTCGGCCCGGGGCTTGGCCGACTCACCGTGGCCCAGGAGGTCCGGGGCGATCACCGTGTACTGCTCGGCGAGGGAGCGCATCAGGGGCACCCAGCTCGCCGAGCTGTCGCCGATGCCGTGCAGCAGGAGCAGCGCCGGTCCGGACCCGCACATGCGGTAGGCCCGCTCGTGCCCGTGGATCGTGACGAACCGGGTGGTGGTGTCGAACGGCTTCGATCGAGCCTTGCGCCGCCTCGATGGTGCTGCCATGTCCGTGACCTCCCAGCGTGGGCGCATCCGTTCGGCGCCACGCAGCTGCTCCCCAGGGCGAACAGGGTACGGCGCCGCCGTGACGCGACCCGAACCCGGGTGTGAACGCCGCGTGACCGTGTCCTGCCCCCTCGTCCCGGACGCGGCGGTGGCCGGCCCTCTCGGACCGGCCACCATCGACGTTCCTCGATCTGGACCCGGCTGAGCCGGGGTGCCCCGGAGGGCAGAGGATCAGAAGTCCTCCATGCCTCCACCGGGCATGGCCGGGGCGGCCTCGACCGGCTTGTCGGCGATGACGGCCTCGGTGGTGAGGAAGAGCGCCGCGATGGAGGCGGCGTTCTGCAGGGCCGACCGGGTCACCTTGGCGGCGTCGGGCACGGCCGGCAGCATCTCGCCGTAGGTGTCGTCGGCGGCGTTGTAGCCCTGGGTGCCGGAGAGCTCCTGGACCTTGGCGACCACCACGCCGCCCTCGAGGCCGGCGTTGAGGGCGATCTGCTTCAGCGGGGCCTCGACGGCGCGAGCCACGAGGCGGGCGCCGGTGGCGATGTCGCCCTCGAGCTTCTCGGCGGCGTCGAGGATGGCGGCCTGGGCCCGGATGAGGGCCACGCCACCGCCGGGCACGACGCCCTCTTCGATGGCCGCCTTGGCGGTGGAGACGGCGTCCTCGATGCGGTGCTTCTTCTCCTTGAGCTCCGTCTCGGTGGCCGCGCCGACCTTGAGGACGGCCACGCCGCCCGACAGCTTGGCGAGGCGCTCCTGGAGCTTCTCGCGGTCGTAGTCGGAGTCGGTGTTGTCGATCTCGGCCTTGATCTGGTTCACCCGGCCGGCGATGTCCTCATCGGAGCCGCCGCCTTCGACGATGGTGGTCTCGTCCTTGGTGATGATGACCTTCTTGGCGGTGCCGAGGAGGTCGAGCGTGGTGGCGTCGAGCTTGAGGCCGACGTCCTCGCTGATGACCTGGGCGCCGGTGAGCAGGGCGATGTCCTGCAGCATGGCCTTGCGGCGCTCGCCGAACCCGGGGGCCTTGACGGCGACCGAGCGGAACGTGCCGCGGATCTTGTTCACCACGAGGGTGGAGAGGGCCTCGCCCTCGACGTCCTCGGCGATGATCACGAGCGGCTTGCCGCCCTGCATGACCTTCTCGAGCACGGGCACGAGGTCGCGCACGGCCGAGATCTTGCCGGCGACCAGGAGCAGGTAGGCGTCGTCGAGGACGGCCTCCATGCGCTCGGGGTCGGTGACGAAGTACGGCGAGATGTAGCCCTTGTCGAAGCGCATGCCCTCGACGAAGTCGGTCTCGATGCCGAAGGTGTTCGACTCCTCGACGGTGATCACGCCGTCGCGGCCGACCTTGTCCATCGCCTCGGCGATGGCGCCGCCGATCTCGGCGTCGTTGTTGGCGGAGATGGAGGCGACCTTGGCGATCTGGTCCTTGTCGTCGATCTCGACCGACAGGGCGCTGATGGCACCGACGGCCGCCTCGACGGCGGCCTCGATGCCCCGCTTGAGGTCCATCGGGTTGGCGCCGGCGGCGACGTTCTTCAGGCCCTCGGTGACCATGGCCCGAGCGAGCACGGTGGCGGTGGTGGTGCCGTCACCCGCGACGTCGTCGGTCTTCTTGGCGACCTCCTTGACCAGCTCGGCGCCGATCTTCTCGTAGGGGTCCTCGAGCTCGATGTCCTTGGCGACGGAGACGCCGTCCTTGGTGATGGTGGGGGCGCCCCACTTCTTCTCGAGCACGACGTTGCGGCCCTTCGGGCCGAGCGTGACGGCGACGGCGTCGGCGAGCTGGTTCATGCCGGATTCGAGGGCACGGCGAGCCTGCTCGTCGAAAGCGATGATCTTGGGCATCCCTGGGTTCTCCTGGAGCGGATGGCGGACTTCGCTGGGCCCCGGTCGGGGCGCTAGCACTCCCCTAGAGAGAGTGCTAACAGCCAACCACTTCCCGGCGCCGTTAGCAACCGCGGACCGAGACTGCTAACGGCCGGGACACGTTGCGCGCACGCCCGCTCGGGGTCCCGCTCGACCCGCCGGCTCGGAGCGCCTCGGCGGCGAGCCGAGAAGGACGTGGCCGGTGGGGGTCGGCGCAGCTGAACCGAGCGGCCCGTTGCCCCACCGGCGACGTCCAGGTTGTTGGCGGCGGGACCGCAGCAGTCTCCCTCCAACTGCTGCGGGCCCGCCCGCACACGTCGATCCGCCGGAGCGGCTCGACCCTGTATCCATCGGTGCAGCGCGTGACCACGACATGGGTCGAACGGCTCGTTTCCGTCGCGGAGCGTGGCGACGAGCGCGTCCAGGCCCGCCCGGTCGAGCCTTCGGAGACGTGGTCGACCCGGTCGACCTGGTCACGCGCGCCAGCCGGGAAGCCTGGGCACGAGGCGGCAGGGCCGCGGGTGGGATGTGGCGCTGGAGCGGGAGGGGGGTCGTCAGCCGCCGGCGACGGCGGGGATGATGCTGACGGTCTCGCCGTCGTTGACGGGCGTGTCGAGGCCGTCGCGGAAGCGGACGTCGTCGTCGGACACGTAGAGGTTGACGAACCGGCGGAGGCCGCCCTGCTCGTCGAGCAGGCGCGACTTGAAGCCCGGGTGGGCGTCCTCGAGGGCGTCGAGCACGGCGCCCACGGTGGCACCCTCGAGGGCGACCTCCGACGCGCCGCCGGTGAGGGTGCGCAGGGTGGTGGGGACTCGGACGGTGACGCTCATCGGGGAACCTCGGCTCAGACCTTCTCCCGGCGACCACCGGGCCGCGGGTGATCGTAGTGGTACCCCCTGGCCGTTCCACCATGGGCGACCAGGGGGTTCCGGACTCCGATCAGAGCTTGGCCGTGGCGATCCACGCCTTGGTGCTGGCCTCGGCGGGGGTCGTGTAGTTGCTGTTGCCGTCGAAGACCACGGTGGTGCCGTTCCTGGTGATGCCGCCCACGCGGTTCACGTAGCCCGGCTTCGACCCCACCCGGGACGCGATCCAGACCCGGCCGGTGGTGCGGTCGCGGACCTGCGCGACCTGGGCCCCGTTCAGGTCCTCGCCCGTGAACGACGTGCCCGAGTACACGGCCACGTAGCGGCCGTCCGAGGTGACCACCGGATCGGCACCGCCGCCGCCCTTGCCGTCCGTCGTGAGGATCGTGTTCTCCACGGTGCCGGCGACGGTGTCGCGCAGCCAGCTCGACCCGCCCTTGCCCGAGTAGTTCGTGTAGCTGGTGAAGGTGACGAAGCGGCCATCGGGGCTGGCGCTCTTCAGCTGGCCGTAGCCGACCCCGCCGGCGTTGGTGGCGCTGACGACGACCACCGGCACGATGCCCGGCGTCATCAGGTAGATGATCGAGTCGGCGTTGCCGAGGGTCTGGCCCTTGGCCAGGTTGGTGGCCCGGGACTCCATGATCACCCGGCCGTCGTCGAGCGCGATCGGCAGCTGGCTGTTCCCGTCCGGTGCGACCGCGGCACCCGTCGACGTCCGGCCCACGCTGACCTTGACGACCTCGCCGGTGGCCCGGTTCACCCGGAACACGTCGCGCAGCTTGTCGGTCGAGTCGTTCGGGACCAGGTTCGTGGCCACGCTGTCGAACGCGATCCACGCGCCGTTGGCGCTGATGCTGACCGTCGGGCTGTGGCCGTTGGCCGGTGCACCGCCGGGGGCGTTGTCGATCCGGCTGGTGGTCCCCGCCACCACGTCTCGCAGGTACACGTGCTGGACCGCCGCACCGTCACCGGGCGCCAGGTTGGCGGCGATGTCCCCCCACACGATGTAGCGGCCGTCGTCGGACATCTCCGCCGGGTTGTGGCCG
>DATMGQ010000067.1:0-22778 GCA_035555395.1 Acidimicrobiales bacterium
CGTCGTCGGCGGCGTGGACGAGCGCCGACATGAGGTCGTCGGACGGCTCGGCCCGCTTCTGGGCGGCCTGCACGGTGAGGTACTCGTGCATCTCGTCGAGCGCGTCCATGCACTCGTCGCGCTCGGCCTGGCTCATGACCGGGTCGACGGTCTTGGCCACCTGCTGCGAGAGGTAGCGGAACCGGGCGTGGTCCTCGTCGGGCACGCCGAGCATCTCCGAGAAGATCTCCACGGGAAGCGGGTACGCGAAGTCGGCGGTGAGGTCCAGATCGACGGTACCGGTGCCCCGCTCCTCGCGCAGCTGGTCGAGCGCACCCTCGATGCGCTCCTCGACGCGCAGGCGGAGGCGCTCGATCTCGCTGGGCCGGAACGGCTCGGACATGAGCTTGCGGACCCGGGCGTGGTCCGGATCGTCCATGAGGACGATCGTCTCCGAGGCGCGGTGGCGCTCGGCGAGGCGCTCGAGCTCCATGATCGTGAGCGGGTTGGGCGTGGCCTTGGTGATCTCACTGGAGATCGACCGGTCCCGCAGCAGCTTGGCCACGTCGTCGAAGCGGGTCACGACCCAGCCGTGCAGCAGCGCCGAGTGGTGGACCGGGTCGCCCTCACGGAGTCGGGCGTACTGGCCGTACGGGTCGTCGAGGAAGCCCTCCTCGAACGGGTCGAACACTGCCGGTCTGCCCACGCCCACGTCCGTCATGATCTCGTTCCCCTGTGCCGTCCCCTGGCCCGAACGAGGTTGGTCTACCACCGCCGGTCGCCGCGGACCTGACTGTGCGTCAGCTCAGGAGCCGCCGCCGGCGACGAGGCGGAGCCCCGCGCCCGGGTGACCGGGTGGCCAGGTGGCCCGGGGGCCAGTCGCGGTCGGCCGGCGACTGCTCCCTCCACAGCCGCCGACCGGCGCGTCCTGCTCTCCCCACAGGTGGGAAGTGGTGCCGCCCGCACTGGGGCGCAGAAGCGGGCGGCACCACGAACGGGGTCAGCCCAGGGAGTCGGTGTCCACCAGGTAGACCCAGGCCTCGATCGACTGCGTGGTGGCGCAGTTCGGGTCGCTCTTGCCCAGCTCGGTCGGCTCGGCGACGTGGTAGTAGCGCCCGACGAACGCCTTGACCTCGCCGTCCTCGACCCAGACCGGCGTGAGGTCCTCGTAGCCGCCCGTCGACTCGTAGGCCCCCGACTCGAAGATCTTGTCGCCGGTCTCGTCGTTGGAGCAGCCGCCACCCTCCTCGAACGTGCCGAGCAGGCCCCGGCCGTCCTCGGACACGAGCTCGGCCCGCCGGGTCTCGCCGTCGCCGTTCACCTGGGCGAACTCGACCGAGCACTCGCCGTCGCCGCAGGACCCGGCCAGGTCGACGTCGTACTCGGGCAGCGTCGTCGAGATGCCGCCCTCCTTGTAGAGCGGGTTGACCTGGCCCTCCTCGGCGGTCACCTCGAGCGTCTGCTTGAAGGTGCCGTTCACCGAGTACTCCTCGATGTCGCGGATGCCGTCGTTGGGAGCGACGACCACGGCGTACGCGTAGGTCGCCTCAGACGACGCCGGGCAGCCAGCGGCCCGGCCCTCGTCGGTGAGGGTGTCGGTCAGGATCGTCGTGCCGACCAGGCCGGTGATCTCGCCGTCGTCGCCGTAGACGGGCTCGAGCTCGCGCTCCTCGGAGGTGTGCAGGTACGGGCCGTCGAGCTCGGCGGTGCAGCCCACGTCGTCGGGGTACTCGTACGAGTCGGTCCAGGCGCCGTCCTCGGGCTCGAGCGTGATCGGGTCGCCGGTGATCGGCTCGGTGTCGGGCATGGCGAAGCTGCCGTCGTCGCCGCCGCCGGAGACCTCGAGCTCGCACGGGGCGTCGCCGTCGCACTTGGGCTCGATGTCGTACAGGCGGGCCTCGGCGCTGCCGACGTTGAAGTCGTCGGGCTCGGGCTCGACGGCCACGTTGAAGCGCACCGAGATCCACGAGCCGCTCGGGGCGTCGGCCTCGTCGGTGGGCAGGCCGCCGGCGTCGGCCTCCTCCTCGTCGTCGGCTTCGGTCGTGGTGGTCTTGTCGGCCTTGGCGGCGGTGGTCGTGGTGGCCTTCGCCTCGGTGGTGTCGGCGGCCTCGCTGCCGCCGCTCGAACCGCACCCGGCGAGCACCAAGGCGGCCAAGATGCCGGCGGCGACGGCTCGGCTGCCGGCCGAGCGACGTGGACGTGCGGGGTTGACGATCGTGGACATGCTGCGCCTCCTGGTCCGGTGATCGGACGCCGCACCGTGCGGCACGGGCATGGTGGACGAGTCCGGTCGCCGCGGGAAGGGCTTCGGGCCCCGGAGCGGGGTTGGAGCGGGGGCCGGGACCCGGACCGCAACCCCGCAGGGTGAGGTGCAGGCCCCCTTCGGACGGCGAACGCGGCTGGTGGCGGACCCGACGCCCATCGTCGCCAGATGGTCCGCCACCTGCGCAGGGCGCGGCGGTACCGTTGCCGTTCCCGCCGGGTAGGGCGCCCGGGTGCGAGGCAGGAAGGAGCTCGATGGCCATCGAATCCTCGATCGACGGCCGCGATGCGGTCCTCCGCGACCGCCTCCGCTCCCTCCGGGACCTGCCCCTGCTCTCCGACGGCGAAGAACTGGTCGCGGCCGCCACCATCGCCGACGGCCGCGAGGCCGAGAACGAGCTCGCGGCCCTGGGCAGCCAGGCCAACATCGACCTCGGCGTGGCGTCGGAGCTCATGGAGCGCGTGCGCCGGGGCGAAGCCGCCCGAGACCTGCTCGTCGGCTCCACCCGCCGGCTCGTCGTCTCGCTCGCCCGCCGGCACCCGAGCAGCGCCGAGGCCACCCTGGCCCTGCTCGATGCGGGCGACGAAGCCGTCGGCCGCGCCGCCGACCGCTACGACCCCACGGGCGGCCTCCCGTTCAGCTCGTTCGCCCGCTGGTGGGTCGAGCGGGCGATGCGAGAGGTCGAGCGCCACCCGTCGCAGGGCCGGACCGGATCGCCCTCCCCTGCGGACCCCGTCCTGCTCACCGCGCTGGGCCACCTCCACCGCGAAGACACCCGCGTCGTCGAGCTGCGCCTCGGCCTCCACGGCGGCCCGCCCCTGTCCGACGAGGACACCGCCCGCGTCCTGGGCATCGACACCGAGGCCGAGCACGAGCGCGAGGAGCGGGCCGTGGCCAAGCTCCGCCACCCCTGCACGCCGGGCGACCTCACCCACCTCCGCTCGCTGTAGCGACCGGCCTCGGCGTGAGCCGGGCTGGCCGCTGCGTCAGCCGCCGACCGGGCGCAGCACCGGGTCCGCCAGCGCACGAGCGGTCAGGGCGGTGCGGCCCGATACGCCGATCTTGCGGTACACGGCGCCCAGGTGGTTCTCCACGGTGCGCGGGCTCATGAACAGCTGACCGGCGATGTCCCGGTTGGTCAGCCCGGTCACCGCCAAGCGGGCCACGTGCAGCTCGGTCGGGTTCAGCAGCTCGTCGGCCGGGCGGTTGCGGTCCACCGAGCCGCCGGCGACGGCCAGCTCGTCCTCGGCCCGGCGCCGCAGCCCGCTCGCCCCGACCAGGCCGAACACCTCGACCGCGCGGTCGAGGTGGCGCCGGGCCTCGGCCCGGCGCTTCGCCCGCCGGAGCCACTCGCCCCAGGTGAGCTCGGCGATGCCGAGGGCGATCTTGTTGTCGGTGGCCGCGAAGGCGTCCCGGGCCGCCTCGAAGTGCGCCACCGCGGTGTCGATGTCGGGGGCGAGCAGCGCCCGCACCCGCTCGAGCTGGCCGAGGCTCCAGCCGCCGCGGGCCGCGGCATCCGCCTCGAGCGCGGGCAGCACGGCCCGGGCATCGTCGAGCCGGCCGACCCGCACGAACGCCTCGGCCTCGTCGCCCTCGAACTGGGCCAGCGACGTGTTGGTCTCACCGATGCGCTCCCGGAGCCGGGCGAACTGGTCGACCGCCCCCTCCGGCCGGTCCTGCACGAGGTGCAGCCGGGCAAGGGCGGCACGGGCCCACACCTCGCCCACCTCGGTCCCGCTCGCGAGGAGCAAGTCGGCAACCTGGTTGGTGAGGGCCTCGTCGCCCACCGTCGCCGCGGCGATCGCCAGCGTCCGCTGCGCGACCGCGGTGAGCGCCTGCTGGCCGGTCTCCTCGGACAGCGCCACCGCCTCCCGGCCCGCCTCGACGCACGCGCGCAGGTCGGTGCCGTAGGCCAGGTACGACCGGGCGCACAGGACGGGGACGAGCGCACCTGTGGCGCAGCTGGACCGGATCGCGGGCTCGACCGCGTCGAGGATCGCCAGCGCGGCCGGCGCCTGGTGGGAGTACCCGTAGAAGAGGACGGCGGTCTCGGCGAGGAACGGGCCGGCAGCCACGGCGCCTTCGGTGGCCACCAGGTCCTTCCAGCGCTCGACGCGGGCCTGGGCGCCGGCGAGGTCGCCCTGCAGGAAGCGGCCGCAGCCGTACAGCACCTCGGCCGCGAGGCGCTCCTCGTCCGGCAGCGCCTCAGCCAGGGCCCAGAGCCGCTCGGTCAGCGCCGGCGCCTCGCCCGTGGCGCCCACGAGCATGGGACGGGCCGCTTCGACCAGCAGCTCGACCACGCCCTTGGGATCGGTGGCACCGAAGGCCTCGTCGGCCGCCTCCGCCTGGGCGCGAGCCGCGGCCAGGTCGCCTCGGGCCACGGCGAGGCGCACGTCGACCAGCCGGGCGTCGAGGCGCTCCCCCCGCTCCGCATCGGCGGCCCGGGCCGAGGCCACCAGCTCGGCGGCCCACGGCAGCTCACCGCCCGACACCGCCGCACGCGCCGCGGCCACCAGCCGATCGGCCCGGTCAGGGGCAGTGCTGCTGAGCGCCGCTGCACGCACGAACTGCGTCGCCGCGGTGAGCGGCGCGCCCCGGCGCAGCGCCTCCTGGCCGAGCGACGTCACGTCGCCAGCCAGCCCGTCGTCGACGCCCACCGCCGCCGTCGCCCGGTGCGAGATGCCGAGGGGCGTGTCCGGACCGGTCGCCGCGGCCAGGGCGGCGTGGACCCGGCGGCGCAGCGGCGCGGACATCGCCTGGTACGCCGCGGTGCGGGCCAGCGGGTGCACGAAGGAGACGCCGTCGGGCTCGATCGCCACCAGCCCGGCCTCCTCGGCGGGCTCGAGCGCGGCGAGGTCGAGGCCGAGCTCGGCCAGCGCGTCGATCACGGCCTGGAGGCCGCTGGCGCCATCGGCCGACGCCACCGCCACGGCCTCTCGAGCGGACCCGTCGAGCTGGTCGAGCAGCGGCCGGTAGAGGTCGGCGACGTCGTCGGGGACGCGCAGCGTCGCGGGCAGCGGGCGCGCCCCGGTGCGCTCCTCGGCGGTGAGCCCCGCCGCCAGGCGCCGGGCCAGCAGCGGGCTGCCGTCGGCCAGCTCGATGATGGCGGCCTGGGTGGCCGGCGAACGGACCCCGGCCCCGGCGAGGAGCTCGCGCAGCGCCGCATCGGACAGGCCGCCGAGCGGCTCGGCCTCGCCGCTGACCGCCGCCGTGGTCCGGCTGGCGGCGACGAGCGCCACCGGGTCGTCGCCCAGGCGACGGCCGAGGAACCCGAGCGCGCCCTGGCTCTCGTCGTCGATCCACTGCAGGTCGTCGACCACGAGCAGCACCGGCTGGGTCGCCGCAGCCTCGCCGAGCAGCGACAGGACCCCCAGCGCCACCGCCAGCGGGTCGATCGGCCCGTCGGCCACCTCGAGGGCGAGCGCGCACCGCAGCGCCGCCGCCCGCACCGCGCCGACGCGGTCGAGGAGCGGCTCGAACGGCAGGCACAGCTCGGCCACCGCGGCCCACGGCAGGTGCGGCTGCGCCTCCAACCCGGCGACCCGCACGACCCGCACGCCGTGACGGCCGGCGTGCACCGCGGCGGCGTCGACGAGCGTGGTCTTGCCCGACCCGGGCGGCCCCACCAACGTCCGCGCCCCGCCCGTGCCCAGCGCCAAGCGGTCGATGAGGCCGGTGAGCAGCTCCAGCTCGGCCTCGCGGCCGACGAGCGCTGGGGATCGTGGTTCTCGTGGGGTGGTGGGCACGGGCAGCAGCAGGGGGTCGGGGGCGGTTCCGCCGCCTCCCGACGCTACCGGCCCGGCGCGTCCACCCCCAGTGCTGGCGCCGACACGGACGGTCCCGGTCGGGCCAGGGCGAGCAGCGCCGTCACCGTCTCGTGCTGGAGCTCGGGCAGCGCCTCGCGGGGAAACCACCGGGTCTCGAGGATCTCGGGCGACCGCGGCTCGGCCAGCCCCGGATCGATGCCATCGGCGACGCGTGCCCGGTAGACGACGTCGACCCGCTGCGGCTCGGCATCGACCACGACCCGCGGCTCGCCCACGAGCTCCACCGCGATGCCGACCTCCTCGAACACCTCGCGCCGGGCGCCGTCGGTGGCGTCCTCGCCCCGCTTCAACAGCCCGCCGGGGACGCCCCAGCGCTTGCGGTACGCCTGGCGCACCAGCAGGACCGCGCCGTCGTCCCGCTCGATGAAGCACATGGCGCCGACCGTGTACGACGGCGACACCGTGCGCACGATGCGCCGCCGCAGCCACGTGGGCAGCTGCTGGTACAGCCGCAGCAGCTGGAGGTGGAGCCGGTCGCGCACCAGCGGAGCCTACGAGAGCGGGCACCGATCCGGGCGGTCGGTTCCCGTCCGAGCACAGGTCGCGGCGGCGCCGCCTCGGCCGCTCAGCGGCGGCCGTGCTCGGGGTGCAGGGCGACGAGTGCGGCCCGCAGCTCCGGGGTCGCCCCGGCGACCGGCGTCCGACGGTCGCCGTGCTCGAGCGTGAGCAGGTCCCGGCCTGCCGCATCGACCACCTCGACGCCGGCCTCCCGGCACACCAGCAGCGCGCCGAGGTAGTCCCAGACGCCCAGCTCGTCGGTGGTGGCGTCGAGGTACCCGTCGAGCGTGCCGTCGGCGACCGCGCACAGGTCCAGCGCGGCCGCCCCGAACGCCCGGTACTGGGCCCAGCCGCCGTGGCCGTCCGGCACGCCGTTCAGGCCGATGATCGCCTCGCCCAGCTCCCGGCAGCCCGACGAGCGGATCGGCGTGCCGTCTCGGGCCGCGCCCTGGCCGCGGATCGCCGAGTAGCGCACGCCGTGGCGCAGGTCGGCCACCACCGCCACCAGGGGGCCGTCGGCATCGACGGCGCACAGGCTCGTGGCCCACCACCCCATGCGGCGGGAGGCGTTCGTCGAGCCATCCAGCGGATCGACCACCACCGTGACCGGGCGCTCCGGGGAGGTGCGGCCGCTCTCCTCGCTGAGCACGCCGAACCCGGCGTCGACCAGCACGGCGACGGCCGCTTCGTCGGCGGCGAGGTCGCTGTGGTGCTGCCCGGCCTTCCCACCGGTCTCGCCCCAGTCGATGGTGGCGGCGAGGGCCGCCTCGATCGCGTCGCCGGCCTCGGTCAGCACCCCGAGCACGACGAGGGGATCCACGGGGTCGCCGGCCATGAGGCCCGACGGTAGCGGCGGTGGGCGAAGCCGGGCCGACGTGGCAGGCTGGCTGCCCCGATTCCCCACCGATCAGGAGCTGCTGTGGCGGTCATCGATGTCGCCGGCTTCGTGGCCGATCTCAAGGACCACGCCGTCGATCACGGGTTCCACGTGCACGACGAGCGACACTTCGTCGAGACGTACTCGCTCCGCCAGGCGTGGGAGGTCGACCTCCACCCCGAGGACGCCTGCGGCGGCCCGCTCGACCTGCACCTGGCGCTGGAGATCGACCCGCGCGTGCTCCTGTCGTTCGAGGACCTGGTCCTCGAACTCGAGGAGGCCGACGAGCCCGAGGACCCGCCGGACGTCCACCGGTTCCCGCTCCACTTCAACTGGGGCCTGCCCCCGCTCCCCTTCGGCCCGGACCTGCTGGTCCTCGCCACCGACCTCGCCGGCATCGGCGGCCCGGACCTCCCGCTCGAGGTGTCGGCCATCGACTCGTTCGCCTCGGTCACCGACGGCGCCGACCGCACCGTCGGCATCATCGCCAAGGTCGAGGTCGCCCTCGCCCACGTGTACCTCGGCCAGCAGGACCTGCTGTGCGACACGCTGGACCGCTGCCACCAGGTCAGCGCCTACCTGCTCGACCGGGCCCCGGCCTGGCTCGGCGACTGACCCGCACCCCGGGTCGAGCCCCGCCCGAGCGGCGGGTCCCTGAACAGCCGGTGAACCCGTCGTGTGCACGAAGCGGCGCGGGCTGGCAGCATGGGATCCCGTGATGAACGGGTCCCACGAGCGATGCGCCGATGTGGTGCTGCTGGTCGGCCCGTCTGGGAGCGGCAAGACCTACCTCGCCCGCTCCGTGGGGCTGCCGATCCTGGCGCTCGACGACTTCTACCGGCCCGACACCGATCCGGGCCTCCCCCGCCACCCCGACGGCAAGGTCGACTGGGAGCACCCGGGATCGTGGGATCCGGCGGCAGCGGTCGCAGCCCTCGAGGAGCTGTGCTGCACCGACCAGGTCACCGTCCCGGACTACTCGTTCAGCGACAACCGGGCGGTGGGCACCAAGGTGGTCCGCCGTGACGGCGCCCGGGTGGTGGTGGCCGAGGGCATCTTCGCCGCCGAGCTCATCGAGCCGCTGCGGGCCTGCGGCCTCCTGGCCGACGCCTTGCTCATCCGCCAGAACCGCTGGGTCACGTTCGGCCGCCGGCTCGTGCGCGACATGCGGGAGAACCGGAAGTCCCGCTGGTACCTCGTGACGCAGGGCTGGGCGAAGACGTGGGCCGAGCCTGCCGTCGTGGCCCGCCAGCTCGGCAAGGGTGCCCGCCCGGTCTCCAAGCCCGAGGCCCGGGCCATCCTCGCCGGACTCGCCGCCCGTCCCCCGCTGGTGCCCGAGCGCCCCGCGGACCGTCCTCAGCCGGCGCCGGTCACCCAGGTCACGACCACCAGCGGCGCCGGGTAGGACCGGTCCACCGTCCGGTCGCCGGCGGTCAGAGCGAGGCCGCGTACTCCGGGGCGCCGAGGGCGTCGTCGACGGCGCTCTCTCGCGGGTAGCCCGACGTCTGGGTGTCGACCATCTCGGCGAACAGGTCCGCCGTGGGCATCTTGCCGATGAGCCCGACGCCGATCAGGACGGACTCCACGTAGGGCGCCATGGTCCGCACGCCCTCGGACGACTCGGAGAACGAGGTCATGACCTGGCCGCGGGACGTGCCGGCGTCGATCTTCTTCGCCCAGTAGGCGAGGCCGCCGGCCTCCGGCTCCCGCTCGAGCACGTTCTGGTACACGAGGGTCACGAACTGGGTCGAGGTCGTGTTGCCGTACTTGGTCTTGAACTCGCTCGAGTTGGCGAACGAGAGCGAGATCCGCTGCAGCGACATCGTCCCGGACTGGTACTTCTTGACCCAGTAGTCGAGGCCGCCGAGGTCGGGGCGGCGCTTGAAGTAGGCCCAGTAGAGGCGCACCACCGGGGCTCGCTTGGCCCGGAACGCAGGCTGGTCGATCAGCGCCACGACCTGGTGCTCGGGCGACGTGCCAGCCCGGATGGCGGCGGCAGCCGCCGCAGTCTGGGCCGGGGTGGACGAGCCGAGGATGCGCTGGCGGGTGCTGGAGGCGAACGCCTCGGCGCTGGCGTGGGGGCCGAGATAGGGCGTGCGGCGGACGAAGACGTCGGCCTTGGCGTCCGTGTCGGTGGAGGTCATCTTCGCCATCGACCCCCACACGACGGCCTCCTCGGCGACATCGGCCCCGGTGGCATCGAGGTCGCTGTCTGCTGCGCCGGGAGCGATCGACTGGCGGGTGGTGCTGACGCCGTTCGAGCGCAGGTAGATGTCGGTGTCGTCGTCGAGGTCGCCGGGCTCGCCCTTGGCCTCCGTCTCGAACACCACGCGGGTGCCGTTCGGGCTGAGGCGGGGCGCGTAGCTGTCCGTGGAGAGCTGGGCCCCGGTCGACGACAGGCTGACCCGGGTGGTGGTGCCGCTCACCAGGTTCCGCACGAACACGTCGGTCGCGTTGTTGGTGTCGCCGGCAACGAGGTCCGGGGCCGACGAGATGAACGCCACGACCTTGCCGTTGCCGCTCATCGCCGGGTTCCGCGAGGTCCCGTTCGGGTTGGCGGCGACGCCCTTGCTGATCCGCTCGGGGGTGACCGTGCCGTCCATGTGGCGCATGAGGATGTCGCCGACGCCGTTCGTGTCGTTGGGGATGAGGTTGGAGGCCATGGTCGAGAACGCGACCCACATCCCGTCGTCGCTCATCGACGGGGCCCGGGAGTCCTCGTTGCCCTGCGTGAGGCCGTTGCTGCTGACCCGGGAGGTGCTGCCGTTGACCCGGTCGCGCCAGAACACGTCCGTGTTGCCGTTGGTGTCGCCGGTGACGAGGTTGGTGGCGTCGCTCTCGAACGCGACGTAGCGGCCGTCGTCGCTGATGTCGACGATCGCACCGGACTGCGGGCCGCCGCTGTTGTCGTCGCCGTTCTGCTCGGTGTTGGACACGCTGACCAGCTCCGTGGTCCCGAGCTCGCGGTCGCGGACGTACACGTCGGTGTACCCGTTCTTGTCCTGCGGGACCAGCTGGTCGCCGGTCACGAAGGCCACGAAGCGCCCGGTGGTGCTGATGGCGCCGAGCATGGAGTAGTGCGTGCCGCCGGCGTCGTCGACGCTGACGACCTCGAGCCCGTCGGTGAGCAGGTCCCGCACGTAGACCCGCTGCATGGCCACGTCGCCCAGGTTCGGCACCGTGTCCGATCCGTCCTCGACGAACGCCACGAACCGGCCCTGACCGGCGATGAGCACCTTGCCGGTCGTCCCGTTCGTCGGCGCGTGGTCGATGCCGTTGCTGACCAGCCCGGTCATGGCCTCGGTGTTGGCGGCCTCGGCCCGCCCGGCGGGCCACGCCAGGCCGGAGAGCAGGGCGGCCGCGGCCAGCGCGCTCGGGATCAGTGCCCGGCGGGAGCGGGTGGCGGCACGGGTCGGCGTGGGGTGCGTCGATGACATGGTCCCGTTGTACGGAACCCCAGGCCAGACCACCTGAGTAACGATTGCTCAACTTGCTCAGACCCGTCGAGCAACGGGTCGGACCCGGTCGGTCCGGCGTGTCGTCAGTGGCCGTAGACGGCGAGGCAGCCGCCGTCGTTGATGTAGCCGCCGTACTCGACGGTCAGTTCGCCCTCGAGGATCGAGCCGAACACGCAGCCGCCCTCCAGGGCGACCGCGAAGCCCACGCCGCTCGCGCCGACGGCGCTGGCGGAGACCTGGGGGGAGTCGAGCCCGTCGAGCGCATCGGAGAGCTCGTCCTCGGTCGCGGTCGTCGGGACGTCGACGAACGGTTCGAGGCGGTGCCGGACGACGCCGATCAGGACGGCGGCGTCGGCGGGGTCGCCATCGAAGTCGATGCGGTCGGCGTAGCGCATGTTGAGGTCGCGCAGCTCCTCGAAGGTGAGCCCGCACTGGGTGTCTTCCGGCGTGTCCGTGCAGGCGGATTCGATCTCGTCCTGGGAGAGCTCCGCCGAATCGTCCTCGACGACGGTTGGCGCGTCGCTCACCTGCGTTGACGCGTCCGACTCGGCCGACGTCGCCCGGCTCTCGCCGCCGCACCCGGCGCCGGCGAGCACGATCGCGGTCGCGGTGAGGGCGAGCAGCGGACGGGTGATCCAGCGCATGGCCCTGCAGGGTACGGCAGCGCCGCTCGCGGACTCGGGCAGCGACATCGGGATCTGCTGTTGGTCGCGCGTTCGCCCGCTCACTCGATCCAGACCACCAGGTCGTCGTCCCTGCATCGGTTCCGGCCACAGGCGTCGTCGGCGAGCACGCGGTCGTAGTCCCGGAACCGGTCGTAGGTGCCGACGAGGACGCGCTGCCCGAGCGACCGGAACTGGCACGAGCCCCAGTCGGCCGGCACCTCGTGCGGTTCGTGCTCGACCGTTGCGTCGCCGGCCAACCCGTCGCACAGCTGCATCGCAGCGATGTCGGCCGGACCTGCGGCCTCGGGCCTCGCGACGGTGATGTCGATCGGTCGACCGCCGATCTTGCCGACCTCGCCGAGGTGCTCGTAGCGGTTCAGCGGCTCGTACCCCCGCGGAAGCTCGAACTGCTCGGCGAACATCCTTCGGTCCCCATCGGCCGAGCAGCTCGCGAGGGCCACCACCAGGAGCAGCAGGAAGCGCGTCCGCCGAAGAACCACGCCCGAAGTCTTGCCGGTCCGCACCCGTCCCCGAGGGCCGGACCGGGGGGCATCGGTGCACTCGGACCGTCAGCCGAAGAGGAGGGTCATCGTCAGCGGGGCGATCGAGGCCTGGGCGTTGCCCAGGACCATCGCGGTCAGGACGAGCGCCACCGGGCCGAGAGCGAGGGCGACGGCGAACCGGGCACGGTCGGCACCCGACCACCGGGTGCGAGGCGGTCGGCGGCGGGAGCGCTCGATGAGGCCGTGCCAGAGGCGGTGGGCGAGCGCGACCGCCGCGACGAGGAGCACGGCGCTGATGAGCGCCTTGGGCCGCTGCCAGGCGAGGCGGTCGTCGACGTGCTCCTGGACCACCGGCGGGATGGCGTCGGCATCGGAACGGAGCCACTGGGCGAAGACGTCGTGCAGCTCCGCCCGAGGCGTCCCGGGGCGGGCCGTGGCGATGGCGTCGACGGCTCCGGTGAAGCCGTGGCGCGGGTCGAGCACGTTGCTGAGGTTGGCGAGGACCACCAGGCCGAGGACCAGGACGAGCAGGCCGCTGGCGATCGCGAAGCCGGCGTAGGTGGTCCGCTCGAAGGACCATCGGCGGTCGGTGTTCCTCGGGGCCCGTCGGAACCGTCGAGCGCACCGCACGGCCAGGGCGCCGAGCGCCACGGTCAGCGCCGAGCCGAGCACCACCAGGACGAGGTGGTAGCGGGCGTAGTCGTCGAGCAGGCGGTCGAGGGCGGGGCGAGACCCGCCCGCGATGAGGAGCCGGTGGAGGAGGGCACGGAGCTGGTCCGTCATGACGGCGCTCCGTTCCCGAGGGCAGCGGCGTCGGTCGGGGAGCAGGGCTCGAGGGGTGGGGACGAGGTCGTGTGGTGGGACATGGGTCGAGCATCTGGTGCGACGGGCGCTCGCACATCGGCTCGGCAGCCGAACCGGAGCGCCGATCAGCCGACGCCGGCCCACGCGGAGATCAGCCGATCGGCCGATCCGCCCGGCGGAGCGCACTCGTACGATGACCGGGTGCAGCCAGCCCACGTCGACGAGCGGACCTCAGTCTCGCTGGCGCCGACGTCGCTCGACCGGCTGATCGAGCGGACGCACCGGGCGGCACCGGCGCTCGCCCGGGCCTCGGACCTGGTGGTGGTGGCGACGTGCGCGGCGCTGACCGCAGTGGACCTGCTGATCTGGGCGACCGACCCCGAGGTGGTCCACGGGCGGCTCCCGTTCTCGCTCGGCATCCTCGTGCCCGGCCTCGGCGTGCTGGCCACGTTCGTCGTGGCCTGGAGGTCCGCCAGCGCCGTGGCGGCCACCGTCGTCCTCGCCGTCGCCGGGATCGCGCTGACCGTCGCCACGGTGGCGGCCGGCTCCGGCCTGCCGCCGTCCTTCGCCGCCCTGTTCGCCCTGTCCGTGCTCACCGCCCGATCGCTGCGCCGGGAGCCTGGGGGCACGGCGGTCGCGCTGGCGGCCCTCGCCGGGGTGGCCGTTGCCTCCGAGGCCCTGCGGCCCCTGGTGGCGAGCGCCGCCTACCTGCTCGTCGTGTGCGAAGGGGCGTTCGCCGGGGCGGTGGGCGTCGGCGTCTACCTCCGCTGGTCCGACTGGCGCCGCGGTGCCGCGGCCGATGCGGCACGCACCTCGGAGCGGCTGGAGATCGCCCGTGAGCTCCACGACCTCGTGGGCCACTACGTGACCGGGATGGTGGTGCAGGCGCAGGCCGCCGCCCACGTCTCCGGCGATGCGGCGTCGACCTCCCGGGCGCTGGAGCGCATCGAGGGCGCCGGCACCGAGGCCCTGGCGGCGCTGCACCAGGTGGTGGTCGGACTGCGCAGCGGCGGTCCTTCCGTGGGCGGGACGTGGGACGACGTCGACGACCTCATCGCCTCGGCCGTGGCCGACGGCACCCCGGTCCACGCCACCATCGACCCCGCCGCGAGGTCGATCCCTCCGGCCTTGATCCCGTCGGTGCACCGCATCGTGGCCGAGTCGCTCACGAACGTCCGCCGCCACGCCCGTCAGGTCACCGACGTGGAGGTGACGATCCAAGTGGTCGGCGAGCACCTCGAGGTCGTGGTGGCCGACGACGGCGCCCCGACGGCCGCTACCGGCCCGGACACCTTCGGCATCGTCGGCATGCGGGAACGAGCGGCGTCGTTCGGGGGCACGCTGGACGCCGGTCCGGTGGCGACCGGTGGCTGGCGGGTCCGAGCCGTCCTGCCCGTGGAGCGCCGGCGATGACGATCCGCGTGCTGCTGGCCGACGACCAGGACCTCGTTCGCGCCGGGTTCCGGATGATCATCGACGACGCCGACGACATGGAGGTCGTGGCCGAGGCCGCCGACGGCGCCACCGCCGTCGCCCTGGCCCAGGAACTGCGGCCCGACGTGTGCCTCGTGGACATCCAGATGCCCCGCCTCGACGGCCTCGAGGTGACCCGGCGCCTCGCCGGTCCGGGGATCCCCAACCCGCTCCGGGTCGTCGTCGTCACCACCTTCGACCTCGACGAGTACGTCCACACCGCCCTGCGCAACGGCGCCGCCGGCTTCCTCCTCAAGCACGCTGGACCCCTGCTGCTGCTCGAAGCGGTCCGGGCCGCGCACCGCGGCGACGTCCTGGTGTCGCCGTCGATCACCGTCCGCCTGCTCGAGCACTTCGCCGGTTCCGTGCTGGACGAACCGGTCCCCCAGCCGGTCCTGCCGCTCACCGAGCGCGAGGAGGAGGTCCTGCGGTCAGCCGCTCGCGGGCGCAGCAACCCCGAGATCGCCGCCGACCTCCACATCTCGCTCGGCACGGTGAAGACGCACCTGTCGAACCTCCAGGACAAGGTGGGCGCCCGCAACCGGGTGGAGCTCGCCGCCTTCGCCTGGGAGACCGGCCGCATGCGCCCGCCCCGCTGACCCCGGGCGCCCGCGTCAACACCAGGCCGTGGGGTGTTGACGTAAGCCTTCACCTGGGACGCAGCGGCCGGTCGGAGAGTCCATCCACATCTGAAATCGGCCCCATCCACACACATAACCCTCGCCAGGAGCGTCGATACCCCGCCGCTAGGACAAGAGGGCCCAGTGGTGACCGGCCTGCAACGTCCTCGTCGCCGGGTAGTGCGTGAGGATCCGGCCGTGCTCGTCGAGCTCGGAGTACGTCCTCCCTACCCGTTCAGGTAGAGACCGGTCGGTCCTCGCGGTGCCAACGGGCCCACCGCCCGCCCCGTTGCTCGAGGGCTCCGAGTGTCGGAGCAGCCAGAAGTCGAGCACGACCGGCCGAGGTCACACTCGTGCGGCCCGCATGGCGATGAGCGAGGTATGGATCCTGGACCGGGGCAGCACCGTGGCGTTCAGAGACGGTGAGAGCCACGTCAGCGCTTGGGAGATGCTGGCCAGCCATCGTTGGTGGTCGCCGTCGAAGATGGCCTCGTGGTGGGCGACTCGGTTGCGGAGCTTGTTCAGCGCTACCAGCTCGTTGTGGACCCGGCCACGAGACAGACCAGCCGGAAAGCCATGGCGTAGCGCTGGGGTCCAGAGCGAGGCCTCGTAGTGCCGTGAGTACATGCGGACCCAGAACCCGAAGGTGAGCTCCGCAACGACCTTGCCAATCGGCGGGTTCATGACCGGCCCGCTGTTTGCCCTCGACCGGGCCTTGCGGATCTGTCTGACGGACTCCGGCTGGAACCAGGGGCTGAACCACGAGGTGTTCGTCTGGTCCCACCGGGACTCACCCAGGCCCTGTGCCAGGGCCATCAGGCTGTTGTGGGTCGCGTTCCGCAGCGCAACCTCAACCCAGGACAACAGCTCGAGATAGTCGGCACTGACCTTGCTGTTCCACTCGTACAGGGCAGATGCAGCCACGTCCGTCGAGGTCGCACCTTGGTACCGTGCGAACCGCTCCGCCGACAAGGACGTGAGCGCACCGCTCGCGACGAAGTCAACTGGCATCGCTGTCACCGCCGCACCTAGTCCGAAAAGTGCGAAACCCCGGCTACATGTCCCTTGCGGGCCAGAGGCAGTTCCGGGGTGTGCAGGAACAACTGTACCGGATGACTCCGACAACGCAAGCACGTTGGCGGGACTACCCCCGCTTCACCGGCCTGGCCCGCGAGTCGATCGTCGCCGCGTTCGCGTTCGCCGCCCACAACCTCCACATGATCCGCACCTGGAAGGCCCGCGAAGCCGAGGCCGAGCGCCGCATGGCCCGCCTCGAGCCACGCCACCTCCCGCCGAAGGTGCCGGTCGAGACGGTGCCGCCGAAGCCGGTCGAACCGGTCCGCAAGCGCCGGGCACCCAAGGGCCTGCCCGAGCTCGGCGACGACCCACCCGACAGCTGACCGAGCCCCGAACCTGACCGAGCCGGCCCTCGAGGCCGGCACCGCCGCGCCCCACAGCGCCCCGCCGCACCGGCGGGGCGCTGTCGCGCCCGGCCGAGGGTCCCAGATCGCCGGATCCGGCCCTGGAAGGCTGGACGCACGTCCCGGTAACGGGTTCGACCGCCCTCGACGGGCGGCCGAACTCGACTTCGGTGATCAGTGGCGTCGACTTCGGTCAACACCAGGCCGTGGGGCGGGTGGGGATCGAACCCACAACCCAGGGATTATGAGTCCCCTGCTCTAACCATTGAGCTACCGCCCCGGGGACCGGTGGGCGTTGCGGTCGGGAATCTCCTCCCACGCAGCGACGCCGGTTCCAGAGGCGCCGATGGTACGTCCGGACCCCGTTCACCACGGTCACCTGGGCGTCATCCCGCTCGAAAACGGCGACCGCGCCCCAGTTGGGGCGCGGTCGATTCGTGGAGGCGGACCAGCGAGATCCTGAGCCGATCGGCCCAGGTTGTCTCGGGCATCCACGGCGGCCCCTCGGTCCACGAGCCGTTCGAACGTCACCTCGTTGGCGCACCACGCAGCTGAGAGCAACGACGTCCTGCCGGTGTGGCCCCTCGCTTCGAGCGGGACGCCGAGCTCGAGTGCGACGTCGATGAGGTTGGGGTCGTCCTCGATGCTGGCGATGCGGTGCAGCACGTTCTCGCCGTTACCGTCCACGGCCAGGGGATCGGCGCCAGAGCGAACCAAGGACCGCAGCACGGCTGCGCTGGAACCCTCCTGGTTGATCGTGGCGAGGACCGGCGGGTATCCGCCCGGACGCGGGTCGGCGCCCGCATCGAGCAGCAGGCCGACGAACCCGCTTGCTGGTTGCTGCAACGAATCGGTGTACGCAGCATCGGCAAGAAGCGACCAGCCGCGTGTCGTGTGATTCGGGTTTGCCCCCGCAGCGAGCAGGACCTCCGCGCACGCCTGGTGCCGGTGTCGAATCGCCAAGCCGAGGGCCGTCTCACCGGCGCCATCGACGACATCCACCGCCCCCGGCGTGATGTTGAGCAAGCCGCCCACATCACCGGAGCGGGCCGCCCGATGCAGCGGCGTGTAGCCGTGCAAGCGCCTCGTCGCTGCAGGTACACCCAAGCGCACGAGGCGTTCGGCTAGGCCATCGTCCCCGGCGGCGTCAGCGATGGTCGCCGCTGTCCAACCATCCGTTCCTCGTGTAGCAAGGGGGTCGGCGCCATGAGCGACGAGCACCTCGGCGACATTGCCGTGCCCGCAGTCCACGGCCAAGAGCAGGAGCGGCTGGTTCGCCGGGACGTTGGGATCAGCCCCGTCAGCGAGCATCTGGGCAACCGCGGCGGTCTCGCCCAGGCGCACTGCCCTCCGGAGCATCAACCTGTCGTCTCGCCCGTCGCCACTGCTCATGAACACCAGCTTGGCCCGACGGTTCCCATCCGGTCGTGAGAGTTCGTCGTTTCGGACTCGAGCGATTGGCGTTCCGGAGCGTCGCCGGGTCACCACCGTGACCTGCGGCGTTGGGATTCCCTACCGGTCCCACCGCCGCGGGGACCGGTGGGCTTTGTGGTCGGGAATCCCCTCCCACGCAGCGACGCCGGTTCCAGAGGCGCCGATGGTACGTCCGGACCCGTTCACCACGGTCACCTGGGCCTCATCCCGCTCGAAACGGCGACTGCGCCCCGGTGGGGGCGCGGTCGATTCGTGGAGGCCGGTTGGGTCAGGCGGCGATGGCCAGCGGTGGGCTTCCTCGCTCGTGCATCGCAAACGCCCGTGAGTTCCGCAGCATCATGTGGCCGAGCAGGTCCCAGTGCTGGGCCGGAGCCCCATCGCTGAACGCTCGCCCACGGGGCAGTTCGTCGTCGACGATGCGAGCGACCTCGTTCCCCTCTCGTTGTGGAGCCGGGCGAGCGGGATGATGCCGTGCTTGCGCATCAGGCGATCGAGGTGGGGCCCGCCTAGCCGGGTGCCATCGCCTCCACGACCGGCCCACCGATGGAGAGGAAACGCACCCGAGTCACCGTGGTCGTGCCTGCGCCCATCGCCAGAGTGGGACGCCTCGACCAGGACGACGCCTGCGAGCACACCTGCGCCCCCACCGAAGGCGACGACATTTCCCTGGTGCGCGACGAGGCCGCCCACGACCGCTACGACGCCGAGCAGACCGATCACGGCAAGGACAACGACGACTGCACCCGCGGATCGGCTGGTGACGGTGACCGCCTTCGTCGTCGCGACCGGTACCCCATCGACCAACCGCACGAGACCGACCTGGTCGACCACAACGTCAGGAAAGGCGTACTCGTGGACGGGCTCCAACACAACGTGAACGCCGTTCGCCCGCGCGGCGGCCACCAGCGGTGACAACCCCCGAGACCTGGCTACCGGTTGCCCGATCCAACGCTGCAGGCGGAACTCGTGCTTTCCCGACATCGCAGCCACACCGGGGAACCCGCCCGCCGTGAACGTTCCCGACACCACCCCGAGGCGAAGGATGTCGATCTGCGACCACGGTACCGACCGACGAAGCACCCAACCACGGGCGATGGCCCCATCGTCATCGAAGCCAGCACCGACGCGCGGGCCTGGAAGGAACCACAGGCATCCGAGACCGACGGCGATCCCGATCGTCGAACCGAACCAACCCAGGACTGCCTCGAGTCCGGCGACCGTGACCGACATGGCGCCGACCGCAACGGGCCACCGGTACAACCCCCACCGGTGGCCGCTCACCAGGCGCGACCAAGCCGAGACCCTGCACCACGTCACCTCGGCCGCCACCGCCACATCCTGGCACCCGATGGGTTGGCGGCCGGCTCGAGGGCAAGGGCGCAGGCCCGGAACCCCGGAGGGCACCGTTACCGCAGCGCAGACCACGTTTCGGACTTGGGCGATCTGCGCTTCGCGGCGGTCCCGGGCCACCGCTGTGACCTGCGACGTATGGATTCCCTCCGGTCCCACTGGTCCGTCGGCCGACACGGCGGGAACACCCCGGTCCGCCATCGGGCCGGGGCGCGCAGCGTCAGCTGGCTCCTGCGTGGATCCAGGCGTGCAGGCCAGAGAGGTAGGCGCCGACGGCTCGGCGTTGGAGGTGGCGGCCTACCGGACCTGCGAGGCGGACGAGCGGCGATGCCGGGCGCGACACCATCGAGACCTCGAAGGTCACCTCGCCGCCAGCGCCCGTGATGAAGAAGGACTCGTAGCCATCGACGAGGTGGCCGGGCAGCGTGGCGTAGACGAAGCCGAACCGGTCCGGCTCGTCGACGACCGTGGTGATGCGGCACGACGCCAGCACCCAGATGCCGGGCTGGCGCATCACGAGCCCGACCGTGGTCCCCTCGACGAGCGCCGCATCGGCTGGCACGACCGCTACTGCCGCCCGGCGGTGGGCAACCCAGCGTTGGAGGCCGTCGCGCCCACGGTCGAAGTCCGCTGGGCCGGAGCCGATCACCCGGCTGAACGTGTTTCGGCGGTAGCCCGGGGGCGGCTCGGGAGATGGCGTCGTGGTGGGCGCCATCGCCTCGCGCTCAGCCCGGTACGCCTCGACGCGCCCCGGGGTGGGACGCCGAACGCCGATCACCGGCTCGACCCCACGAGCTCCGTGATCGCCTCGTCGAACGTGGCGAACTCGAAGCCCATTCCGTCATCGAGCAACCGCTTCGGGATGCAGCGCCGACCGGTGAGGGCCAGATCCGGGTCGGTTCGCATGAGCCGGGCGCCGATGCGCACGAACGATGCCGGCGTCGGGGGCGACCACGGCCGACCCACGGCCGAGCGGAGCGACGCCATCATGTCCCGGTTGCGGACCGGGCTCGGCGCCGTGATGTGCACCATCCCGTCGATGGTGGCGTCGTCGACGATGCGACGGATCGCTGCGAGGAAGTCCTCGACGTGGATCCAGCTGACCCACTGGTCGCCGCTGCCGATCCGACCACCGAGGCCCCAGCGGGTCAGGCCGACGAGGCGGTCCATCGCCGGCGCATTCCGGTCGAGGACGATCCCGGTGCGAAGGATCGCCAGGCGATCTGCTCGTGCCCCGTCGACCGCGGCCTCCCAGGCCTGGGCTACCCCGGTCATCTGCGGCCGGGGCGAGCCGATGCCCGATCCCTCGACCAGCTCCGCGTCGCCGGCGTCGCCGTAGATCGCGAGCGTGCTCATCTGAAGCCACAGTGGCGGCGCCACCGCCACGGCGGCCGCCGCCTCCACCAGCGCCCGAGTGGGCTCCACCCGCGATCGGGTGAGCAGGTCGATGTTGGCGGCCGTCGCCCGCCGGTCCACCAGCGCGCCGGCCAGATTCACCACCACGGCGCCCTCGAGCTCCGCGGCCCAGTCCCCAACCGTCCGGCCGTCCCAGGCGCACAGTCGATGGGGAGACGATGCCGACGGCGTGCGGGTCAACACCGCCACCTCGAAGCCACGGGCGGCGAAGTCATCTGCCAGTCGTCGACCCAACAGCCCGCTCCCGCCCGCCAGTACCACCTTCGGCGGTCTCGGCTGGTTGCCGGTCACCTCCATGTGATCGTCGTCCGGGGCGCCCGCGCCGATCCGTGGTTCGGTATCATCGTGCTCATGTTTCATACGCTATCAAACACTCGCAGATAGATGCCCGACGGGTATCGACTCGACGATCTAGCTCGGGCGGCCGGCGTGGCCACCACGACGGTGCGGCTCTACCGGACCCGCAACCTCCTCGCCCCTCCTCGCCTCGAAGGACGCACCGGTTGGTACGACGAGTCGCACCTGCGGCGGCTCCAACTGATCGGCCGCCTCCAGGACCAGGGATACTCGCTCGCTGGAATCGGCCACCTGCTCGAGCGCTGGGAGGAGGGCGGCGGGCTGGCCGACGTGCTCGGCGGCGAGGACGACATCGACGCGCTGCTGGGCGAGCCGAACAGCATCGTCCTCGACCCGATCGACCTCATCAGCCGGTTCCCCGAGGGCTCGATGACCACCGACCTCGTGCAGCGCGCTGGCGCCCTGGGTCTGATCTCACCCACCGACGACGGCCGCCTCCGGCTCGCCGATCGCCGGTTCCTGACGACCGGATCGGCCCTGGCGCAGCTCGGGGTCCCGCTCGACGTGGTCCTCGACGAATGGGAGGCGCTCCTCTCCATCACCGACGAGCTCGCCAACCGGTTCCTCACCCTCTTCGAGGCGCACCTCGCCCCCGCCAGCTGGCGTGACGACCTGAGCCCGGCGGACGCGCACGACCTCGCCGCCATGCTGGCCCGGCTCAAGATCACCGGCCACGAGGTCATCGATGCCGCTCTCGACGCGAGCATCGCCCGCATCGGACGGGAGCAGCTCGCCGAGCTGATGCCGGAACCCGCACCGGAGGCCGGCAGACCAGGCTGAGCGAGAGACCCCGGTCAGCCGTCTTCGAGGCGGGAGCGGATCATGAGCTCCTGGTCGTCGAGCAGCTCCTCGAGCAGAGCCAGGCGCTCGTCCACGCCGGACGCGGTGAGGAGGCGCTGGCGGTCGAGGGGGCCGATGGGACTGAGCACGCCGATCTGGTAGCTGCCGATCTCGGCGTCGTCGGCCAGTAGGACCATCGGGTCGGCCTCGGCCCCGAGCTCGACGGCCATCGCCAGCACGCGGCGCAGCTGGGCGACTCGGGCCTCGTAGGACGCGACGGCAGCCTCGGGGTCGGCGGAAGGGACGTCCGGCCAGTCCTCCACCTCGGCGATGGGATAGGGGTCGTCGGGCAGCCAGCCCGTCACCCGGATCCGCTCGGTGCCGACGGCGACGATGCCCCACCGACCGTCGGGCAGTTCATCGGCCTGGACGATCTCGGCCAGGCACCCGGCCATGGCCCGGATGTCGCCGCCTCCCACCTCGCTCCCCCGCTCGATCAGCGTCACGCCGAACCGGCGGTCGCCCGCCATGCAGTCCCGCATCAGCGCCCGGTACCGCTCCTCGAACACGTGCAGCGGCAGCACCATCCCCGGCAGCAGCACGGAGCCGAGCGGGAACATGGGACGACCAGCCATCGCCGGACCCTACCCATGCCCGAGCCCCGCTCGGCGGCCAGCGATGAAGCTCAGAGAATCGGACATCTCACGAAATGTGGTGAGACGGGCGGGTTCGGCGTCAGACCCCCTCCGTAGGGTTGGGGCATGCCGTCGACCACTGATCTGTCCGCACTCGATGCGGCGGAGCGTGCCCTCGACGACCTGCTCGCCAACCCGGTCGACCCGGTCGATCCGGATGCGGCCCTGGACCTGTCTCGGCGGGCCGAGCGGCTGGGCCGCAAGGCGCTGGCCGTGCAGCTCGGGGTCCTCGGCGCCGTCGACGACCGCGGGCTGCACCGTGCGGATGGGCACGCGTCGGCGCGGGTGTTCACCGGGCACGCCAACCACCTCTCCCAGCCCGCAGCCAAGCGCCGGGACCGGGCCCGGCGGATGCTCG
>DATMGQ010000068.1:0-2503 GCA_035555395.1 Acidimicrobiales bacterium
AGGAGATCGTCGAGCGCTTCGACGTGCGCACCCCGAACATCGAGGTGCGGGCCGAGGCCCTCTCCGGCGGCAACCAGCAGAAGCTGATCATCGGCCGCGAGCTCATGGCCGAGCCCCGCGTGATGATCGCCGCCCACCCCACCCGGGGCGTCGACGTCGGCGCCCAGGCCGCCATCTGGGACCAGCTGCGGGAGGCCCGCCGCAACGGCCTGGCCACCCTGCTCATCTCGGCCGACCTCGAGGAGCTGATCGGCCTCTCGGACCGGCTGCTCGTGATCTTCGAGGGGCGCATCGTCGCCGAGCTCGACCCCGCCACCGCCACCCCCACCGCGCTGGGTGAGCACATGACCGGTTCCGATCGAGGGGAGGACGCATGATCCGCCGCATCACCATGGCGCTCGCCGCGCCCGTGCTCGCCATCGCCTTCGCCATGGCGGTGTCGGCCATCATGCTGGCGCTCACCGACTACAGCGCCACCGAGGTGTTCCGGGTCATCTTCGACGACGGCTTCAGCCGCACGAACCTCGTGACCACGGTCAACCGGGCGGCGCCGTACTACATCTCCGGCGTAGCGGTCGCGATCGGGTTCAAGATGAACCTGTTCAACATCGGCGTCGAAGGCCAGTACAAGCTGGCCGCGCTGTTCGCCGCCGCCGCGGCCGCCGCGGTGGAGCTCCCGGCTCCCCTCCACGTGCTGTTCACCCTCCTCGTGGCGATGCTCGTGGGCGCGGCCTGGGCATCGATCCCGGCCCTGCTCAAGGCCTATCGGGGCGTCAGCGAGGTCATCTCGTCGATCATGCTGAACGCCACCGCGCTCGGCGTCGGTGCCTTCTTCATCCAGCGCTGGCTGCGGGCCCCGGCCACCGAGAGCCCGGTGCTCGGCACCCGGACCATCTCGCCATCGGGCCAGCTCCCCTCGCTCAACGGGCTCCTCGGCGTCATCGGCATCGACGTCCCCGACGCCACCCGGGTCCAGTCCTACGTCGTGGTCGCCGCCATCGTCGGCGTCGCCTACTACCTGCTGATCTGGCGCTCCCGCTACGGCTTCGACCTGCGCGCCACCGGCTCCAACGCCGAAGCGGCCACCGCCAGCGGCGTGAACTCGAAGCGGATGATCATCACCGCGATGCTCATCTCGGGCGCCGTCGCCGGGCTCATCGGCATGAACAACATCATGGGGCCGGCCGCCCGCTACACCGACGTGTCGGTCGTGACCGGGCTCGGCTTCACCGGCATCGCCATCGCCCTGCTGGGCCGCAACAACCCGGTCGGCATCGCCTTCGCCGCCCTCCTCTGGGCCTTCATGGACGCCGTCCAGACGCCCCTCTCGAACGCGAACCTGCCGAAGCAGATCACCTCGATCATGCAGGGCATCACGGTCCTGTCCGTCGTCATCGCCTACGAGGTCGTCCGCCGCATCTCGGCCCGCCAGGAGCTGGCCGGGCTGCGCCGTGAGGTCACCGCCGGCGGTGCCGCCCCGCCGCCCGCCGACCCGCCGAGTCCCACCGGTTCCGGACCGGAGGTGGCGCCCGCATGAGCGCACTCATGAACCCGCCCGAGACCGAAGCGAACACGAAGCCGCTCGCCCGCTTCTCGGAGATCCCCCGCTGGGCGCGACTCGTGCTCTACCTGGCGCTCGGCGTCGGCGTCCTCTCCCTGACCCGCATCCTCACCGGCGCCGGCCAGCTCACCGCCGAGAACACCCTCCGGTCGGCCCTCTACCTCGCGCTGCCCATCGCCCTCGCCGGCCTCGGCGGCCTCTGGTCCGAGCGCGCCGGCGTGGTCAACATCGGCCTCGAGGGGATGATGGTCCTCGGCACCTGGTTCGGCGCCTACGGCGGCATCGCCTACGGGCCGTGGCAGGGCGTGATCCTCGGGGTGGTCGGCGGCGCCATCGGCGGTCTGCTCCACGCCATCGCCACCGTCGGCTTCGGCGTCGACCACATCATCTCGGGCGTCTCCATCAACCTCCTCGCCGTCGGGCTCTGCGAGTTCCTCACGTCGGTCAGCTGGGATGGCGCCTCGGCCCGGGAATCCCCCACGATCCCCGACACACCGGCCAACGTCGACCTGCTCCCGTTCCTCAAGGAACCGCTCCGCGAGCTCGGGAGCCAGAACCGGTTCTTCCTGTCGGACTTCGCCAAGGCGATCCTCGCCCTCACCACGAACGTGTCACCGCTGGTGATCGTCGCGCTCCTGCTCTTCCCGCTCACGTTCTTCGTCCTGTGGAAGACGCCCTTCGGCCTGCGCCTGCGGTCCGTCGGCGAGGACCCCGATGCCGCCGACTCCCTCGGCGTCCACGTGTACCGGCTCAAGTTCACCGCCGTGATGATCTCCGGCGCCCTGTCCGGCCTCGCCGGCGTCGTGCTCGTCTACCTGTTCTCCGGGAAGTTCCAGAGCCAGCAGACGGGCGGCCGTGGCTTCATCGGCCTCGCCGCCATGATCTTCGGCAACTGGCGGCCGGGCGGTCTGCTGGTGGGCGCCGGGCTGTTCGGGTTCATGG
>DATMGQ010000069.1:0-26210 GCA_035555395.1 Acidimicrobiales bacterium
CGGCGTCGTCGAGGAGGTCGGCTCCTCGGTGCGCAAGGTCAAGGTCGGCGACCACGTGGTGCTCACCACGCTGGGCAACTGCGGCCAGTGCGACGCCTGCGACCGGGGTGCCCCCACCCACTGCCGGGACACCGCCGGCCGCCTGAAGGCGCCGTTCACCGTCGGCGGCGACAAGGCGTTCCAGTTCGCCAACGCCGGGGTGTTCTCCGAGTACACGGTCGTCACCGAGACCCAGGCCGTCGTCATCGACCCCGAGGTCCCGCTCGCCAGCGCCAGCCTCATCGGCTGCGCCGTGCTCACCGGCACCGGCGCCGTGCTCAACCGGGCCAAGCCCCGGCCCGGCTCGTCGGCCATCGTCATCGGCATCGGCGGCATCGGCCTCAACGTGCTGCAGGGCCTCGCCCTCAGCCAGGCCGGCCCGATCATCGCCATCGACACGAACCCGGCGAAGGAGGCGGCCGCCAAGCTCTTCGGCGCCACCCACTTCATCTGCGCCGGCGAAGGGGTCGACACCATCGAGGCGGTCAAGGAGATCTGCCCGCTCGGCGTCGACTACGCGTTCGAGTGCGTGGGCCACCCCGCCCTGATCCGCCAGTGCATCGACCTCCTCGACTGGGGCGGCTCGTGCGTGCTGCTCGGCGTGCCCAAGTTCGGCAGCGAGGCCAGCTTCGTCGTCCAGTCGCTCTACAACGACAAGAGCATCCTGGGCTGCCGCTACGGCGCCGCCCGCCCGCACCACGACATCCCCCTGTTCGTCGACCTCTACAAGGCCGGCAAGCTCAAGCTCGACGAACTGGTGTCGCAGACCTTCCAGCCCGAGCAGGTGCAGGAGGCGCTCGACGCCATGCACGGCGGGGCGCTCAACCGCGCCGTCCTCGACTTCACCAGCTGACCCGGCTGGACCCGGCGGGCTGCCCCGCGGGTCCACGCTCGGCGGGGCGGTTCAGCGGGCGGGGGACAGGCGGGCCCAGATCCGCTTGCCGGTGCCCTCGGGGCTGACGCCCCACGAGTGGCTGATCGCGCTGACGAGCCGCAGGCCGCGGTGGCCCTGCGGGTCGTCGGGCGCGCTGTCGATCGCCCGGGGGATCGTCGGGTCGGCGTCGGTGACCTCGACGTCGACGCCCCCGTCGGCGTGCACGCGGAGCAGGAGCAGCGCCTCGCCGGCCTGGTGCTCGGCGGCGTTGGCGGCCAGCTCGCCGACGATCAGCGCCAGGTCGTCGCGGTCCACGGTGGCGCCGAGGTCGTCGGCGGTCTCGGCGGCGAAGTCCCGGACGGAGGCGATGCGCGCGAGGTCGGCGGGGAACCGCATCGATCGCTCCTGCACCTGCACCTCCTCACCCGGGTCCGGTCGCGGTCCGACGGTGCCCGGCACCGGTCCTACCCCTGCTCCGCCGACCTAGACCCGTGCCGGTCAGTCGGTGAGGACGGCATCGCCGGCGCCGGTGGGGTCGGCTTCGCCGGTCTGGACCCGCCACAGCGCGGCGTACAGACCGGACCGCGCGACGAGCTCCTCGTGGGTGCCGGCCTCGACGACCCGGCCGGCCTCCATCACGTGGATCCGGTGGGCGTGGCGGACGGTGGAGAGCCGGTGGGCAATGACGATGGTGGTGCGCCCGACCGAGACCTTGTCCATCGAGCGCTGGATGGCCGCCTCGGTCTCGTTGTCGACCGCCGAGGTGGCCTCGTCGAGGATGAGGATCGCCGGGTCCCGGAGGATGGCTCGGGCCAGCGTGAGCCGCTGGCGCTGGCCGCCCGAGAGCTTGTGGCCCCGCTCGCCCACGAGGGTGTCGTAGCCGTTGGCCAGGCCCTCGATGAACGTGGCCGCCTCGGCCAGCTCAGCGGCTTGCCGGATCTCCTCGTCGGTGGCATCGAGCCGCCCGTAGGTGAGGTTGTCGCGGATCGTGCCGTGGAACAGGAACACGTCCTGGGCCACGAACCCGGTGGAGCGGCGGAGCGACTCGAACGTGAGGTCCTGGATCGGGACCTCGTCGACCGAGATCGTGCCGGCCGACGGCTCGTACAGCCGCAGGAGCAGCTTCACGACGGTGGACTTGCCCGACCCGGTGGCGCCGACGATGGCGTGGGTCTCGCCCGGCGGCACGTCGATCGACAGGCCCTTCAGCACCTCGGGTCCGCCGTCGATGTAGGAGAAGCGGACGTCGTCGAACGCGACGTGGCCTCGCACGGGGAGGGCCAGCGCGCCGGCACCGGGGTGGATCGTGGGCTCGGTCTGGAGGAGGCCGAAGATGCGGCGGCACGAGGCCATCGCCCGCTGGTACAGGTCGAAGATCTCGCCGAGGGCGGTGAGCGGCCAGAGCAGGCGCTGGGTCATGTAGACGAGCATCGAGAAGACGCCGATCTCCATCTGGCCCCGCAGCGCCATGCGGCCGCCGACCAGGAGGGTCATGGCGAAGCCGGACAGCACCGCCATGCGGATGAGCGGGTTGAACGCGGTGGAGGACTTGATGGCCACCCGGTTGGCGTCGGCGTAGCTCTGGCTCTCGCTCCCCACCAGCTCGGCCTCGCGGGCCTCGCCGCTGAAGGCCTTGATGGTGGCCATGCCGCCGATGGCGTTGGTGAGCGTGTCGCTGATGGCGCCGGCCGCCGCCCGGACCTTGGCGTACTTGGACTCGAGGCGGGTCTGGTACCAGAGCGACCCGGCCACGATGATCGGGATCGGCAGGAACGCGAAGAGCGCGAGCAGCGGCGACACCACGAAGAACACGATGCCGACGAACACGACGTTGGCCCCGGTGGCGATGAGCTTGTGCGGGCCGAGGTCGAGGAACCGCTCGAGCTGGTTCACGTCGTCGTTGAGCACCGCCATCATCCCGCCCGACGTGCGGTCCTCGAAGTACGCCATCTCCAGGTCCTGGACGTGGCGGTAGGTGTCCATCCGGGCTTCGTGCTCGACCGTCTGGGCGAGGTTCCGCCACGTCACGACGGCCACGTACTCCGTGATGCTCTCGAAGATCCAGATCACGACGGTGAGGACGACGAGGATGCTGAGCTGGGTGAACTTGTCCTCGACGCCGAGCACCGAGGCGACGAGCGAGTCCTCGCCCTGGGCCACCACGTCGACCGCTGCGCCGATGAGCAGCTCGGGCGCCACGTCGAACGCCTTGTTGAGGACGGAGAACGTGGAGGCGAAGAACACCTTCGCCCGGTGCGGCCGGGCGAAGCGCCAGAGGTCCCGCAGCGGGGGATCGTCGGAGAGCGGGATCGCGAGGTGCGGCGCAGGGTCGGCCATCCGTCCGACGATAGGAGCGGACCTCCCGGGATCCGCCATCCATTGCGGCCGGGATCGAGGCCTCAACGCCGGATGGCCGGAAGCCGATGGGAGGGGATGGAGGACACGCCCCGGTGGGGGCGCTGGAAGGTCGCCGCGCTCGCGCTGCTGGTCGTCGCCCTGGCGTTCGGGGCGCTGGCCGTGTCGTGCTCCGACGACGGCGGCGTGACCGCCAGCACCGGCGCCGACCCCTCCCACTCGCGTGGACCGAGCCGGCAGGACGTGGCCGCCCTCACCGACCGGGAGCCGTCCACCACGGCCGCGTCGACCACCACGGCGGATCCGGCGACCACGACCTCCTCGTCCGGAGGCTCGGGCTCGGAGGATCCGGCGGATGCGGGCGGGCCCGACGAGACCCACGGCGGTGGCCGTGCCGGTGCGCCCCGTTCGCCGAGCGGCGGCCCGAGCGCGGAGCCGACCGTCGCACCGCTGGCCGAGGGCGACTGCGCCGCGCTCGAACTGGTGGTGATCCCGGCGGCGGCGATCATCACCGAGGCCGACTTCGTCCCGCTCGACCAGCGGCCACCCGACGGCGGGGCCGCGGCCCGCACCGCGGCCGTGCAGCGCATCGCCGCGATCGCCCCGGCGACCGAGCGGCCGGCGTGGCGCGCGGTGGCGGCGTCCCAGGCACAGGCCCAAGCCGCCGGCCGGCCCCTCACCGAGCGCGAGGTCGCGGCGTTCCGCTCGGCCCGCAACACCACCGAGGTGTGGGCCCGATCGGCCTGTCCCGATGCACCGCCGTCGTGGCGGTGCGACGACTTCGGCTCGATCGGCCCCGGCCCCGACGTCGCGCCGATCAGGGCCGAGGCGTCGTCGCCGGACGCGGTGCTCCGGCGGTACCCCGACACGGGGCGGGCCGAGGAGATCCAGCGCACCGCCGACATCGTCCTGTTCGGCTGGGTCACCGACGAGGGGTTCGTCACCCGCACCCACCAGGTGGAGCGCATCGGCGGCGGCTGGGCCACGTCCCGCCGCCACGTCTGCCACGGCCCGACCTGAGACCGGTCGGCCCTCATGTCCGGGGCCGATCCCGCCGATGGGGTGGGGTGGGACGGCGGATCTGGTGTGCGGCGGTGCTGGTGGCGACGACGGCGGCCCTGGGCGCGTGCGGTGGCAGCGGCGACGGAGCCGGCACCGTCGCGGCGGGAGGAGCCTCGACGACCACGTCCGCGGCCACCTCGACCTCGACCTCGACCACTGCTGAGCCCGCGGCCGCGAGCACGTCGACCGCCGTCCCGGGGGCGGAACCCGTCAGCACGGAGCGGGTCTGCGACATCGCCGCGACGCTGCTCCTCCGCCCGCCCGGGATCGTGCGCGAGAGCCCCACGTCCACGCCGGCCGAGCAGGACGACATGCTGGGTGACCTCGCCGCCGCCCTCCCGGCCGACCAGCAGGAGGGATGGGCCGAGTTCGTCGCCCAGGTCCGCGCGCACGCGCCAGGCGCGGAGGCCGATCCCGCCGCCCAGGCGCGGTTCGCCCCGGTGCTGGAGCGGGCGGCTCGGTGGGCTCGCACCCAGTGTCCGGAGGCACCGCCCTCGTGGATCTGCGAGTCGGAGGAGACCGGGTCGGGCATGCCGTCGTACCTGCCGGGCGACGAGGACGCCTCCCCGACCCCCGAGGCCGCGCTCGAGTCGCTCGCCCCGCCCGCCGGCGGCGAGGAGCTGGGCCGCGACGACGACGCGGTGCTGTACGGCTGGGTCGATGCCGACGGCTTCCTCATCCGCACGATCCAGGTCCGCCAGACCGACGACGGGGCCGGGTGGCGGCCGATCCTGACGCTGGAGTGCGCAGCAGGAGGGTGACCGGGTCGATGCGGGACGCGGGAAGCGGTTCTCCTAGGATCTGACGCCTCGTCAGAAACGACGGGACCGATCTTCGGAAACCACCGACACGCGGAGGCGCGGACACCCATGGGCATGCTCGACGGCAAGGTTGCGATCGTCACGGGAGCCGGCCACGGCATCGGCCGCGGCCACGCGCTGGAGCTGGCCAAGCACGGCGCCAAGGTGGTCGTCAACGACCTCGGCGTGTCCGTGAAGGGCGAGGGCCAGGGCAAGGACGCCGACCTCACCGTCGACATCATCAAGGAGCGCGGCGGCGAGGCCGTCGCCAACTACGAGAACGTCGCCGACTACGAGGGCGCCGGCCGCATGGTCCAGCAGGCCATCGACACCTACGGCCACCTCGACGTCCTCGTGAACAACGCCGGCATCGTGCGCGACTCGGCGATCTGGAACATGAGCGAGGGCGACTTCGACGCCGTGCTCAACGTCCACGTCAAGGGCACCTGGGCGCCGTGCCACTGGGCGGCCCGCCACTGGCGCGACCGCAACAAGGCCGGCGAGTCGTTCACCGGCCGCGTGATCAACACCACCTCCGGCGCCGGCCTGGTCGGCAACTTCGGCCAGACCAACTACGCCACCGCCAAGGCCGGGATCGCGGGCATGACCCAGACCCTCAGCCTCGAGCTGCTCAAGCTCGGCGTCACCGTGAACTGCGTCGGCCCGGCCGCCGCCACCCGCATCACCGGCACCATGCCCGGCGCCCCCGAGGTCATCGAGGCCGACGACGTGCCCGACGGCGAGTGGAACCGCATGGACCCGTCCGTGTCGTCGCCGCTGGTCGCCTGGCTCGCCTCCGACGAGTCGCAGCACGTCACCGGCCAGATCATCCGCGCCGTGGCCGAGAACATCATCCTCATGAAGGGCTGGGCCGACGGCCCGACCATCAACAACAAGGGGAAGCGCTGGGACGCCGAGAAGCTCGGCCGCCAGCTCGGCACCGACGTCTTCTTCACCCAGGCGCCGGGCCTCCGCTACTAGGACGCCCCGCCGGCCGTCGTCGGCCGGACCACCTGAGCATCGATGCCGGACGGCAGGTCGCACCCGCGGCCTGCCGTCCGGCGCGTCCGGGCCCGGGCCCGATCCGTCCGTTGGACGCTTCGTCCGGGATCGGGTGGCAGGTGCCACCCGATGTCGCTGCGGAGGTGAACGGAAGGCTGTGGCAGGATGGCCGGACTGTGTTCTTTGGCAACACATCGTTGCCGGCAAGGGGAAAGACATGCACCACCGGAACTGGCGCCTGCTCGGCGCCGCCGCGGCCTTCGTGGCCCTCAGCACCGCCGCCGTCGCCTGCGGCAGCGATGGCAACAACAGCGCCAGCTCGTCGTCCACCACCAAGGCCGAGACCACCGGCGGTGGCTCGGGGCAGGGCGACACCATCGAGGTCCCGAAGGATCACAAGACCATCCAGGAAGCGGTCGACGCCGCCAAGGAGGGCGACCTCATCCTGGTGAGCGAGGGCACCTACGAGGAAGCCGTCGACGTCACCACGCCGTACATCACCATCCGGGGCCTCGACCGCAACAAGGTCATCCTCGACGGCGGCTTCGAGCTCGAGAACGGCATCCGCGTCCTCGACACCGACGGCGTGGTCGTCGAGAACATGACGGCCAAGAACTACGTGTCGAACGGGTTCTTCTGGACCGGGTCCGACTACTACAAGGGCTCGTACCTCACGGCCTACCGCAACGGCGACTACGGCATCTACGCCTTCGACGCCTACCACGGGCAGTTCGACCACAGCCTCGGTTCGGGCAGCCCCGACGCCGGCTTCTACATCGGCGAGTGCTACGAGTGCGACGCCGTGATCGACACCGTCGTGTCCGAGCACAACGGCCTCGGCTACTCGGGCACCAACTCGGGCGGCGAGCTGTACATCATCAACTCGACCTTCCGGTACAACCGCGCCGGCGTCGTCCCGAACTCGGGCTCCTACGAGCTCTGCTACCCGGGCCGGTCGAACACCATCGTGGGCAACACCGTCTACGACAACAACAACGACGAGGCCCCGGCCATCGACGTCGCCCTCCTCGCCCAGGGCAACGGCATCTTGCTGGCGGGCAGCATCAACAACCAGATCGAGCGCAACCTCGTGTACGACCACGACCGGACCGGCATCGCCGCCGTGCCGTTCCCGGAGGAGGACGCCAGCGACGTCGTGCCGCCGGCCAGCGAGCTCGAGACCCCCTGCGAGGAGACCCGCGACGACGAGCTGCCCGACGAGAGCGAGATCCCCGATCTCGTCCTCTGGAACGCCACCGGCAACTCGATCATCGGCAACGACGTGTCCAGCTCCGGTCTCGCCGACCTGGCCTCCGGCACCATCGCCCTCGACGACAAGTCGGCCACCACGGCCGACCTCGACAACTGCTTCTCCGACAACACCTTCACGAGCAGCGCCCCCGCCGACATCGAAGGGCTCGCCCCCTGCGAGGGCGACGGCAACGGCGGTGACTTCGAGAAGGACGGCCTCGACCTCCTCGTGCTGATCAACGAGCAGGCCCCGGCCCCGCCGAAGGACACCTACAAGTCCACGCCGGAGCCCGAGGACCAGGAGAACATGCCCGACGCCGCCACCGCGCCGGCGCCCCGCTACGAGGGCCCGGAGAAGCCCGACGTCGACGCCATCAAGGTGCCGGCCAAGCCCAGCAATTGAGCACCGGCCGCCGGCGGGCACTCGTCGCTGCTGCTGGGGTCGTCGCCGTGCTGGCGGCGGTCGGGGTGGCGCTGGCGATCGGCGGCGGCTCGGACGACACCACCTCGAGCAAGGAACCGGGGCCCTGGACCGAGCGGGCGATCAAGCCCGCCGGTCCGGAGCTCCCGGCCACGCCCGAGCGCTGGATCGGTCCCCAGGGCCGTACCGGTCAGTTCGTGGTCGGCTGCGACTACAGCCACTCCGGACCGAACGACCCGATCGTGCACTTCGGCATGCAGGGCATGTCGCACCAGCACGACTTCTACGGCGCGACGACCACCGATGAGACCTCGTCGCCCGACGACCTCGTCGAGGGCGACACCACCTGCGACAAGAAGGTGGACACGGCCGCCTACTGGCAGCCCGCCCTCTACGACCACGACGAGGTGGTCGAGCCCCTCGACCTCCACGCCTACTACCGGGCGGCGCCCGGGGTCGATCCGCAGGACGTCGAGCCGTTCCCGTTCGGCATCGCGCTGATCGCCGGCGACCAGACGGCCACCGAGCCCCAGGCCGGCGAGGCCACCGGGTGGACGTGCGGCTCGCGCACCCACCTGAGCGACGACCCGCCGACCTGCCCGGCCAGCGCGCCGCTGCACCTCGTGCTGACGTTCCAGGACTGCTGGGACGGCGAGTACCTCGACAGCGAGGACCACCAGTCCCACGCCACGTACTCGAAGGACGGCGAGTGTCCGGCCACCCACCCGGTGCACATCCCGCAGCTCACGGCGTCGATCCGCTTCCCGATCTGGGGCGAGGGCCACGACCTCAAGCTGGCGTCGGGGAACATCTACTCGGCCCACGGCGACTTCCTGAACGCCTGGGATCCCGACGGCCTCCAGCGGGAGATCGACGGCTGCATCAAGCGCGGCGTCGTCTGCGACCTGGCCTCGAACCGCGAGGAGGAGGACCTCTTCGCCTCTGGCCCCCTCCCCACCAAGGAAGAGGCCGAGGCCGCCGACGCCGCCAACGCCGCCGGCAACTGACCCACCCCGGGTCACCCCCCCGCCCCCGGGTCACCCCCCACCCGGGTCACCCCCACCCCCACCCCCACCCAACGAACTTCGTATGGCTGAGCGCCCGTACGGGCCCTCTCGCATACGAAGTTCGTCGAGGCGGGGTGGGCCCGTGGCGAACTTCGTATGCGGGGGTGCCGGTTTCGGGTCCCTGGCATACGAAGTTCGGATGGGGTGGGGCTGGACGCGGACGAACGTCGGAGGCCGCTGCTTCCCTCCGGAGCTGCGGCCCCCGACGTCCGTCGGGGAGAGCGGGTTGCTGCGGCCTACTGGAGGACGCGGATGGTGCCGATCATGCCCTTGTCGGGCGTGCCGTGGAGCGAGCAGTAGTACGAGTAGTCGCCCGGCACCGTGAAGGTGATCGAGTCGCTGTCCTTCGGCTGGAAGTCGGTGACCGGGATCTCGGCGAAGGCGCCGTCCACGACCGGGATGACGTCGTGCTGGTTGCGGCCCTTGTTGGTGAAGTCGACGGCGGTGCCCGCGGAGACCTCGATGTAGGGCTCGACGAACGAGTTGTCGCGGGCCTGGACCTGGACGCTGGACTCGCCGGTCAGGTCGGTGAACGTCTCCTTGGAGAGGTCCGGCCCGCCGGTTTCGCCGGCGGCGACGGTGGTGGCGGTGCCCGCCTCGCTGACGGGGGTGGCCGGCTCGCTGTTGCCGCAGCCGGCGGTGGCCACCGTGGCGGCCGCGATGATGAGGAGTGACCGGATTCGCATTCCGGCGACACTACTTCCCGGGCCACTGTGTCCTCTGGTCACATCGGGGTGACCGTGGCCACCCCGACCTGCACGGATACGTCGTTCGGAACGGCCGGGCCCATCGGTCAGACTTGTCGCCGCATGGCCGAGCCCGCACCCCCGCCTCCGTCGACCGACGGCCTGCCCGACGGCGACGACCTCGTCCCGGCGTCGGAGCGGGCGTTCTACGTCGACGAGTTCGCGGGCGAGACGATCGTCGCCGCCATCGGCGCACCCGATGCGGCCACGCTCGAGGCCGTCCGTCGGGCCGCCGCCTCCCTCGCCGAGAGCCGGGGCCGCCTGCTGCTCGTGGTCGACCGGACGGTCGCCGGCGAGGAGGCCGTGCGGGCGGTCCTGCCGTCGGCCCCGGTCGTGCTCGACGCGCCAACCGGCGACCTGGGCGCCCGCTGGCTCGCCGACCTGTGGCTCGCCATCACCGACCGGCGCGAGGTCGTCGTCGGCGCCGACCCCGGGCAGGGGTCTGCCGTCGGTGCCCGCCTCGCCGTGTCGGTGCGGGCCCGCAAGCTCGTGCTGACCGACGACCAGGGCGGCTGGGGCCGTCCGCCGCGCAGCTTCGCCGACATCGAGACCCACGCCGAGGCGTTCCGCACCCAGCTCGCCGACCGCCAGGGGGGCGCGGTCGTGGCCGCCCTCCAGGCCGCGCTCGACGGCGGCGTCGTCAACGTCAACCTCTGCCGGCCCGAGGACATCGACCGGGAGCTGTTCACGTTCGACGGCGCGGGCACGCTCTTCACGAGCGGCAGCTACGTCGCCCTCGACCGCCTCCGGGTGGACGACCTGCCCGCCGTGGAGCGGCTGGTCGCGCAGGGCACGGCCGACGGCCTCCTCCGTCCCCGCACCCGGACCGAGGTCGCCCGGCTCGCCGTGGGCGGGCTCGGCGCCCGGGTCGTGGGCAGCGGGCACCTCGCCGGCATCGTCAGCCTCGACGCCGACACCTACCGGGGGCACGAGCTGGGCGAGGTCGCCTGCCTCTACACCGTGAGCCGGTTCTCCGGGGCGGGTGCCGGCGCCCAGCTGATCGACGGACTGGTCGACCAGGCGGGGGAGGAGGGGCTGCGCGCCGTGTTCGCGGTGACGGTGTCCGACGTGGCCGCGGCGTTCTTCGCCCGGAAGGGCTTCGTGGAGGTCGACCACGATGCCATCCCCCGGGCCAAGTGGGCCGGGTACGACCCGGTGCGTCGGGCCCAGGCCCGGGCGTTCCTCCGTACGGTCGAGCCCGTCACCGAGCAGGCATCGCTCGGTTTCTGACGCACCGTCAGGTCGCAGTACGGTGCGGCCATGGATCTGCGCTTCTCGGACGAGGACGAGGCCTTCCGCGCCGAGGCCCGGAGCTGGCTGACCGAGCAGCTCGACGGCGACTTCGCCAACGTCAAGGGCCGAGGCGGCCCGGGGGATGAGCACGCCCTCTTCGACGAGCGGCTCGCCTGGGAGCAGCACCTCGGTGCCAGCGGGTGGAACTGCGTCGGCTGGCCGAAGGAGCACGGCGGCCGCGGCCTGAGCCTCCACCAGCAGGTGATCTGGTTCGAGGAGTACGCCCGGGCCGGTGGTCCGGGCCGCCTCGGCCACATCGGCGAGGGCCTCGCCGGTCCCACGATCATGCACTTCGGCAACGCCGACCAGCAGGCCCGGTTCCTCCCGCCCATCGTGGCCGGCACCGAGCTGTGGGCCCAGGGCTACAGCGAGCCCAACGCCGGGTCGGACCTGGCGAACGTGCAGACCCGGGCCGAGCCCGACGGCGACGACTGGCGCATCACCGGGCAGAAGGTCTGGACCTCGCTCGCCCACTGGTCCGACTGGGTCTTCGTCCTGGCCCGCACCGACCGCGACGCCCAGCCCAAGCACAAGGGCATCACCTACTTCCTCATGCCGCTGCGGCAGGAGGGCGTGGAGATCCGCCCGATCCGCCAGGTCACCGGGACCAGCGAGTTCAACGAGGTCTTCTTCGACAACGCCCTGGCCAAGGGCGTCGACGTCGTGGGCGGCGTGAACAACGGTTGGCGCACGGCGATGGGCACGCTCGCCTTCGAACGAGGCGCGTCGACCCTCGGCCAGCAGATGGCGTTCCGCAACGAGCTCGACGAGATCATCGCCATCGCCAAGGCCAACGGGAAGGTCGACGACCCGGTGGTGCGCCAGCGCATCGCCGCCGCCCAGAGCGGGCTCGACATCATGCGGTGGAACACGCTGCGGGTCCTGTCCGGTCCCGACGACGCGGCCCGGGTCCCGCCGGCCGCGATGATCACCAAGCTCTACTGGGCGAACTGGCACCGCGACCTCGGCGAGCTGGCGATGGACGTGCTCGGCGCCGACTCGCTCCTCGGCGATGAGTCGGTCGCCCCAGGCGAGGGCTACGAGCTGACCGCGCTGCAGCGGTTGTTCCTCTTCACCCGGTCCGACACCATCTACGCCGGGTCCAACGAGATCCAGCGCAACATCATCGGCGAGCGAGCGCTCGGCCTGCCCAAGGAGCCGAGCCTGTGAGGCGACCCATCGACACGGCATGGTTTCGCCGCGCGGCGAAGCCCTCCGGCACAGCAACTGACCAGCACGATGCCCTCGTGGCTCGCGCAACGCGCAAGGAGCCCAGCTAGATGCCCGCAGAATCGCCTGAGTACGTCGGGGGCCATGGCCTCCTCGCCGGCAAGACCGTCGTCGTCACCGCCGCGGCCGGCACCGGCATCGGCTCGGCCGTGGCCCGCAAGGCCATCGAAGAGGGCGCCACGGTGATGATCTCGGACTTCCACGAGCGCCGGCTCGGCGAGACCGCCGACCGCCTGGCCGACGAGACCGGCACCCGGCCCGACACCCAGGTCTGCAACGTCACCGACGAGCTCCAGGTCCAGGCGCTGGTCGATGCCGCGGTCGAGCGGCTGGGCCGCCTCGACGTCATGATCAACAACGCCGGCCTCGGCGGGTCGGCCCCGATCGTGGAGATGACCGACGAGCAGTGGGCGACCGTCCTGGACGTGACGCTCACCGGCACGTTCCGCGCCACCCGTGCCGTGCTCAAGCAGATGTACGCACAGGGGAGCGGCGTCATCGTCAACAACGCGTCGGTCCTCGGCTGGCGGGCCCAGGCCGAGCAGGCGCACTACGCCGCGGCCAAGGCCGGCGTCATGGCCTTCACCCGCTGCGCCGCCATCGAGGCTGCGCCGCACGGGGTCCGCATCAACGCGGTCGCTCCGAGCTTGGCGATGCACCCGTTCCTCGCCAAGGTCACCACCGACGAGCTCCTCGCCCAGCTGACCGAGCGCGAGGCGTTCGGCCGCTACGCCGAGCCCTGGGAGATCGCCAACGTGATGGTCTTCCTCGCCAGCGACTACTCGAGCTACCTCACCGGCGAGATCATCTCCGCCAGCTCGCAGCACCCCTGACCCACCGACCGACGGACTCGAGGACGACGACATGGCCGTGACCACCTTCGACGGGATCGACGCGGTGCGCACCGCGGTCGGGACGCACCTGGGCTACAGCGACTGGACCACGGTGACGCAGGAGCAGGTGAACACGTTCGCCGAGGCCACCGGTGACTTCCAGTGGATCCACGTCGACGTGGAGCGGGCGAACGCCGAGTCGCCGTTCGGCGGACCCATCGCCCACGGGTACCTGACCGTCTCGCTGACCAACCTGTTCCTCCCGCAGGTCGTCGAGGTGCAGAACATCTCGGCCGGCCTCAACCGGGGCACGGGCAAGATCCGGTTCCCCGCGCCGGTCCCGGTCGGCTCGCGCCTGCGGGGCGGCGTGGAGCTGGTGGCGGCCGACGACGTCGAGCGCGACGGCGTGGTCACCGGCATCGACACCACGATGATCATCACCGTCGAGCGCGAGGGCGGCGACAAGCCGGTCTGCGTGGTCGAGGCGTTCAGCCGCTACCTGGCCTGACGCTCGCAGGGCGGGGACGAACCCCGCCCGTCCCGGCGAACTGACGTCATCGCGCCTGGTTGGGGGGTTCCCCCAGGGGCTTCTGGGGGGCAACGCCCACGGTGGCGCACGAGGGTCGAGCGGACCATGGCCCGCATGACCAACCCGACTGCCCACCGTCCCTGGCCCTCGCCGTCGCACGATCCCGGCTGGGTGCCGCCTCCGCTCGCTCCCCGAGGGCCGGCCCGCTCGTCCCTGCCGCCGCCGCCCGACCCGGGATGGGACCGTCCCCCGCCCCCGCCGCCCCCGCCGGGATGGGTCCCCCCGCCTCCGCCTCCGGCCCCGCCCGGGTGGGTCCCTCCGCCTCCGGCTCCGCCGTCGACGTGGTCTCCGCCTGCACCGCCCACGGCTCCGATCGCCCCGGCCGCCGGCGGTCCGAGCTTCCCGGCTGGCCCGCCGGCCGGCTCCGACGGACCGACCGAGCCGCCAGACCGGAACCGGCCGCCGGTCGGGGTCCAGAACCTGCTCCTCGGCTTGGGGGCCGCGCTCGTGGCGGTCTCGGTGGTGGTGTTCACCGCCGTCAACTGGAGCCAGCTCGATGCGAGCGTGCAGGGCCTGATCCTGGTGGCCCTCACGATCGCCGCCGGCGTGGCGGCGACGGCGGCGGCTCGGCGGGACATGCCGTCGACCGGTGAGGCGCTCGGCATCGTCGCCGTGCTCCTCGCCCTCGCCGACGTCCACGCCTTCCACGTCGGTCTGGCTCCTGGCGCTGACGGGTTCCTCTTCTGGGCCGGCGGGTTCGGCCTGGTCGCCTTGCTGGCCGCGGCCCTGGGCCGGGCGAACGCCATCCGCTCGCCGCAGATCGCCGCCGGCCTCCTCGGCCAGCTCCCGCTGCTCTGCGTCCTGCAGGCGGCGGATGCCGCCATCTGGGCGGCGCAGCTGGCGGTAGCGGCCCAGGCCCTCGTGGTGCTGGCGGCGGCCGACCACCTCGACGGGCCCCGGTGGGCCCGGCGGGTGGCGGCGGGGTGGGCGCTCGTCGTCGCGTCCATCCTCACCGCCGGGACCGTGCTCGACTCGATGCTCGGCGATCTCTTCACCGACGGCCCGTTCGATGCGCACCGCGCCGCCACCGGTGCGTGCCTGGCGGCCGCGGCGGTCCTCGCCCTGGCCGTCGCCTGGCTGCGCCGCGGGTCCGAGCACGTGCGCCTGCTCGGCACGACCGTTGCGACCGCCCTCGGGCTCGGCGGGGTCTGGTTCGCCACGGTCGACGCCGTGGGCTCGGAGACGGCCGTCGGCATCGTCGCCCTCGCCGGTGCGCTGGTGTTGTTCGGCTCGCGGCGGCTCCCGGGGTCGTGGGGCGACGGACCGGCGGTGATGGCCGGCCTGATCGGCAGCGTCGCCGTGCTGCCGCTCCTCGGCGCGATGGCCTCGATGCTGGTCGCCGCGTCGAACGTGTCCACGGCGGCGTGGGCACGGTCGGGCTCGACGGTCGCCGCCCACCTGCAGCTCGCCGACGCCCACGACTACGGGGCCCTCGGGCTCGCTCTCCAGCTGGTTGCGCTGGCCATCGGCGCCGCGGCGCTCGTCCGGCGCGGATCGGGCACCGCCCTCGCCACCTCGGCGGCGGTCCTCGCCCTGGCGGCGCTGGTCGTGAGCCCGCTGCTTGCACCCCTGTCGATCGCGGCCACCGCCGGCGTGGCGCTCGCCGCTGCCGTGCTCGGCGCCGTCGTCGCCGTGGCGGTGGGCGGCCGCAGCCCCGTCTTCCGCGTCGCTGCGGCCTTCGCCGCCTTGGCCTGGTGCTGGGCGCTGCCCTGGTCGCTCGCCACCCCTGGGCTCACCTTCGCCACCCTCTCCACGGGGATCGCGGGAGCGCTCGTGGTGGCCGCGGTCGCCCGGCGGGACGGCGTGACGGCCGTCGCGGTGAGCGGGGCGGTCTGGGTGGCGGGGGCGACCCCGCTCCTGGCCGGGCTCGTCGCCTGGGACCAGGGCGTCGGCGACGCGATGGCCTGGGCCGTGGCGTCGGTCGCGGCGGCGGTGGTGAGCGTCGTCGGCGTCACCCTCCTGGACCCGAAGGGGACCGCAGCCGAGCCCTCGAGGCGGCTCCGCGAGGCGGTCGAGCTGACCTCCCTCGTCGCCTACCTGGCCGCGCTGGTGGGGGCGGTCTGCCTCGCCGATGCCGACGCCGCTTCGGTGGCCCTGGCGGGCGGCGTCCTCGGGTTCGGGCTCCACGCCGTCCGCCCCGGACGGCTCCTGTGCGGATCGGTCGCGGCCGTCCAGCTGCTCGCCCTGGTCTGGCTGCGGCTCGGTCGGGCCGATGTGGCGCTGGTCGAGGCGTACACGCTGCCCCTGGCCGTCGCCCTGCTGGCTGCCGGCCTCATCGGTGCCCGCCTCGACCGGGGCGAGGGCGGCGACCCGGGGTCGTGGATCACCTACGGCCCGGCGCTCGTGGTCGGCCTGGCCCCGACCACGTGGCTGGCCTTCACCCAGCCGGGCACGATCCGCCCGCTGGTCGGCCTGGTCGCCGGTGCCCTCGTGCTGGTGGCCGGCGCGCTCTGGGGCAAGCGGGCCTTCGTGGACGTGGGGACGGCGACGGTCGTGGCGCTCGGGCTGCGCCAGCTCGTCCCGGTGGTGGGGGAGATCCCGAATTGGGCGACGATCGGTGCCACCGGCATCCTCCTCCTCGCCGTCGGTGCCACCTTCGAGCAGCGCCGCCGGGACGTGAGGGCGGTGCTGCGCCGGTACTCGGCGCTCACCTGACGGCTCGGGTCGTCGGGCGGGTGACCTTCCCCCGTCCCGGCGAGTGAGCTGACGTCGCAGCCTGTCGGTCATCAGGCGGCGGCAGCAGGTGCGGTGGCCCGCCCCTCGGGGCGCGGCCACCGCATCGGCGCGACCATGGGCCCATGAGCGACGTGCACCAGTGCCCCTTCTGCGAGCTCCGGTTCGTCAACCTGGCCGAGCTGAACTTCCACATCCAGCTCGACCACCCGGATCGGGACGTGCCCGAGCGCGAGTACTGACCGCGTCTCCTGGGTCTGGCGAACCCGTGCGCGACACCGATCGCCGTCGCGGTGCACCGGCCGCGAGCACCACCGCACCGGCGGGCTGCGGGCGGTGGGTCGCTACTTGACGAGGATGACGGACGAGCCGTGGCCGAAAAGGCCCTGGTTGGCGGTGATGCCGGCGGTGGCGCCCTCGACCTGGCGGCCGGTGGCCTGGCCGCGCAGCTGCCAGGTGACCTCGCAGATCTGGGCGATGGCCTGGGCCGGGACGGCCTCGCCGAAGCAGGCCAGACCGCCGCTCGGGTTCACCGGGATGCGGCCGCCGAGCTGCGTGTCGCCGTCGTTGAGCAGCCGTTCGGCCTCGCCCTGCTTGCACAGGCCGATGTCCTCGTACCAGTCCAGCTCGAGCGCCGTCGACAGGTCGTAGACCTCGGCGAGCGACAGGTCGTCGGGGCCGATGCCGGCCTCTTCGTAGGCGGCGTGGGCGATCGACTGCTTGAAGGTCCGCTCGTTGCGGGCGACGACGGCGGTCGAATCGGTGGCCATGTCGGGCAGGTCGATGACCGTGTTCGGGTACGTCGGGGTCACGGTGGACACGCCGGCGACCCGGACGGGCGCACCGGCCGAGCCGGCGTGGCGCTTGGCGAACTCCATCGACGTGAGGATCACGGCTGCGCCGCCGTCGGAGGTGGCGCAGATCTCCAGGAGGTGGAGCGGGTCGGCCACCATCGGCGAGGCCAGGACGTCCTCCACCGACACCGCCTTCTGGAAGCGGGCGTTCGGGTTGGCCAGGCCGTTGGACGCGTTCTTCACCTTCACCTTGGCGAAGTCCTCGCTGGTGGCCCCGTAGAGGTCCATGCGGCGGCGGGCGGCCAGGGCGAAGTAGGTCGGGTTGGTGGCGCCGACGAGGCGGAAGCGCAGCCAGTCGGGGTCGGTGGGGCGGTCGCCGGCGTTGGGCGCCAGGAACCCCTTGGGGGTGGTGTCGGCGCCGACCACGAGGGCGACGTCGGCCAGGCCGGCGAGGATCCGGGTCCGCGCCGCCTCGAGGGCGGTGACGCCCGAGGCGCACGCGGCGTACGACGACGCGACCCGCGCGCCCGTCCAGCCCAGTGCCTGGGCGAAGGTGGCGCCCGAGACGTAGCCCGGGTAGCCGTTGCGCATGGTGTCGGCGCCCGAGACGAAGTCGACGTCGCTCCACGCGATGCCGGCATCCCGGAGGGCGTCTTGGGCGGCGGCCACGCCGTACTCGACGAAGTTGCGGCCCCACTTGCCCCACGGGTGCATGCCCACCCCGAGCACGGCGACGTCGTTGGTGCCGGCCATCAGGCGACCTCCCCTTCCGTGACGGGCTTCCACTTCCACACGAGGTGGTCGGTGTCGTCGTCGCTGAACAAGACGTCGATGACCAGCTCCATCCGCTGGCCCACGGTGAGGTCGGCGACGGTCACGCCCGCCACGACCTGGCCCATGATGACCAGGCCCTCGTCGGCGAGCTCGACCGCGGCGATGCAGAACGGCTCGTGCTCGGCGGTGGGGGTCACGTAGGGCGCCGGCGGCTGGTAGCAGGCATCGGTGTAGCTCCACACCGTGCCGAACCGCGACAGCCGGACCTCGTCGAAGTCGGTGCCGAGGCACGCCGGGTTCGGGCAGCCGTAGCTCGCCTTCGGGAACACGTAGGTGCCGCAGGTGGTGCACCGCTGGCCCAGGAGCGCGGGCTCCGGGTCGGTGGTGAACCAGCCGTCGGAGCCCAGCGCGGGCGCTTGGGTCTTGGCGGTCATGCGGGCCCCTCGTGTTCGCGGATCACGGTTTCTGATGGTACGTCAGAAACCGTCGGGCGGAGCAAGGCGCGGGCCTGGTCGGGCCGCTTCCTTGCGCCGGTCCTTCACAGCGGCGAAACAATCGTGAAACGTCGGCCGCCTACGGTGCCCGCATGCAGGTGGAGATGGTCCGCTGGCCCGCCGAGGAAGCCCGACTGGCCGAGATCCGGATCTCCGGTCAGGCCCGACTGGTGCTGGTGCCCGAGGGGGTCGCCCCGCCGCTCACCTCGGACCCCCTCGAGGACTGGGTGCGGCTCCCCGCCTCCGACGAGGACGTCCGGGCTCGGGTGCGGGTCCTCGAGGACCGGGCGCGAGGGGCCGAGGAGGCCAACATCCCGGAGCTCGACGAGAACGGGCTGCTCCGGCTGGGCGGTCAATGGGTGTCGCTGCCACCTGTCGAGCACCGGCTCATGGGCGTCCTGCTCGACCGCTACCGGGCCGTCGTCAGCCGCGACGCCCTGGCACGGGCGGGCTGGCCGGAGGGCATCCCCGGCCGCAACGTCCTCGACGTCCACATCGTCCGCCTCCGCAGGCGCCTCGAACCCCTCGGCCTCGTGATCCGCACGGTCAGGAGCCGCGGCTACCTCCTGGAAGCTGCGTCCTAGAACCCGGGCAGCGCACGGCACACTGGGGCCATGGGGATCTTCCGGCACCGGCACGACTACGAGCTTCCTGACGATTGGGAGGACCAGGTCGCGGCGGTCGTCGTGCGGTGGTTCGACTACTCGCTCGAGGAGCGCACGGTGCTGCGGGACCTGATCGTGCGGCTGCTCGGCGAGAAGCGCTGGGAGGCGGCGAACGAGTTCACGCTCACCGAGGAGATGCGGCTCGTCATCAGCGCCCAGGCGGCGATGCTGATCCTCGGGCTGGACTGGAGCGCGTACCGCAAGGTCGGCGACATCATCGTCCACCCCACCACGCTCGTGCTCCAGGGGGAGCGGGCGTCGGCGTCGATGGCGGGCCTCGCCACCGACGAGCCGGTGGCGATCCTCGGGCAGGCCGACCACGAGTACGGCCCCGTCGTCCTGGTCTGGGACGAGGCGCAGCGCAACGCCCGCCACCCCGAGCGCGGGTTCAACGTGGTGTTCCACGAGTTCGCCCACAAGATCGACATGCTCGACGGCGTGGTCGACGGGACCCCGCCGCTCGCGACCGTGGAGCTGAACCAGCGCTGGGTCGCGGCCTGCACCGAGGAGTTCGAGGCCATCCGGGCCGGCGGCGGCAGCCACCTCCTGCGCGACTACGCGGGCACCAACGCCGGCGAGTTCTTCGCCGTGGTCACCGAGGTCTTCTTCGACCAGGGGATCAAGCTCCAGAAGGACCGTCCCGAGCTCTACGCCGTGCTGTCGGAGTTCTACCGGCAGGACCCCGCGGCCCGCGAGCGGGCGAACCGCTAGCCGGTGCCGCTCTTCCGCCGCCGTCGGCCGAGCGCCCCGCTGCCGGACGACTGGGAGGACGTGGTCGCCGGCCGCTCGCCCGCATGGTGGGCGGTGCCGGTGGCCGTGCGCACCGCGGCGCGCGACGTCATCGAGCACCTGCTCGCCACCAAGCGGTGGGAGGCGGCGGCGGGGTTCGACCTGACCGACGAGGTGCGGCTGGTGATCGCGTCGCAGGCGGCGCTGCCGGTCGCCCTGCTGGCGGAGCGCGAGCGGCAGTACCCCAACGTGCGGTCGATCATCGTCCACGCCGATGCCATCCCCGCCGGTGAGCGGGAGGGGCCGGTCGAGGGGACGTGGGTGGACGACGAGGAGTGGTCCTCGGGCGAGGCCGGCCACGACGACGAGCCCATCACCCTCGCCTGGGCCGATGTGGTGTGGGACCTGCGCCACCACCGCTCGGGCAAGAACGTGGTGATCCACGAGTTCGCCCACAAGCTCGACATGCTCGACGGCACCGTGGACGGCACGCCCCCGATGGCCGCCGACCTCCGCGCTCGGTGGATCGACGTGTGCACCCGGGAGTTCGAGGCCGTGCAGGAGCTGGGCGACGACCACGTCCTGGGCGACTACGCCGGCGAGGACCCGGGGGAGTTCTTCAGCGTGGCGAGCGAGGTGTTCTTCACCCGACCCGACGCCCTGGTGCTCGATGCTCCCGAGCTCTACGTGGTGCTCACCGAGTACTTCACCCAGGACCCGGCTCGCTGGCCCACCGCCTGACGTTCGCGGTCAGACCCCCCCGGCCTGCGGTCGTGGCGCGGTCGGGAACCAGCGAGAGCGAGGCGATGGAGGCGAAGAGCCGGTCGAAGACGGTGGGTCAGCTCCTCGGCGAGGTGGACGACCACTTCGGCGGTCCGATCACGGCGGAGGAGCGAGCATGGGCCCGCAAGCGCCTGGGGTCGTCGTGGCCGATGCCGGCGCGCTGATCGCACTCGACCGAGACGATGCCAGGGTCCGGGCCCTGCTCACCGATGCCGAGCGGATCATCGTCCCGGCCGGCGTCCTCGCTCAGGTGTGGCGGGGCTCGGCCCGTCAGGCTCGCCTCGCCGTCGTCGCATCGCTCCCGGTCTGGACCTCGAGGCCTGCTGAGAGGCGGTCAGCCGCGCTGGTGCTCGAAGAAGGCGAGCTGCTCGCCGCCGCCGTGGACGGTGAGGTTGGCGCCGCTCACGAACGACGCGAGCGGGCTGGCCAGCCAGGCGACGGCGTTGCCGACGTCGGCGGGCTCGGCCACCCGGCCGAGCGGGACGGTGGCCGACACCGCGGCGGCGCCCTCGGGGCCGCCGTAGTAGTCCTCGAAGATCTCGGTGCGGACCATGCCCGCCGACACCATGTTCACCCGGACCTTCGGGGCCCACTCCATGGCGAGGCTGGTGGTCAGGCTGAGGAGCCCGGCCTTGGCGGCGCCGTACACGGCGGTCCCGGGGGAGGGGCGCAGGCCCGAGAGCGAGCCGATGTTCACGATCGAGCCGCCGCCCTCCTGCCCCTGCATGACCGCGTTGGCGGCCTGGGCGACGTGCAGGGCTGCCGTCAGGTTGAGGCCGAGGATCTTGTCGCTGAACCGCGGTGAGGCGGTGGCCGCGTCGGTGCCGGGCGAGCCGCCGGCGTTGTTGACCGCCAGGTGGAGGCCGCCGAGCTCGCCGGCGACCTCGGTGACCAGGGCCTGGACCGACTCCGGGTCCCGCACGTCGGCGGCCACGAAGAGCACGCCGTCGGGCAGCGCACCCGGCTCGGGGGCGTTGCGCCCGCACACCGCCACGGTGGCGCCGGCCTCGAGCAGCCGGTCGGTGATGCCGCGCCCCACGCCCCGGGCGCCGCCCGTCACCAGTGCCACCTGTCCCGCAAGGTCGATCTCGATCGTCACGCCGCACAGGGTGGCACAGGCGCGGGACCGCTCCGGGCGGATCGGGCCCGGAGCGGTCGAGGGGGTGGGCCGCCGCGGCGGTCAGTCCTGACGGCGGAGGTGCACCAGTCCGGCGATGGTCAGGCCGCCCATCGCCGCGGCGGCGACGAAGGCGGCGATGGCGGCGTAGCCGGCGATCCGGCCGACGGTCGACCACGCGTAGCTGGAGAGCAGCAGGCCGCGGAGCGTCTCGCCCTTGAAGAGCGTGTCCCGCTGGGCCTTGAGCTGATCGGCCGTCGCCTGGAGGTCGGCCACCTCCTCGTCGCTGGCCCCCGAGTCGATCGCGTCCTGCACGGCCTGGGCCGCGCCGCGGTCGTCGATCTCGGAGTAGGTCTTGCCGTCGGCGATGCCCTCGAGGTGGCCGCCGATGTAGCTGGCGTACGCCTCGGCCTGGGTTCCGGTGGTCACCTGCTCGTCGGCGTGGGCGACGAGGTCGTCGCGGCCTTCGGCCTTCAGCTCCTCGGCGCTCGGGAAGAACACGTTCTGCGAGGCCAGCTCGCGGTGGACGTAGTCGTCGGAGAAGTTCGCACCCCAGGCCAACAGGCCGCCGGCGACGAGGAAGACGACGGTGGTGAGGGCACCGAAGCCGATCAGGACCTTGTCGATGGTGCGGCGGTGCAGTTCGATCACGTCGTCGCCGGCGGGATCGGGCGCCGGCGCCTTCGCGTCGTTCGGCTCGGACGTGGGCTGCGCGGACAGGGTCGCGTCGCTCATGGCGGGCTCCTTCTTCAGGAGGGCGACCGGACGCTCCGATCGTCCCGGGAGACCTCGTGGGCCTCTGGTGGCGACGGTACGGACGACGGACCCGGGGACCCAGAGGCGAAGGTCCCGAACCGAAGACTTCGAAGGGGCCGAGGGCGGGGGGCTACGGTGACCGCCGGAATCTGACGACCCATCAGAAAGGCCCGAGATGGGCATCACGTCGATGGTCCACCCGAGCGGCATCGCCGAGGTGGTGATGGACAACCCGCCGGTGAACGCGCTCAACGTGGCGGGCTGGTTCGAGCTGGCCCGTCAGGTGCGCGCGGCGGGGGAGGATCTGGAGGTGCGGGTGGTGGTGCTGCGGGCGGAGGGCCGGGGGTTCAACGCCGGGGTGGACATCAAGGAGATGCAGGCGACGGAGGGCTACGGGGCCCTGATCGGTGCCAACCGGGGGTGCTTCGAGGCGTTCGCGGCGGTGTACGAGTGCAAGGTGCCGGTGGTGGCGGCGGTGAACGGGTTCTGCGTGGGCGGCGGGATCGGGCTGGTGGGCAACGCGGATGTGATCGTGGCGGCGGATGATGCGGTGTTCGGGCTGCCGGAGGTGGACCGGGGTGCGCTGGGTGCGGCGACGCATCTGAGCCGGTTGGTGCCGCAGCACAAGATGCGGGCGATGGTGTACACGTCGGCGAACGCGACGGCCCAGGAGCTGCATGCGTTCGGGTCGGTGCTCGAGGTGGTGCCGCAGGCTGAGCTGCGCGGCGCCGCGTTCCGGGTGGCGGAGGCGATCGCGGCGAAGTCGCCGACGGTGATCCGGGCGGCGAAGGAGTCGTTGAACGGGATCGACCTGTGGGATGTGAAGCGCTCGTACCGGTTCGAGCAGGGGTTCACGTTCGAGCTGAACCTGTCGGGTGTGGCCGATGAGCACCGCGACGCGTTCGTCGCCAAGCGGGACACGGATGTGACCAAGTGACCGAGAACTATCCGCAGCCGAAGCAGAAGCGCCTGTCTGAGGACGAGGTGGTGGCCCAGCTGTCGAGTGGGATGACGGTGGGGATCGGCGGGTGGGGGAGCCGGCGCAAGCCGATGTCGCTGGTGCGGGCGATCCTGCGCAGCGACCTGACCGGTCTGCACCTGGTCACCTACGGCGGCCCGGAGGTGGGCATGCTGTGCGCGGCGGGCAAGGTCGCCGAGCTGACGTTCGCGTTCGTGTCGCCTGATGTCGGCCCGGCTGCGGTGCTCGAGCCGCACTTCCGCGCCGCCCGCCAATCGGGTGCGGTCGAGTGCACCGAGCTGGACGAGGGGATGCTGCTGCTGGGCCTGCAGGCGGCGGCGTGGCGGGTGCCGTTCCTCCCGACCCGCGTCGGGCTCGGCTCCGATCTGCACCTGGTCAACCCCGGCCTCAAGACCGTGGTGTCGCCGTATGGGGACGGCGAGGAGCTGATCGCCCAGCCGGCGATCCACCTCGACGCCGCCCTGTGCCACCTCAACGTCGCGGATGAGCGGGGGAACGCGGCGTTCCGCGGCCCGGACCTGTACTTCGACGACCTGCTCCTGCAGGCCGCCGAGCGCCGCTTCGTGTCCACCGAGCGGATCGTCCCGTCCGGCGGCCTGGTCGAGGCGGCGGGGGACGTCACCCGGCTGCGGATCAACCGGCTGTTCGTCGACGGTCTCGTCGAGGCCCCCAACGGGGCGCACCCGACGTCGTGCGAACCCGAGTACGCACGCGACGAGGCGTTCCAGAAGACCTACCTGGGCACCGCCAAGGAGACCGGGGCGTGGGAGGCGTTCCGGTCCGAGTGGCTGTCGTTCCCGTCCGAAGCCGACTACCAGGCCGCCCTGGCCGCCCGTCCCACGGAGGATGCGAAGTGAGCGCCACCGACCTGTCCTCGCTGGTGACCCGCGCCGACGTGTGCGCCGTCGCGGTCGCGGACTGCTTCCGCGGCGACGGCGAGCTGCTCGCGAACCCGATCGGCACGATCCCGATGATCGGCGGGCGCCTGGCCCGGGCCACGTGGGAGCCGGATCTGGTGATGACCGACGGCGAGGCCGCGCTCATCGCCAACGACGAAGCGGTCCCCGCGGTCGGTGACCGCCGCTACGAGACCTACAACCCGTACCGCACCATGTTCGACGTGGTGTGGAGCGGCCGCCGGCACGTGATGATGGGCGCCACCCAGGTCGACCAGTACGGCAACCAGAACATCGCCGGGCTCGGCGGCACCCCCACCCAGCCCCGCACCCAGCTCCTGGGGTTCCGCGGCGCACCGGGCAACACCATCAACGACACCACCTCCTACTGGGTGCCCCAGCACGGACCCCGCGTGTTCGTCGCCAACGTCGACATCGTCACCGGCATCGGCTACGACCGCGCCGCCGCCCTCGGCGAGCAGGCCAGCCGGTTCCACGAGATCCGCCGCGTCGTGTCCAACCTCGGCGTCTTCGACTTCGACACCCCCGACCACCGCATGCGGCTCCGCTCCCTGCACCCCGGCGTCACCGTCGACGACGTCACCGCCGCCACCGGCTTCGAGCTCGTCATCCCCGACGACGTGCCCACCACCCGCCTCCCCACCCCCGACGAGCTCCGCCTCCTCACCGAGGTCATCGACCCCACCAACACCCGCCTCCGCGAGGTACCCGCCTGACGGCGGGAGCGCACCATGGACCTGACCTGGACCCCCGAGGAAGACGCCTTCCGCCTCGAAGCCCGCGAGTGGCTCGCCGCCAACGCACCGGGCGGCCTGCCCTCCGGCGACACGGCAGAGGGCTTCGCCGTCCACGTCGACTGGGAGCGGACGCTCTTCGACGCCCGGTGGGCTGCCGTCTCCTGGCCCACCGACGTCGGCGGGCGGGGCGCGTCCCTGTGGGAGTGGCTGATCTTCGAGGAGGAGTACTACCGGGCCCGGGCGCCCCAGCGGGTGACCCAGAACGGCATCTTCCTGCTCGCCCCGACCGTGTTCGAGTACGGCAACGCCGCCCAGCAGGCCCACATCCTCCCGAGGATGGCCGGGGCCGTGGACCTGTGGTGCCAGGGGTGGTCCGAGCCCGACGCCGGCAGCGACCTCGCCAACGTGTCGTCCAAGGCGACCCGCGACGACGAGCGCGGCGGCTGGGTGCTGAACGGCCAGAAGACCTGGACCACCCGGGGCGCGTTCTGCACCCACCTGTTCGGACTGTTCCGCACCGATCCCGACTCGGCGCGCCACCGGGGGCTGTCGTACCTCCTCGTGCCGCTCGACCTCGAGGGCGTCACCGTCCGGGGGTTCGGCCGGCTCGACGGCGACGAAGGGTTCGCCGAGGTGTTCTTCGACGACGCCTTCCTCCCGGACGACGCCATCCCCGGCGGGGTCGTCCTGGGCGAGGTCGGTGCCGGTTGGTCCGTCGCCATGGCGACCACCGGGTCGGAGCGGGGCCTGACGCTCCGGTCGCCCGGGCGGTTCCGTGCGGTGGCCGCCCAGCTCCTCGACCTCCAGCGGAAGCGGCCCGACCCCGAGCTCCGGCACCGCATCGCCCGGGCCTGGATGCGCGCCGAGGCCTACCAGTCGTTCACGCTCCAGGCCGTCACCGCGCTGGCCGCCGGGGCCGAGGCGGGGCCGGAGTCGTCGATCAACAAGATCTGGTGGAGCGAGCTCGACATCGAGCTGCACGGGCTCGCCCTCGACCTGCTCGGCGACGATGCCGAGCTCGACGGCCCCTGGACCCGCGGCTGGCAGTTCTCCCTGTCGGGACCGATCTACGCCGGCACCAACGAGATCCAACGCAACGTGATCGCCGAGCGCGTGCTCGGCCTGCCCCGGAAGTAGCCGACCATGCGATTCTCGTTCACCGAAGACCAACTGCTGTTCCGCGACACCGTGCGGGACCTGCTCCAGAAGGCGTTCCCGGCCGAGGCCCTG
>DATMGQ010000070.1:0-38544 GCA_035555395.1 Acidimicrobiales bacterium
CCTCCGGCCGCCACCACGACCGCGCCGCCGTCGACCACCACCACCGAGGCCAAGGCCACCACCACGACCGAGGCCGACGCCAAGGACGAGGCCGAGGAGGACGCCGGCGACGGCGACACCGCCGTCGCCGACGAGACCGCCGAGGCCAAGGGCGCCGACGGCTCGGGTGACGAGACCGCCTCGGCCGCGTCCGGCGCCCAGGCGCCTGGCGACAGCGACGACGGCGGCTCGAGCCCCGTCGTCCCGATCCTGATCGTCGTCGTCCTCGCCGGCGCCGGCATCGGCGGCTTCCTGTACGTCCGCAGCCGCAAGGCCGCTCCCGAGGCCTGAGCGCCTCCGCCCCTGTTCCCCGCACCCCTTCCGGCAAGGAGACCCGAGCATGTCCCATCCCACCCGTCCGCGGCTCGCACGCCGCGCTGCCAGGCGGCCGGTGGGCCGAGCGCTCCTCGCGTTCGCCCTCGCCGCGGTCGTCGCGGTCCCCGCGCTGGTGCTGGCCGACTCCGGTCCGGCCTTCGCCGCCGGCTCGGTGACCCCGTCGAAGAGCACCGGGGTGGCCGCCACCGGGGAGACGCTGACCTTCAACGGGTCGGGCTTCGACTCGAGCCGAGGCATCTACGCCCAGTTCTGCAAGCAGGTCGGCACATCGGGCACCTCCGCCGGACGGGCGACGGGCGGCGACTGCGCGGCCACGCAGTTCTGGATCACCGGCCCCGGCGTCGGCGTCCCCGCGCAGGGGACCACCGCCTGGACCGGTGACGGCACCTTCTCCGTGTCGTTCTCGGTGGCTGCGGCGTTCAAGGAGATCGACTGCCGGGCGACCGGCGTGGTGTGCGGCCTCCAGACCAGGAACGACCACCGCGAGCCCGGCGTCTACGACCAGGACACGTTCACACCGATCACCTTCGCCGCCGATCCGCCCAACCCCGCGGTGGCCCTGTCGAAGGCGACCGACGTCGCCCCGACCGGCGAGACGATCACGGTCGACGGGACGGGCTTCGACTCGGCCCGGGGCATCTACGCCCAGTTCTGCAAGCAGGTCGGCACGTCGGGCACCTCCGCCGGACGGGCCTCGGGCCCCGACTGCGCGCCGACGCAGTTCTGGATCACGGGCCCCGGTGCGGGCGTACCCGCCCAGGGGACGACGGCCTGGACCGGCACGGGGACGTTCCAGATCTCGTTCCCGGTCGCGTCGACCTTCAAGGAGATCGACTGCCGGGCCACCGGCGTGGTCTGCGGCATCCAGACCCGCAACGACCACCGCGAGCCCGGCGTCTACGACCAGGACAGCTTCACGCCCATCGCCTTCGCCGCCGATGCCCCCACGGGCCCGACGGTCACCGTGAACCCGACGACCGGGCTCGACGCCGCCGGCGACACCGTCACCGTGTCGGGCGTCAACATCCCCGAGGGCCAGGGCGTGTACATCCGCCTGTGCAAGGCCCCGACCGGGCAGGTGGGCACGGCCGCGGGCCGTCCCGCGGCCGGCGACTGCGACGGCCAGGGCCTGTGGGCGTCGCCGGCCCCGCCGGACCCGGCCCTGCCCGTGATCACCGACGGCGGCTTCACCGCGGCGCTCCCCGTGGCCGGTGCCTTCGCCGGCGATCCGGCGAACGTCGACTGCATGACGGACGGCAGCTGCGGCGTGTTCATCCGCCGGGACCACGTCGGCGGCGGCAACGACTTCGCCCTCGACTCCTTCACCCCGATCTCGTTCGACGCCTCGACGACCCCGCCGGTCATCGAGGAGCCGGAGGAGCCGTCGCTCAACGACGTCACCGTGACCCTCTCGCAGTCCGAGGGCCTGCTCGACAACCAGGTCATCACCGTGAGCGGTGAGGACTTCGTCGCCAAGCAGGGCGTGTACGTGCAGTTCTGCGCGACGCCCACGGGCCAGCTCGGCACCGCCGCCGGCCGGGCGACCTCGTGCTACCCCGAGCAGGACGGAACCCACACGGTGTGGGTCAGCAACGTCGCCGACGACGGCACCTTCCGCACCCCGCTCACCGTCGTGTCCACCTTCACCCCCGAGGGCCAGGACCCCGTCGACTGCACGGTCGACGGCACCTGCGGCGTGTTCATCCGCCGGGACCACAACGGCGGCACGGCCGACTACAGCCAGGACGCGTTCGTCCCCGTGACCTTCGGCGACGGCTCCGTCGAGCCCGGCCCCGATCCCACCATCGGCGCCTCGAAGACCACCGACCTCGACCCGGCGGGCGACACCGTCACCGTCGAGGGCGCCGACTTCCAGCCCGGCACCGAGCTGTTCGTCGCCCTCTGCGATGCGAACGTGGCGAACTTCGCCGCCTGCGACTTCGACAACGTCCAGGAGGTGACCGCGGCGCCGAACCCGTCGGCCGACAAGGCACTGGGCGACCCCGGCACCTTCGCCGTCGACCTCGAGGTGCGCGCCGCGTTCGGCGACGTCGACTGCCTCGCCGAGGGGTCGGCCTGCGCCATCCAGACCTGGGCGGTCTCGGGCGGCGACGGCTCCGAGGAGGTCACCCTCCCGGTGTCCTTCGCCGGTGGCACCACCACGACCACCGTCGACCCCGGCACCACCCCCGACGCCGGCACCACCGGCACCGGCTCGCTGCCCCGCACCGGCGCCGGCACCGCCGGGCTGGTCATCGCCGGCCTCCTCGCCCTCGGCGTCGGCACCGCGATGCTCACCACCGCCCGCCGCCGCCAGGCCGCCACGAGCTGACCCTCAGGTCACCGAAGCGAGGTCCGGGCCGGGTGCAACCGCACCCGGCCCGCCCGCGAACCGTCGCAGTCCGACCGCTCGCCGACCTCCCGTGAATCGGGTCGTTCGTGCCGCCCTGTGCGGCTCAGGTGACCTGATTGCGGTTCGCGCCGGTCGTCGGGACTGGAATCGGGTCGTTCGGGCCGTGCTGTGCGGCTCAGGTGACCTGATTGCGGTGCGGGCCGGTCGTCGAGCTCGCGTGAATCGGGTCGTTCGTGCCGCGCTGTGCGGCTCAGGTGACCTGATTCGGTGGCGGGGCGGGCGAGCGCGTCAGCGGCGGGGGAGGCGCCTCGGGCGGCCGTCGGCGGCGAACTTGGCTCCGAGGGCTCGCAGGACGAAGGACTCGGTGGCGGCCACCGCTTCGTCTGGGGTGCGATCGGGGTCGGCGACGCTGCCGCGGCTCACGCAGGCGGTGATCATCGCGGTGGAGGCGTCGACGTCGTCGACGAGGAAGTAGCGGCGGTCGCGGCCGACGCGCAGGATCTGGTGGAGGCGGGCCTCGAGCAGGGCGATGTGGCCGATCACCTCGGTGGCCGCCGGCTCGGGGAGCAGCAGGCGCAGCGTCGGGCCGGGCGGGAGGTGGCTCTCCCGGAAGTACTCGACCTGGAGGCGGATGAACGCCCGCAGCTGGTCGACCGGGTTGTCGACGGTGCGCAGCGCCTCGTCGAGCTGGGCCAAGAAGGCGTCGGTCTCGTGCGCGGTGTACGCGCTGAGCAGGGCCTCCTTGTCCGAGAAGTAGTTGTACATGGCCGTGCGGGCCATGCCGGCGTGCTCGGCGACGTCGGCGAGCGAGAGCGCGTCGTAGCCGCGCTCGTAGAGCAGGGCGCGGAGCGAGTCGAAGATCCGGGCCGTGGTCTCGGCGCGGTGGGCGGCGACCGAGCCGCCCGTGACGCGGGGCATCAGTGCTCGCCGGCCTGGCGGGGCTCCACGCCCAGCGCGGCGCACGCCTCGTGGTACATGCGGACGACCTCGACGCGGATGGCGCCCCGGTCGGTGATGGGTGCGGCCCAGGGGACGATCACCTCGACGGGCGCGCCGTCGACGGTGGCCTCGAACGCCGCGCCCTCCCGCCGGACGCCGGTCATCACCGCAGCGGTGGCCCCGGGCTGGCCGCCGAGCGAACGGGCGATGAGCAGGTTGTCCTCGGCGTGGTCGCCGTTCATGTGAACGGCCACGGCCGCGGAGACCTGCGGGCTGAACGGGTCGGGAGGGGCGTCGGTCATGGGAAGGGGCTCCGGTCGGTTCCGCCCCTGGTCGCAGGGGTGATCGGCCTGTCGATCCTACGCGGTCCGATGGCGGGGCCAGGACGGTGCCGAGGGGCCGCCGCTCACCCGGCGAGGGGGAGCCGGCCCTTGCGGCCGCGGGTCACCAACACGATGGCCGCACCGGCGCCGGCTGCGGTGGCGGCCGCCGCGATGCCGCCGATGTAGGCGACCTTCCGCCCGGTGAGCGCCGCCCGGACGGCCCGGCGCTCACCCGCCGCCTCGATGTGGGCGATCACGTCGGTGACCAGGCCGGAGGGCTCGGTGGCGGTGACGGACCGGAGGCCTTGCATCGCCCGCAGCAGCTTGCGGTACTGGGCGAGCTCGGCCTGGCAGCGCAGGCAGCGCTCGACGTGGCGGCGGTCGCTGCGTTCGAGGCTGGAGGTGCCGTCGACGACGCCCGGCAGGACGTCGGCCAGCGCCTCGCACGAGGCATGGAGGGTGGTGGCTCGCTCGCGGACCCGTTCAGACCGCATGGGCGTGCTCCTCCGGGTCGATCCGCCCCGCCTCGCCGGCGAGCGGGAAGACCTGGGTGCGGAGCCGGCGGCGGGCCCGGTGGAGGCGCACCTTGGCGGCCGACTCGGAGATGCCGAGGTGCTCGGCGATCTCCGCGTGGCTGAGGTCGTAGATGTCGCGCAGCACGACGACCGCGCGCAGGCGCGGCGGGAGCTGGGCGATGGCGTCCTCGAGCTGGTGGCGGAGCAGGGCCCCGTCGGCCGCGGCCTGCGGGTCGTGTTCGGGCTTCACATCGGGCACGTCCACCTCCTCGTCGAGCTCGTCGTGCCGGTGCCGGCGCCGCCGCCCGAGGTGGGTGGAGGCGCAGTTGGCGGTGATGCGGTAGAGCCACGTCGTGAACTGGGCGTCGCCCCGGAACGACCCGATGGATCGGTAGGCCCGGAGGTAGGCGTCTTGCACCACGTCCCGGGCGTCGTCGTCGTCGGACACGAGGCGTCGAGCGAGGGTGTACGTGTCCGCGCTGGTGCGCTTGACGAGCTCCTCGAACGACGCGGCGTCGCCGGCCCGGGCCGCCTCGACGAGCTCGTCGAGGCTGGCGGTCGGGGGGTGGATCGGGGGGTGGACCAGCCGCATCGGGGGTTCTGACCCGTCGTCGGCCGGACGGGTTACCCGCCCCTCGACGGGGGCGTCGGCGCTCCGATCCGCGTGGTCCACCCCGCCAGCCTGGCACGATCGGAGCGGTCCGCGACCCGTCGGGTGGGGCGGAACCCGAATTGGCCCCCTCCCAAGCACGGCGTAAGGTGGTCGGCCGAGCAAGAACCCCCAAGGGCAGTAGCTCAATTGGTAGAGCACCGGTCTCCAAAACCGGCGGTTGCGGGTTCGAGTCCCTCCTGCCCTGCTTTTCACATTCCTGATCCCCGACGCGCCGAGGCCAACTCATGGCGATGAACCGAGAGCACAAGCGGATGCTGCAGAAGCAGGGTCAGCTTGACGCGGAAGGCAACCAGAAGGCCGAGCGCCGGAAGGCGCCGTCGCCCACCGCGCCGAAGGAGCCCCGGACCAAGCCCCGCCAGTTCGTGCGCGAGGTCAACGCCGAGCTCCGGAAGGTGGCCTGGCCCACGCGCAAGGAGACGCTGAGCCTCTCGGCCATCGTCCTCGTGTTCCTCATCTTCATGACGGCCCTCATCGCGGCCTTCGACTTCGGCTTCTCCGAAGCCGTCCTCTGGATCATCAACCAGTAACGGTGCCAACCCCATGAGCCTCGACAACCAAGACCTCCCCACCGAAGACGCCACCGAGACCGTCGACGCCGTCGACGGTGCGGACGCGCCCGAGGCGGAGCCGACCGACGAGGCGGCCGACGCCTCCGAGGCCGACGCCCCCGAGGCCGAGGCGTCCACGGACGAGGCCCCGCCCACCATCGACCCGGAGACGGGCGAGATCCTCGAGCCCGCCGCGGCCGAGGCCCCGGCGGTCGACGCCGAGGACCTCATCGCCGAGGCGCCGGTCGTCGACAACCCGGCGAACCGCCCGGGCAAGTGGTACGTCGTCCACACGCAGTCGGGCTACGAGAAGAAGGTCAAGCAGAACCTCGAGGCCCGCACCTCGTCCATGAACATGGAAGGCCGCATCCACGAGGTGGTCATCCCCATGGAGGAGGTGACCGAGTTCAAGAACGGCAAGAAGGTCATCGTCCAGAAGAAGATGTTCCCCGGCTACCTGCTGGTGCGCTGCTTCCTCGACGACGACTCCTGGTACGTGATCCGCAACACGCCCGGCGTCACCGGGTTCGTGGGCCAGGGCACCAAGCCCTCGCCGCTGCGGCGCAAGGAGGTCGAGACCTTCCTCTCGATCCCCGTCGAAGGCGACCAGGCCGCATCCGGCGCCGCCACCGGTGCCCGTCCCGCCCGTCCCCGCCTCGAGTGGGAGATCAGCGAGACCGTCCGGGTCAAGGAAGGCCCCTTCGCCGACTTCAGCGGCGAGATCGTCGAGATCGACGAGGACAAGCTCAAGGTCAAGGTCCTCGTCAACATCTTCGGCCGGGAGACCCCGGTCGAACTGGACTTCAGCCAAATCGCCAAGCTCTAGCCCGCGCGCTTAGGCTTGTCCGTCACCAAAATTCGCTAGGAGCACTGAGCCACCATGGCCAAGAAGAAGGTCAAGGCCGTCGTCAAGATCCAGATCCCCGCTGGACAGGCCACCCCCGCGCCGCCCGTCGGCACCGCCCTCGGCCCGCACGGCGTGGCCATCATGGACTTCTGCAAGGCGTACAACGCCCAGACCGAAGCCAGCCGCGGTCAGATCATCCCCGTCGAGATCACGATCTTCGAAGATCGCTCGTTCACCTTCATCACGAAGACCCCGCCGGCGTCGCGCATGCTGCTCGAGGCGGCGGGCGTCGCCAAGGCGTCGCAGAACCCCGGCAAGGAGCCCGGTGGCTCGGTCACCGCGGCCCAGATCGAGGAGATCGCCAAGGTGAAGCTCCCCGACCTCAACGCCAACGACCTCGACGCTGCCAAGAAGATCGTCGAGGGCACCGCCCGCTCGATGGGCATCTCGGTCAACTGACCACCTGAACGCCACCCACCGTCCGGTGGGTGATCCACACGGCTCGACCGGGACGACCTCGCCCGGCGGCCACGACCCCTGAGGGAGCCAACCATGGCGCAAGGCAAGAAGTACTCCGACGCGATCAAGCGCTACGACAACGACGCCCTCCACGGCGTCGCCGAGGCGCTCGGCCACGTGAAGGCCCTGGCCCCGGCCAAGTTCGACGAGACCGTCGAGCTGGTCGTGCGGCTCGGCGTCGACCCCCGCAAGGCCGACCAGATGGTCCGCGGCACCGTCGCCCTCCCCGCCGGCACCGGCAAGGACGTGCGCATCGCGGTGTTCGCCTCGGGCGACGCCGCCGCTGCGGCCCGCGAGGCCGGCGCCGAGTTCGTGGGCGCCGACGACCTCGCCGCCGAGGTCGAGAGCGGCATGCTCGACTTCGACCTGGCCATCGCCACCCCCGACCAGATGCCCGTCGTCGGCCGCCTCGGCCGCGTGCTCGGCCCCCGTGGCCTGATGCCGAACCCCAAGACCGGCACCGTCACCACCGACGTCGCCAAGGCCGTCGAGGAGTTCAAGGGCGGCAAGGTCGAGTACCGCACCGACCGCTACGGCAACGTCCACGTGCCGCTCGGCAAGGTGAGCTTCTCGCCCGAGGCGCTCGAGGAGAACTTCCGGGCCGTGCTCGAGGAGCTCCAGCGGGCCAAGCCGGCTTCGGCCAAGGGCCGCTACCTCAAGAAGATCTCGGTCAGCTCCACCATGGGCCCCGGGGTCAAGATCGACAGCAACCGCCTCAAGCCCGAGGCCGCCGTCTAGAAGTCGTTGGGGGCCACCGGCTACGGTGGCCCCCGCACAACCTGCAGTACGCCGAAGACCTCCGGTGCGCCCTCGGGCGCTGAAAGGGCCCCCGGGCCCGCCAGATGAGGCGGACGAATCAGCAATCCGATCTCGTCTGTTTCATGGGTGTTCGCTGACTGCGGACACCCATTTCGCATTCCGGGGCGCCTGCTCCGGATCCCACCAGAAACAGATGAGAGGAGGTGCCCATGGAGAACCCGAGGCCTGAAAAGGTCGCCGTGGTCGACGAGGTCCGAGCGAAGCTCGAGGAGTCGAACGCTGCGGTGCTGACCGAATACCGGGGGCTCAACGTGTCGGCCACCGCCGATCTGCGTCGTGCGCTGCGCGACGCAGGAGGCGAGTACAAGATCTACAAGAACACCCTGGTCCGCATCGCGGCCCGGGACCTGGGCTTGGAGCTCGACGACCTGCTGACCGGCCCCACCGCCATCGCCTTCGTCACCGGCGATGCCGTCGGCGTCGCCAAGGCGCTCCAGGACTTCGCCAAGACCAACCCGGCCCTCGTGGTCAAGGGCGGTCTGCTCGGCGACCAGGTCCTGAGCGACAAGGACGTGAAGGCGCTCGCCGACCTGGAGCCCCGAGAGGTGCTCCTCGCCAAGTTCGCCGGCCTGCTCGCTGCCCCGCTGCAGCAGTTCGCCGGTCTCCTCGAGGCCCTGCCGCGGAACTTCGCGTACGGCCTCCAGGCCCTCATCGACCAGGGAGGCGCCCCCGGCGCTCCTGCCGATGCCCCGGCTGCTGCTGCGGAGGAGGCCCCTGCGGCCGAGCCCGAGGCCGAAGCCGCCGCTCCCGAAACGGCTGAGGCTGAGGCCCCCGCCGAAGAAGAGACCGCTGCAGAGGCACCCGCCGCTGCTGCTGAAGACACCGAGACCCCGGCCGAGTCGGCCGACACCGAAAGCGAGAGCTGACCATGGCTACCCAAGAAGAGATCCTCGATTCCATCGCCAACTTGTCCGTCCTCGAGCTCTCCGAGCTCCTGAAGGCGTTCGAGGAGAAGTTCGGCGTGACCGCCGCTGCTCCCGTCGCCGTGGCCGCGGCTGGCGCCCCGGCCGGTGGTGGCGCTGCCGCCGCCGAGGACGAGCAGGACGAGTTCGACGTGATCCTCACCGCTGCCGGTGAGAAGAAGATCAACGTCATCAAGGAGGTGCGCGCCCTCACCAACCTCGGTCTCAAGGAGGCCAAGGAGCTGGTCGACGGCGCCCCCTCGCCCATCCTCGAGAAGGCCTCCAAGGAAGACGCCAACAAGGCCAAGGAAGCCCTCGAAGGCGCCGGCGCCACCGTCGAGCTCAAGTAGCACCGGGCGGGTCTGCCCGCTCGATCGCACGTCCAGCAGCCGCTGCCTCCGGGCAGCGGCTGCTGCGCGTTGGGGGCGGGGTGGGCGCTGTGCGAGCATGCGCCGATGGGCGAAGGGGGCGAAGGGGGCGACGCGCGTACGACGACGCCCGCGGGCCGTGGGGCGCTCGACCTCGACCGCGGGTGGATCCCGCTGGCCGCCCTGGTCCTGGCCGTGTGCCTGCCGATCCTGCTGGCGGTGGTCGACGGGGCCCGGGCCGACTGGGTCCCGACCGCCGACGCGGCCACGATCGTCACCCGGGCGTTCGACATGTGGAGCCCGCACCGGCCCCTCGTCGGCCAGTTCTCCCTCGCCGGTTCCACCGGCAGCAAGCAGGTCTTCAGCCCGGGGCCGCTGCTCTACGTGCTGCTGGCACCCGCTGCCCGGTTCGGCCCGGCGTGGACGCTGCCCCTGACGATGGGGCTGTGGGCTTCCGCGTGCTTCACCGTCGCCCTCGTCGCCGCCCGCCGGATCGGTGGCTGGTGGTTCGCGGCGATCGTGGCCCTCGGCCTGGTGGGGACCGTTCGCGCCAGCGGGGCGAGCGCGTACGTCGAGGTGTGGAACCCGTGGGCGGGGCTGGCGCCCTTCGCCGCCCTGATCCTGGTCTGCTGGCTGGTCGCCCTCGGGCGCCGGTGGTGGCTCGTCCCCGCCGTGGTGCTGGCTTCGTTCCTCGTCCAGGCCCACCTCACCTACCTGCCGCCCTCGCTCGTCCTGCTGGCGGTCGCCCTCGTCGGCGGCTGGTGGCCGGGCGTGACCGGCGTGGAGCGGGGCGCCGAGGCCGGCGAGCCGGAGGCCCGGTCGGGGCCGTCGCCGGATCCGGTGCCACGGGTCCCCCCGATCGTCGGCGCGGTCGTGGCCCTGCTCGTGTGCTGGGCGCTGCCCCTCTACCAGCAGTTCACGACGTCGCCCGGCAACCTCACGCTGGTCCGCGAGGCAGCCGGGGCTGACGGCGAGACCTTCGGCGCCGGGGTGGCCGTCAACGTGTGGTGGCGGGCGAGCGGCCTGGTGCCGGCGTTCGTGCGCCCCACCGAGACCGGCGTCGGCGAGCTGGACCAGCTCCGCGTCGCCGGCGGCCCGTTCGCGTGGATCGGGACGGTCGTGCTGGCCGCGCTGCTGGTGGGCTTGGCGGTGGTGGCGCACCGCAGGGGCAAGCGGGACGTGCTGCTGGGAGCGGTGCTCGCGCTGGGCCTGTCGGTGGCCGCGCTGGCCGTGGCGGCCCGCCTGCCGCTCGACCGGTTGATCGTGGCGCCGTACTCGCTGCGGTGGATCGTCACCGCCGGCCTGGTGCCGTGGCTGGCCGGCGCGCTGGCGGTGATCCGCTTCGACCTGCTGCGCCGCTGGATCCCCGCCCGGGGCGTGCCTCGGGCGGTGGCGGTCGGGGCGGTGGCGGTGGTGGCCCTGACGTCGCTCAGCGTGTCCCGCACCGACGGCGCGGCGTGGATGTCGGAGCCGGCCCGGGTGGCGGGCGCCGATCTCGTGGCCGCCACCTCGCCTGGCGACCGGGTCCGGCTCGCCGACTCCGGCCGCTACGAGATCGTGATGACGCCCGCCCTGGCCTGGAGCCTGCGCGAGCACGGACGGCTGCCGGTGATGATCCGGAACTTCCACGTGGGGACCGGCGAGCTCTACGGGAAGCGGGGCGTCCGGTGCGACGGGGTGGTGTCGCTGCGGGAGGCCTCGGAGCCGGCACCCGAAGGCGCCCGCCGGATCTCGACGATCGACTACGACCAGCCCGGCAGCCCGCAGACCGTCGCCGTCTACCTGGCCCCGGACGATTCGGCCCATGGCCTCTGCTGACGGGGGTCAGCTCGGCGGGTCGCCCAGCTCCGCCGCCACCCGGTGGCCGCTGCGCACCGCCGACTCCATGTAGCCGGCGAGCGTCTCGGTGTGCTCGCCCGCGAACCGGATGCGGCCGTGTCCGACGCGGACCGCGGGCCAGAACGCGGCCATCTGGCCGGGGTGGGGGACGGCGTAGCCGCCGCCGGTGTACCGCTCCTTCGCCCAGGCGATGGTGGACCGGTGCCCGGACTCGGTGCCGTCGAGCTGCGGGTAGACCGCCGCGAACTGCTCCTGCACGGCGGCGATGCGCTCGGCGTCGTCCTGGGCCTCGGCCGCTTCGGCTCCGTCCCCGGTGAGGAACGCGGTGAGCAGGCCGGGGCCGTCCGGGTCGCCGTACGAGTCGGTGGGGGACCAGGCGATGCCGAAGGGCTCGTCGGTGACGGTGAACCCGGAGGTGGCCCCGCTCTCGTCGTCGGCCCAGCCGCGCTCGTCGTACTGGATGGTGACCTTGGCGGCGTGGCCGAGGTCGAGCCCCTCGACCGCGGCGGCCAGGTCGTCGGGCAGCGGCGGGTCGAACGCCACGGCGCGCAGGGGCACGAACGGGCAGGCGAGGACCAGCCACGCCCCCTCGTGGGTGGCGCCGCCGGCCGTGACCCGCACACCCTCGCCGGTGTGCACGACGCGGGTGACCGGTGAGGCGAGCACCACGGCGTCGCCGAGCTCGTCGGCCATGGCCTGTGGGAGGAGGTCGTTGCCGCCCGCGACGCGCATGGCCTCGACGCCCTCGTCGGCGATGTCCTCGCCCACGGCCCACTGCTGGGCCACGAACAGCAGCGACACGTCCTCGGCCTCGGCGTTGAACTCGCCGCGGTTGTCGGTGTCGACGAGGAACCGGGCCTCGGGGACCAGGTCCAGCTCGTCGACGAGGTCGGCCAGGGACCGGGCGTCGAGGTCGGCGGCGCCGTCGTACGCATCGGGGTGAGCCGGGTCGATGTCGGGGGCGAGCTCGTCGAGGGCCGCGTAGTAGCGGGCGTAGTCGGCACCCACCTGGCCGTCGCGACCGGCCACGAAGTCGGCGGTGGCCTGGCGGCGGCCCCGCCACGACGTCAGCCCGTCGAGGATCTTCTCCGGCGGGCGGTCCTCGGTCGTGAGCTCGAAGCGCGCCAGCAAGGCGAGGAGGTCGCGGTGGTCGACGTCGATCGACTCGCCGCCCGCCTCCGCGTGCAGCCCCTGGGAGAACGCCTCGCCTCGGACGGTGTGCACCCGGCCGCCCACGCGCGTGCGGGCCTCGAGCACCACCACGTCCCACCCCGCCTCCACCAGGTCCAGGGCGGTGGTGAGGCCGGCGAGCCCCGCCCCGACGACGATGACCCGGCGCGACGCTCCGTCGTCGGATGCCCCGTCCGCGCCGGCCGCGGTGGTGGGCGCGGCGGGGCCGGAGCTGCCCGAGCAGCTGGCGAGGCCCATCGCCGCGGCGGCGCCGAGGCCGACGGCCATCGCCCGGCGCCGGGTCGGGTCGTGCGGGGCGCTCACGGCCCGAGACCCTAGGAGCCGCGGCCGGGTGGAGGCGGGCGAGGTTGGGACCGCGTTGGGACCTCGAACACGGGACGAGGGCACCGGCGCAGGAGGAGGATGCTGCCCGGCCGCTCGCGACCCTCCAGGAGGCTGCCATGCTCGCTCACCCCCTCCGCCTCGCCGTCGTCGGCGCGGCCCTCACGGGCTGCCTCGCCGTCGGCCTCGCCCCCGCGCCGGTCGCGGCGGCCACCAACTGCAACGAGTGGGTGCCCACCCCGCCCGCCAACGACAACAAGGCGAACCCCAAGGACTTCAGCGCGGGGAACTTCTCGGTCAGCGGCCGCAACTGCTGGGCCACCAAGGAGGCGGGCGAGCCGGCCCACGCCGGCCAGACGGCATCGAGGTCGGTCTGGCTGACGACCGACACCGTCCAGTCGCACATGGCCCGCATCGAGGTCTTCACGGCGGGCAGCGACTTCGACACCCGCCTCGCCGTCTACCGCGAGGACGGCTCGCTCGTCGCCCAGAACGACGACGTGAACAGCGCCAACAAGACCAGCCTGGTGTCGTTCCTGCGCACCCAGCTGACCCAGGACCACCGGGTCGCGATCGACGGCCACACCACCTCCGGCACGACCGCCGCCGGCACCTACATCGTCAGCTACCGGCTGCCGCTCGTCGCCTTCAGCTCGACCACCCACCTGACCCGGGCGACGATGAAGATCTACGCCGGCCGGTTGCCGACACCAGCGGAGAACACCGCGACGGTCGACGACTACCGCAACGGCCACTACTTCCAGCCGGGCTGGATCATGCTGCGCCGTGCCGGGGCCGGGCTCGAGGAGGCCCTGCCCGTGGCCCGGCTGTACACGGCGGTCTTCAACCGCCTCCCCGATCCGGGCGGCCTCGAGTACTGGCTCAAGAAGCGGCGAGCCGGCACGACCCTGAACGACACCGCAGCGGCGATGACGGCCTCGGGCGAGTTCCAGAACACCTACGGGAAGCTCACGAACGCCCAGTTCGTGGACCTCGTCTACAACAACGTGCTCAAGCGCTCGCCGGACAGCTCGGGCCGCACCTACTGGATCAACAAGCTCAACGGCGGGTTCAAGCGCTCGACGATGATGGCGCAGTTCTCCGAGAGCAACGAGTTCGTGACCAAGTCCAAGGGCCTGATGCTGGCGGCGATCGTCTGGCGGCTCGGCCACGGCTCCAAGAGCGATGCCCAGCTCCAGTCGATGATCTCCAGCTCGCCGCTCGGCGCCCAGTTCAACACCATGGACGCGTTCACGCTGCTGCTCGAGGACCCCGGCTTCAAGAACTACGTCGCCAGCTTCTGATCCCCTCAGCGGTCGTCGCGTCGGGGGCACCCGAGGGGCCAGGCCGGGGCGGGGAGCGGGTCAGGCGCGGGTGACCGAGAAGGTGACCTCGGTGCCGTCGAGCAGGCAGCCCGACGGCTGGGCGTCGTCGACGTAGGCGACCGAGGTGGCCAGCACGCTGTCGGCCAGCTGCTGCTGGTTCGCCGCCACCATGGCCTGGAGCTCACCGGGGAGCTGCAGGGCGACGGCGATTCGGTCCGTGACGTCGAACCCGGCTTCCTTGCGGGCCGACTGGATGGCCCGGACGAGGTCGCGGGTGACGCCCTCGGCGTGCAGCTCGGGGGTCACGTTCGTGTCGAGCGCGACCACGAGGCCGGTGTCGATCGTGCGGCCCTCGGGGTCGACGTAACGGACCGGCGCGGCGGCCACGTCCTCGGCGGTCTGGAGCACCAGCTCGTACTCGCCGTCCTCGAGCGGGTGGCCTCCGACCACGACCGAGCCGTCGTCGGCACGGGACCAGTCGCCGGCCTTGGCCGCCTTGATGACCTCCTGGACCTGCTTGCCGAGGCGCGGGCCGAGGACGCGGGGGTTGGGCCGCACGACCTCGGTGCCGTAGGCGGTGCGGTCGCCGGAGACCTCGATCGCCTTCACGTTGAGCTCGTTGGCGATGAGGTGGGCGAACGGCTCGAGCGCCGCGGCCCGCTCGCCGGCCACCGCCAGCGACGGCAGCGGCAGGCGGCTGCGGAGCGTGCGCTCCTTCCGCAGGCCGAGCGCCGTGGAGCACACGGCCCGGACCTCGTCCATGGCCTGGACCAGTTCCGGGTCGGCCGGCAGGGTCGCGGCGTCCGGCCAGTCGGCCAGGTGCACGGACCGCTCGCCGGTGAGCCCGGTGTGGATCTCCTCGGCGAGCATCGGCAGCAGCGGCGCCACCACCTTCGAGAGGGTGACCAGCACCGTGTAGAGGGTGTCGAAGGCGTCGGCCTTGTCGGCGGCGGTGCCGGTCGCGTCGGCGTCGACCGCGCCCGGCGCCCAGAACCGCTCGCGGCTGGAGCGGATGTACCAGTTGTTCAGGGCGTCGAGGTACGACGTGATCTGGTTGCAGGCGCCCGCGAGGTCGTAGGCGTCCATGGCCTCGGTGACCGCGTCGACGAGCGTGCGGGTCTTGGCCAGCAGGTAGCGGTCGAGCTCCCCGGTGGCGTCGGTGCGGAACTGCGCCTGGTAGCCGTCGGCGTTGGCGTAGAGCGTGAAGAAGTGGAAGGCGTTCCAGATCGGGTTGAGGACCAGGCGCACCATGTCGGTGATGCCCGAGCCGTCCTCGGCGATCTTGAGGTCGCCGCCGCGCAGGATCGGCGAGGACATGAGGTACCAGCGCAGGGCGTCGGACCCGATCTCCTCCATGACCTCCTCGGGATCGGGGTAGTTGCGCAGCTTCTTCGAGAGCTTGCGGCCCTGGGCATCGAGGACCACGCCGTGGCAGTTGACGTTGGTGAACGCCGGGCGGTCGAACAGCGCGACCGACAGCACGTGCAGCGTGTAGAACCAGCCGCGCGTCTGGGCGATGTACTCGACGATGTAGTCCGCCGGCGCGTGGGAGTCGAACCACTCCTTGTTCTCGAACGGGTAGTGCACCTGGGCGTAGGGCATGGAGCCGGAGTCGAACCAGCAGTCGAGCACCTCGGGCACGCGCCGCATCGTGGACTTCCCGGTGGGGTCGTCGGGGTTGGGACGGGTGAGGTCGTCGACGAACGGCCGGTGGAGGTCGGTGGGCCGCACGCCGAAGTCGGCCTCGATCTCGTCGAGGCTCCCGTACACGTCGGTGCGCGGGTAGGCGGGGTCGTCGCTCTGCCAGATCGGGATCGGCGAGCCCCAGAAGCGGTTGCGGCTGATGGACCAGTCGTGGGCGCCGGCGAGCCACTTGCCGAACGAGCCGTCCTTCACGTGCGACGGGATCCAGTTGATCTCCTGGTTGTGGGCCAGGAGCTTGTCGGTGAGGTCGCTGACCCGCACGTACCAGGACGACATCGCCCGGTAGATGATCGGCGTGTCCGTGCGCCAGCAGTGCGGGTAGTTGTGGTCGTAGGTCTCGTGCCGGAGCACCCGGCCCTCGCCCTTGAGGTGGCGGATGATGTCCGGGTTGGCCTCGAAGACGTTGACGCCCTCCCAGTCGGGGACGTCGGCGGTGAACTGGCCCTTCTCGTCGACGGGCACCACGAGCGGGATGCCGGCCGCGTTGCCGATGCGCTGGTCGTCCTCGCCGAAGCCCGGGGCGATGTGGACGACGCCGGTGCCCTCGGTGGTGTCGATGAAGTCGCCGGCCAGCACCCGGAAGCTGTCGGGGTTGTCCGCGAAGAAGGGGAACGGCGGCGCGTAGGTGCGGCCCACCAGGTCGGCGCCGGAGAGGGTGGCGACGGTGGTGGCCTCGCCCAGCTCGGCGGCGTAGTGCTCGAGCACCGCCTCGCCGAGCACGTAGTGCTGGCCGTCGAGCTCGACCACCGCGTAGGTCAGGTCCGGGCCCACCGCGAGCGCCAGGTTGGACGGCAGCGTCCACGGCGTGGTGGTCCAGGCCAGGATCCTGAGCGGCCCCGGGTCGCCGTCGACGGGATCCAGGTCGAACGCCACCGTGAGCGCCGGGTCCTGGCGGGGCCGGGTGGCGTCGTCGAGGCGGATCTCGAAGTTCGACAGCGGGGTCTCGGCGCCCCAGCTGTAGGGCAGGACCCGGTAGGCCTCGTAGATGAGGCCCTTGTCCCACAGCTGCTTGAACGCCCAGATCACGCTCTCCATGAAGGAGAGGTCCATGGTCTTGTAGTCGTCCTCGAAGTCCACCCACCGGGCCTGGCGGTTGACGTAGCGCTCCCACTCGGCGGTGTAGCGGAGGACCGAGGTGCGGCAGTACTCGTTGAACTTGTCGATGCCGAACTCGTTGATGGCCTTGTGGCCGGCGATGCCCAGCTCCTTCTCCGCCTCCATCTCGGCGGGCAGGCCGTGGGTGTCCCAGCCGAAGCGGCGGGCGACGCGGTGGCCGCGCATCGTCTGGTAGCGGGGGACGACGTCCTTCACGTAGCCGGTGAGGAGGTGCCCGTAGTGGGGGAGGCCGTTGGCGAAGGGCGGGCCGTCGTAGAAGACGTACTCGTCGTCGGCCGGACGCTGGTCGATGGACGCCTGGAAGGTGCCGTCGGCCGCCCAGAACTCGAGGATCCGGCGCTCGATCGCGGGGTAGTCCGCGCGGCTCGGAACCTTCGGGTAGGGGGTCGCGTCGTCGCTGCTCACGACCGGGGAGCCTACCGAGCGCCCCCTCCGCTCCCCGAAGCCGTTCCGGGCGATGATGGGGGTCATGCGCCACGCCCGCTTCGATGTCGCCACCCTCGTGATGGAGGGCGTCCCCGTCGCCTTGAAGGCCGCCTACCTGCTGGTGGCCGAGCAGGAGGGCCTCGACGAGCTCCAGTGGGAGTGCCTGGTGTACTCGCTCGACGCCAAGCAGATCCCGCAGAACACCTACGCCGTCGACATCACCACGCTCGACGGCCGCGACTTCGCGGGGCGCGCCGTGGTGGTCCGCTCGATCGACGGCGCCCACGTCCTGCGCGGCGACGGCCCCCTCGCCGGCGTCACCGCGGCCGACCTGGGGTGATGCCCGCCACGGGCTGGGGTCAGAGGGCCTGGATCGCGAGGCTGAGGAACGCCAGGGAGGCGATCACGGCCGAGATCAGCCAGGCCCAGAGGCCGGCGAGGATCGCAAGCCACAGGTTCTTCAGCCGGTCCGGGGTGAACGGCACCAGGTAGCGGTGGCGCTGCGGGTCGGGCGAGGCCAGGCCGATGACGCTGCTGATGAGCTTGCCGGTGCTGACGGCACGGCGCAGGCGGCCGATCCCGGCGGCCTTGGCGGCCCGACGGGTCCGCAGCTTGCCGGCGAGCTTGTGCAGCTCCGGACTGCCCTTGGCCCGCATCACCAGGTCCTGGGCCTGGGCGAGCGCCTCGGTGGGGTGCTTGATGGCGGCGACGAGCGCCCGGATCCGCACCAGCACGTAGACGGCGACGGCGAGCGTGGTGCCACCGCCCACGACCGCGATGGCGGCGCCGGGGAGCGCGTGGCGCCACGCCCAGGCGCCGAGCACCAGCGCGACCAGGCCGGTGGCCCCGGCGGCGAGGCAGATCAGCTCGATCGTGCGGTGGACCACCGAGATCGTCACCGAGAGCCCCTTCGCCCCGGACCGGGTCAGCGCGCTGAGGACGACGTTGGCGTCGTCGTCCCCGCTGGACCGGTCGAACGCCACGGGCTCGCTCACCGGCGCCACCCTAGGGGCGGGTCCGCGGGCTCGGTCGGAGGCCGGGGGCGCGGTGGTAGGTTCGGCGCTCCGTTCGGCGGGGCGCGCCGCTGCCCAGGGGGAACCGTCCGATGTCCGCTGCACCCACGATCGACTGGGTGAACCACGCCTCCTTCGTCGTCCGCCGGGGCGACGTCGGCCTGCTCACCGACCCCTGGCTGGTGGGGACCGCCTTCGACGACGGCTGGGCCCTGCACTCGCCCACGCAGCTCGGCCCGGAGGTGCTCGACGCGATCACCCACATCTGGGTGTCGCACGAGCACCCCGACCACTTCAGCCCCGGGTCGCTGCGCACGATCCCCGAGGAGCGGCGGGGCGACATCGAGGTGCTGTACCAGCCGACCAAGGACCGGAAGGTCCTCCAGTTCTGCGCCAAGATGGGCTTCAAGACCCGGGAGCTCGAGGCGCACCGCTGGACGCCCATCGGCTCCGACGTGTCGGTGTGGGTGGCGCCCTGGTCGAGCGGCGACTCGATCCTCGCGGTGCGCACCCCCGAGCAGACGCTGCTCAACGTGAACGACGCCGTGGTCCACCACGCGGCCACGCTCAACCTGCTGCGCAAGCACCTCGACGGCGCCGAGGTCGACGTGCTGTTGACCCAGTTCTCCTACGCCAACTGGGAGGGCAACCCCGACGACGTCGAGCGCCGCCGGGCCGCCGCCGCCGCCAAGCTCGATGCGCTCGTGGCCCAGGTCCACGCCTTCTCGCCGAAGCAGGTCGTGCCGTTCGCCAGCTTCGTGTACTTCTGCCACGAGGAGAACCACTACCTGAACGATGCGGCCAACCGGGTGGGCGACGCGGTCGCGGCGATCGAGGGCCGCACGGGCGCCGAGGCCGTGGTGCTCTACCCCGGCGACCGCTGGGTCGTCGGCGAGCCGCACGCCAACGCCTCGGCGATCGAGCGCTACGACGCCGACGTCGATGCCGCCCTCGCCTCGGAGGAGCTGGTCACGTCGCCGGCCGTGCAGCTGCCTGAGCTCCAGGAGCTCGCCCAGCAGTTCCTGGCCGACCTGCGTGAGCGCAACGGCGCACGCGTGATCGACGCCATGGGGCGCGTGCACGTCCTGCAGGACGCCCACCTGTGGCTGTCGGACCTGGGGCGGGCGGTGCGCTTCGGGGTCGACGGGCTCCACCCGGCGCCGGAGCACCGCGACGAGGGGAGCTGCGACTTCGTGCTCGGGTCCGAGTCGCTCGCGTTCTGCTTCCGGTTCCTCTACGGCGGCTCGACGCTGGCCGTGAACGGCCGCTTCCGCGAGCCGGCCGGCGGCGATCCCGCCCGCTTCAAGCGCTACCTCCAGATCTCCGCGCTCAACAACCGCGGCGTGACCGTGCTCGGCAGCGGACCCGAGGTGGCGAAGAAGGTGGGCCGGGTGGCGCTCGACCGCGTCGCCGAGCTCCGCGCCCGCTGACCGCCCGCCCGCCCGCCCGGCGATGAGGGGCGGCGATCAGGGTCGGCCGCGCCCCAGCACGTAGCAGGCGATGGCGGCGGCGGCGCCCACGTTGAGCGAGTCGACCCCGCCGTGCAGCGGGATGCGCACCCGGCGCCCCACCCGGGCCATCGTCTCCTCGGTGAGGCCGGGCCCCTCGGCGCCGAGCACGAGGGCCACCTTCTCGTCGGGGGCCAAGACGACGTCGTCGATGGGCTCGGCCGCGGGGTCCGGCGTGAGCGCCAGGAGCGAGAAGCCAGCGCCGGTCACCTGGTCGATGCCGTCGGGGAAGCGCTCGGTGCGCGCCCACGGCAGCGCGAACACCTCGCCCATCGCGACGCGCGACGCCCGGCGGTAGAGCGGATCGCAGCAGGAGGGGTCGAGGAGCAGCGCGTCGGCGCCGAGGCCCATCGCGCTGCGGGCGATCACGCCGAGGTTGGTCGGGTTGTTCACGTTCTCCAGCACGACGGCGCGGGTGGCGCCCGCGAGCACCTCGTCCACGTCGCGGTCCGGGCCCCGGTCGAGCGAGGCGATCAGTCCGCGGTGCATGGCCATCCCCGTGATGCGCAGCACCACCTCCTCGCCGGCGGCGTACACGGGCACGTCGGCGCGGACGGCGGCCGGCAGCGGCAGGGTCCGGGTGGCGTCGACCAGCACGGACCGGAGCCGGTAGCCGGCGCGCACGGCCCGCTCGACCACGAGGTCGCCCTCGGCGATGAAGATCCCGGCCAGGTCCCCGCCGGGCGACTCGCGCCGCCGCCGCAGCTCGTGGTCGCGCAGCCCGAGGAACTCCTCGATGCGCGGATCGGCCGGGTCGTCGACGGGGATGGCGGCGGTCAGCACGCCGCCGATCATGGCCGACCGCACCGCGCCACCGGACTTCGTGGGGATCGGGTCGAACCGGACCGGGCCGGTGCGAAGGCCGTGGAGGGGCGACCGGGCGGGATCAGGCGAGGGCGCGGCTGGAGCGGCTGACGGCGTCGTGCCAGGCGGCGACGAGCCGGTCCAGGCCCTCGTCCACGTGGCTGCGCGGGCGGTCGACGCAGAACCGCAGGTGCGGGTCGGGCGCGTCGTCGAGGACGTGGACCGAGCCGGGCGTGACGTGCACGCCGTGCCGGCGGGCGAGGGCCACGAAGGGGGTGGCGTCGGGGAGGGGCAGCTTCGGCCACAGCGCCGAGCTCCCGGCCGGCGGCTCGAGGCTCCACGCCGGGATCTCCGCTCGGATCCGGTCGGCGGCGTGGGTGGTGGCCGCCTCCAGGCTGCGCCGGCGGTCCTCGGCCATCCCGGCCAGGTGGGGGAGGAGCTGGAGCGCCAGCAGCTGCGAGGGCACGGAGGGCCCGAGGTCGGTGGCGAGGCGGACGCCGCTGATGCGCTCGGCGACCACGCCCGTGGCCCGGAGCCACCCGATGCGCAGCGCGGCCCACGCCGTCTTCGACAGCGACTCGACCGTGACGACGGGCGCGACGCGGCAGGCCTCGGCCATCGACGGCCTGGGGCGCCCGGCGTAGACGAGGTCGGCCAGGGTGTTGTCCTCGATCACCACCGCGTCGCCGTGGTCGTCGAGCACCTCGGCGATGGCCCGGCGGCGGGCCGACGACAGCACCCGGCCGGTCGGGTTGTGCACGCCGGTCTGGAGGTAGACGGCCGCCGGCCGCTCCGTGCGCAGCACCTGGGCCAGCCCCTCGGGGTCGAGGCCACCGGGTCCGTCGGGGATGCCGACGACGCGGGCCCGCTGGTGGTCGATGAGGTCGAGGATGCCCGGGTAGCTGGGCACCTCCAGGGCCACGGCGGCGCCGGCGGGGACGAGGGCGGCCATGGCCAGGCCGATGGCGTGGTGGGCCCCGTGGGTGATCTGGATCTGGCTGGCCTCGGTGGGCCGGCTCTGCTCGCTCTGGAGCCGGGCGAGCGCCTCGCGGAGCGAGGGCAGGCCGTGGGGCTCGAGGAGGCCCCGGCCGGCGACCAGGTCTGCGGTGGTGATCGACAGCGGCGGGAGGTGGCTGCCGTCGGAGGGGACCACCGCGGCGAGGTCGATGCCGGTGCCCCGGCTGGTGAAGTGGGTCCCCACCCGGTGGCCGGCGAGGACGTCGCCCGGCCCGACCACCTCCGTGCCCCGACCCTGGTGGGAGCGCAGCAGCCCCTCGCCGCGCAGCTCGTCGAGCGCGGTGGTGACGGTGCTGCGGCTCACGCTCAGGAGCTCGGCGAGGTGGCGCTCGGCGGGGAGCCGGGCGCCGTCGGGGAGCAGGCCGCCGGCGATCGCCTTGCGCAGGCCCTGGGCCAGGCGGCGGGCGAGGGTGCCGTGACCGTCCGCGGACCAGTCGCCGAGGAGGCCCGTCAGGCGCTGGTCGCTGACCAGCGCGCCCATTGGCCCGGAGATTGGACTGGTCGACATGCGGCCAATCTGGCGGGATTGGCCCGTGAAGTCCAGGGCCAATCAGGCGAGATTGGTCTCCATGTTCGCTCCCTGGTGCCCCACCTGCCGCTCCCGGATGCTCCTCGGCCCGCGCCGGGTGGTCTCGATCGAGCGGGGCCCCGCCGGGCTGCGCGCCGTGCTCCGCTGCCACTGCGACACCCTGGTGGTGTGGTCGCCCGAGGGCGAGGCGGCTCCGGAGGCCGCCGCCGGTCAGGAACCGATGGGGATCACGCGCTCGGAGCCGTCGGGCGCCACGACCGTGATGGCCGGCGCGGTGAAGCTCGACACGTAGAGCGTCCCGTCCTCGGCGAACGCCAGGTTGTCGAACGGGGCGCCCTCCTTCGCCTGGAGCACCCGCTTCGACGTGCCGGCCTCGACGTCGATGGCGAAGACCTCGCCGGTCAGGTTGGCCAGCACGTAGGGGGTGCCGTCCGCGTCGGTGGCCCCGGCGGCGACGGCGGGGAGGTCGTCGACGATGGTCGTGACCGTCCCCTTCGCCGGGTCGATCAGCACGGCCTCGCTCGGCCCGGACAGGCCGCCCGCCGGCGCCACGATGGTGTCGTCGTCGAGCACGCCGAACGCGTTGATGTTGGGCAGGCCCTCGACGACCACCTCGGGCGTCGCATCGGGCACCGGGGCCCCGCCGTCGGTCTCGACGGCGTAGAGGACGCCGTCCGCGCCGTAGGTGCCGACGTAGAGCGTCCCGTCGGACCCGAACTCCAGCGGGTTGATGCCCGGTTCGAGGGTGGCGACGACCTCGTAGGTGCCGTCCGGGTCGATGCGGCCGAGGTGGCCGCTGGTGAACCCGGTGGTCCACACCGAGCCGTCGGGGGCGACGGCCACGTCGTCGGGGCCGGCGCCCTCGGTGGCGACCCGGCGGAGGATGGCGCCGGTCTCGGCCTCCACCTGGAGGACCTGGTCGTCCTCGATGCTCGCCACCCAGATGGTGTCGTCCTGGAGCGTGATCCCGTTGATCGAGCTCGGCGGCGTCTGGTAGTCCGACGGCTCGAGCTCGGAGGTGGCCGGTGCCGTCGAGGTCGTGGTGCCGGCCTCGCTGGTGGAGGTCGCATCCGCCTCCGCGTCCGATCCGCCCGAGGAGCACCCCGAGCCGAAGAGCGCCGCCACGACCACCACACCGATCCATGCCCGCTTCATGGGGGGCGAACCTACGCGAGCGCACGACCCGCCGCCGACCCGATGAAGTCCTTGACCTCCCGGGGGAGTCGGTTTACCGTCACCCGGAACCCAGCCCACCCCCGCTCGGATCGATGCAGATCCGGGTTGTGTTCGCGTTGTCGGCGTCGCTAGGATCGCCCTTCGCCGTGGTGCAGCGTGCTGGCTCTCAGAAATGGTTGATCGAAGCGACGCGCCCTGCCACCGGTCTTCGTCGCGTGATCACCAGCTGCTGAGGAGCCTGCGTTGTCCTCTCGTTCCATCATCCGGGACCGTTATTCGTTCGCGAACCTGGAGGAGGTCCTCCCGCTTCCCGACCTGATCGCGATCCAGCGCGAATCGTTCGACTGGTTCCTGGAGCAGGGCCTCGCCGACACGTTCCGCGACATCTCGCCGATCAAGGACTTCACCGAGACGCTCCAGCTCGAGCTGGAGTTCGATCCCACGGACGAGGACCTGCGCCCCACGCCGAAGTTCACGGTGGAGGAGTGCAAGGAGCGGGACATGACCTACTCCGCCCCGATCTTCGTCCGCGCCCGCTTCATCAACGCCAACACCGGCGAGATCAAGGAGCAGACGGTCTTCATGGGGGACTTCCCCAAGATGACCACCAAGGGCACCTTCGTCATCAACGGCACCGAGCGCGTCGTCGTGTCGCAGCTCGTCCGCTCGCCCGGCGTCATCTTCCAGCCCGGTGAGCGCTTCCGCCTCCGGAACCTGGCCAAGCACCAGCTCGTCACCGGCACCATCCACCCCTACCGCGGCGAGTGGATCGAGTTCGACGTCGAGCAGAAGCCCGGCAAGGACGTCACCGCCGGCACCCGCGTCGCCCGCAAGCGCCGCCTCGGCATCTTCGTGCTGCTGCGGGCCCTCGGCTACGACGAGGAGAACGCCCCCGGCTTCCTCGACGCCTTCGTCCGCCACTTCGACTTCCTCGAGGGCCAGTGGGAGAAGGAGCGCGACATCGCCCCCACGCAGGAGGAGGCGCTCGTCGAGATCTACAAGCGGGCCCGTCCGGGCGAGCCGCCGTCGGTCGAGTCGGCCAAGGCCTACTTCCGCAACGCCTTCTTCGAGTCCCGCCGCTATGACCTGAGCCGGGTCGGCCGGTACAAGCTGGACCGCAAGCTGGGCCACGAGATCGACAAGATCGCCGAGCTGTTCCCGATGCTCGAGGACAAGCTCATGGTCGACGAGGTCACCCCGCTCCTCGACCGCCCCGAGCCCGGCCAGCCGGTGCTCAGCCGCTGCGAGGTCCTCGCCGCCTGCACCTACCTGCTGCACCTCGTCCAGGCCACCCCTGGGTACCGCCTCGACGACCAGGACCACTTCGCCAACCGCCGCATCCGCTCGGTGGGCGAGCTCATCCAGAACCAGGTCCGCATCGGCCTCTCCCGCATGGAGCGGGTGGTGCGCGAGCGCATGACCACCCAGGACGTCGAGGCCATCACGCCCCAGACGCTCATCAACATCCGCCCCGTGGTCGCGGCCATCAAGGAGTTCTTCGGGACCTCCCAGCTGTCGCAGTTCATGGACCAGGTCAACCCGCTGTCGGGCCTCACCCACCGCCGCCGCCTCTCGGCGCTCGGCCCGGGCGGCCTCTCGCGTGAGCGGGCCGGCTTCGAGGTCCGCGACGTGCACTTCAGCCACTACGGCCGCATGTGCCCGATCGAGACGCCGGAAGGCCCGAACATCGGCCTGATCGGCGCCCTGGCCACCTACGCCCGGGTCAACGAGTTCGGCTTCATCGAGTCGCCGTACCGCAAGGTCGAGAACGGCCGGGTCACCGGCGAGATCGTCTACCTCGCGGCCGACGAGGAAGAGGAGTACGTGGTCGCCCAGGCGAACACGCCGCTCGACGACAAGGGCTCCTTCGCCCAGGAGCGCGTGCTCGTGCGCCGCTCCCCGCAGGCCGCCTCGCTCGAGGACCTGCGCCTCCAGCTCGAGCGCGACATCTTCTTCGGTGCCACCACGGACATCCAGTACGTGCCGGGCAGCGAGGTCCAGCTCATGGACGTCTCGCCGAAGCAGATCGTCTCGATCGGCGCCGCCCTGATCCCGTTCCTCGAGCACGACGACGCCAACCGCGCGCTCATGGGCGCCAACATGCAGAAGCAGGCCGTGCCGCTGGTCAAGGCCGAGGCGCCCTACATCGGCACCGGCGTCGAGGGCCGTGCGGCCCGCGACGCGGCCGACATGATCATCGCCACCGGCGACGGCGAGATCACCGAGGTCGACGGCACGCTCATCAAGGTGGCGTACAAGTCCCAGGGCAACGTCACCTACAAGCTCAACAAGTTCGAGCGGTCCAACCAGGACACCTGCATCAACCAGCGGCCGATCGTGGCCGCCGGGCAGAAGATCAGCGCCGGCGACATCCTCGCCAACGGCCCCAGCACCGACAACGGCGAGCTGGCCCTCGGCAAGAACCTCCTCGTGGCCTTCATGCCCTGGGAGGGCTACAACTTCGAGGACGCCATCATCCTCTCGGAGCGCCTGGTGAAGGACGACGTGCTCACGTCGATCCACATCAAGGAGCACGAGATCGATGCCCGCGACACCAAGCTCGGCCCGGAGGAGATCACCCGGGACATCCCGAACCTGAGCGAGGACATCCTCGCCGACCTCGACGAGCGCGGGATCATCCGCATCGGCGCCGAGGTCGAGGCGGGCGACGTGCTGGTCGGCAAGGTCACGCCCAAGGGCGAGACCGAGCTCACGCCCGAGGAGCGCCTGCTGCGCGCCATCTTCGGCGAGAAGGCCCGTGAGGTCCGCGACACCTCGCTGAAGGTCCCGCACGGCGAGACCGGCAAGGTCATCGACGTCCGGGTCCAGACCCGCGAGGACGGCCACGAGCTGCCCCCCGGCGTCAACCAGCTGGTGAAGGTCTACGTCGGCCAGCGCCGCAAGATCAGCGTGGGCGACAAGCTCGCCGGCCGCCACGGCAACAAGGGCGTCATCTCCCGCATCCTCCCCATCGAGGACATGCCCTTCCTCGCCGACGGCAGCCCCGTCGACATCATCCTCAACCCGCTCGGCGTCCCGTCCCGCATGAACGTGGGCCAGGTCATGGAGTCCCACCTGGGCTACGCCGCCCGCTGGGGCTGGGACCACGAGAAGTCCGGCAAGGTCGGCGAGGAGCCGATCCGCAACGAACGCAAGACCCGCCCGGCCACCCCGCCGGCGAAGCTCATCAGCACCCCGGTCTTCGACGGCGCCTTCTGGGACGAGGAGGACCGCACCAAGCACCCCACCATCCAGCAGGTGCTGACCCACCTCACGCCCGAGTCCCCGTACCCCGAGTACGGCGACGGCGGCCGCCTCATCCAGGCCAACGGCAAGACCACGCTGTACAACGGCCGCACCGGCGAGGCGTACGACAACCCCACCACCGTGGGCTACATGTACATCCTGAAGCTGGCCCACCTCGTGGACGACAAGATCCACGCCCGGTCCACCGGCCCCTACTCCATGATCACCCAGCAGCCGCTCGGTGGTAAGGCGCAGTTCGGCGGCCAGCGCTTCGGCGAGATGGAGGTGTGGGCCCTCGAGGCGTACGGCGCGGCCTACTGCCTCCAGGAGCTGCTCACCATCAAGTCCGACGACGTCCTCGGCCGCGTGAAGGTCTACGAGGCCATCGTCAAGGGCGAGAACATCCCCGAGCCCGGCATCCCCGAGTCCTTCAAGGTGCTCATCAAGGAGATGCAGGCGCTGTGCCTGAACGTCGAGGTCCTCGCCAAGTCCGGCGAGGAGATCGAGATGCGGGAGCTCGACGAAGACGTCTTCCGCACCGCCGAGGAGCTCGGCATCGACCTCTCCCGGCCCGAGCGTGGGTCGGATGAAGAGGACGAGCGCCGCCGCGCCGAGCGGGCCTGACCGGATCGACTGAGAGATAGAGGAACGAACGAACATGCTCGACGTCAACAACTTCGACCAGCTCCGGATCGGCCTGGCCACCGCGGACTCCATCCGCATGTGGTCCAACGGCGAGGTCAAGAAGCCGGAGACCATCAACTACCGCACGCTCAAGCCGGAGAAGGACGGGCTCTTCTGCGAGAAGATCTTCGGCCCGACCAAGGACTGGGAGTGCTACTGCGGCAAGTACAAGCGGGTGCGCTTCAAGGGCATCATCTGCGAGCGCTGCGGCGTGGAGGTCACCCGCTCCAAGGTCCGGCGCGAGCGCATGGGCCACATCGAGCTGGCCGCCCCCACCGTCCACATCTGGTACCTCCGCGGCACCCGCTCGTGGCTGGCCTACCTGCTCATGGGCACCGAGCCCCGTGAGGAGCTGAAGGCCAAGCAGCTGGAGAAGGTCATCTACTTCGCCGCCAACCTCGTCGTGTCCGTCGACGAGGAGAAGCGCGACCAGGACCTCCCGTCCCTCGAGGCCGAGGTGCTCGCCGAGCGCGAGGCCATCGAGAAGGACCGCGAGCTGGAGCTGGCCCGCCGGCTCGAGGAGCTCGAGGGCGAGATCGCCGGCCTCGAGGCCGAGGGCGCCAAGGACGCGGACCTGAAGGCCCGCCAGAAGCAGGCCGACAAGGACCTGGCGATGATCCGCGAGCGCTACGAGCTGGAGCTCGACGTGCTCAACCGGGCCTTCGACGAGTTCAAGACGATGTTCTCCCGCCAGATCATCGAAGACGAGATGCTGTGGCGCGAGCTCGAGGACCGCTACGGCGAGTACTTCGAGGGCGGCATGGGCGCCGACGCCATCAAGTCGCTCATCGCCAAGCTCGACTTCGACGAGGAAGAGGTCAAGCTCCGCGCCGCGATCGACCCGCAGGAGGGCCAGCGCCCCCTGTCGGCGCAGCGCAAGCAGAAGGCCATCAAGCGCCTGAAGATCGTCTCGTCGTTCAACCAGCGCGACGAGAACGGCAAGCGCATCAACGACCCGGGGGCCATGATCCTCGACGTCGTCCCGGTGATCCCGCCGGAGCTGCGCCCCATGGTCCAGCTCGACGGTGGCCGCTTCGCCACCTCGGACCTCAACGACCTGTACCGCCGGGTCATCAACCGGAACAACCGCCTGAAGCGCCTGCTCGACCTCGGGGCCCCCGAGATCATCGTGAACAACGAGAAGCGCATGCTCCAGGAGGCCGTCGACGCCCTGTTCGACAACGGCCGTCGCGGCCGTCCGGTCACCGGCCCGGGCAACCGCCCGCTCAAGTCCCTCTCGGACATGCTCAAGGGCAAGCAGGGCCGGTTCCGCCAGAACCTGCTCGGCAAGCGCGTCGACTACTCCGGCCGTTCGGTCATCGTGGTCGGCCCCACGCTCAAGCTGCACCAGTGCGGCCTGCCCAAGCTCATGGCCCTCGAGCTCTTCAAGCCCTTCGTGATGAAGAAGCTCGTCGACGCCGAGCTGGCGCAGAACATCAAGTCGGCCAAGCGCATGGTCGAGCGCCGTCGCCCGCAGGTGTGGGATGTCCTCGAGGAGGCGATCAAGGAGCACCCGGTCATGCTCAACCGTGCCCCCACGCTCCACCGCCTGGGCATCCAGGCGTTCGAGCCGGTGCTCGTCGAGGGCAAGGCCATCCAGATCCACCCGCTGGTGTGCACCGCCTTCAACGCCGACTTCGACGGCGACCAGATGGCCGTCCACCTGCCGCTGTCGTCGGAGGCGCAGGCCGAGGCCCGCGTGCTGATGCTGTCGGCCAACAACGTGCTGTCGCCCGCCCACGGCCGCCCGCTGGTCACGCCCACCCAGGACATGATCATCGGCGCCTTCTACCTCACCGAGGTGGTCGAGGGCTCCAAGGGCGAGGGCCGCGTGTTCCGCCACCGCTACGAGGTGGAGCGGGCCTACGAGGCCGGTGACCTGGCCCTCCACGCCCGGATCCAGTTCCGCGGCCTCGACGCCGAGGGCGAGCGGATCATCACCGAGGACACCACCGCCGGCCGCCTGTTCTTCAACCGGGCCCTCCCGGACTCGTTCGAGTACATGAACAAGCGCATCGCCAAGAAGGAGATGGGCGAGATCGTCGACCGGCTCGCCCGCCACGAGGCGAAGGCCACGGTGTCGGCCAGCCTCGACGCCATCAAGAACCTCTGCTTCCGCTACGCGGCGCAGTCCGGCATCACCATCTCCATCGACGACGTGAAGACGCCGCCGGAGAAGGCCGGGATCATGGAGGACCACGAGCTCCAGGCCCAGAAGGTCGAGGACCAGTTCCGCCGGGGCATCATCACCGACGGCGAGCGCCGGCAGAAGGAGGTGGAGATCTGGACCGATGCCACCGACATGGTGCGCACCGCGATGGAGAAGAACCTCAAGGCGCAGCAGTTCAACCCCATCGAGATGATGGTGGGCTCCGGTGCTCGCGGCAACATGATGCAGGTCCGCCAGATCGCCGGCATGCGAGGCCTCGTGGCCAACCCCCGTGGCGACATGATCCCCCGTCCGATCAAGTCCAACTTCCGTGAGGGCCTCGAGATGCTCGAGTACTTCATCGCCACGCCTGGCGCTCGGAAGGGCCTGGTCGACACCGCCCTGCGCACCGCCGACTCGGGCTACCTGACCCGTCGACTCGTCGACGTGGCCCAGGAGCTGATCATCAACGACGAGGATCCGTTCGAGAAGGCCGAGGCCACGGGCTCGCCCATCCGCGGCATCTGGATCGAGAACATCCAGCCCGACACGGCCAGCCGGCGCTCCTACCTGGAGACCACGCTGTACAGCCGCACCCTCGCCAACGACGTCACCTGTGGCGACGGCACCGTCTACCCGAAGGGCACCATCGTCTCCGAGGCGATCATGGAGCACCTCCGCGACGACGAGTCCGTCACCCGGGTCCGCGTCCTGTCGCCCCTCACCGATGACTCGGTGGCGGGCATCTCGGCCGCCAGCTACGGCATGTCGCTGGCCACCGGCAAGGACATCGAGGTCGGCGAGGCCGTCGGCGTCATCGCCGCCCAGTCCATCGGCGAGCCCGGCACGCAGCTGACCATGCGGACCTTCCACACCGGCGGCATCGCCGGCTCCGACATCGCCGGCGGTCTGCCCCGCGTCGTCGAGCTCTTCGAGGCTCGCTCGCCCAAGGGCAAGGCCACCCTGGCCCGCATCACCGGCGTGGTGCGGATCGGCGAGGACGAGGGCAAGGGCCGGGTCATCACGATCGTCGGCGACGACGGCACCGAGGACCAGTACACGGTCCCGTCGCTGGCCCGTCTCGAGGTCAACGACGGTGACGAGGTGGAGGCCGGCGACGCGCTGGTCGAAGGCGCCCGCGACCCCAAGGAGCTCCTCGAGATCCGCGGCGTCCGGGAGACCCAGAGCTACCTCGTGGCCGAGGTCCAGAAGGTGTACCGCGAGCAGGGCGTGTCGATCCACGACAAGCACATCGAGCTCATCGTGCGCCAGATGACCCGCCGGGTCACGGTCCTCGAGACCAACGACTCGGACTTCCTGCCGGGTGAGCGCGTCGACCAGAAGGCGTTCGCCGATGCCAACAAGCTCCTCGTCGAGGAGGGCAAGCGCCCCGCCGAAGGTCGCGTCGAGCTGATGGGCATCACCAAGGCCTCGCTGGCCACCGACTCGTGGCTGTCCGCCGCCTCCTTCCAGGAGACGACGCGGGTGCTCACCGAGGCGGCGATCGACTCCCGCTCGGACTCCCTCGTGGGTCTGAAGGAGAACATCATCATCGGCAAGCTCATCCCGGCCGGTACCGGCAAGCACATCTACCGGGACATCGAGACCCACGCCCCGGAGTACCAGCCCATGGCGTTCTACTCGTCCGACGGCGAGCAGATCGACGACAGCGAGTGGCTGGCGAACGTGGTGGCCGAGCAGGCCGAGGCCCCCGTGGCCGAGGTCATCGACCTCCCGACGCCGGTGGGTGGCGACACCCCGAGCTGATCGGCCGGATCGGCCGACGCCGATCCCGACCTCGAACCGGAGGGCGCCCCGCCACGGGGCGCCCTCCGGCGCGTCTGGGCCCCGGTTCGGCCGGTTCGGCCGGTTCGGCCGGCGCGCGGCGGGCGGTAGCCTCGGCCCGGCATGGGGGAGCTCAAGACGGTGCTGTACGTGCAGCGCTACCCGGACGGCGGCTCGATCACGAGCCTGCTGGACCTCGTCCGAGGTCTGGACCCGACGCGCTTCCGTGCGGTCGTGGCCTTCCGCAACCCCAACACGTACCTCGAGGAGTTCGCCGATGCCGGCGCCGTCGTCGAGGTGCTCCGCAAGGCGCCGTCGGCTGGCGGTCCGGGTCGCGGTCTGGGCGGCACGGGAGAGGCGACCGAGTCGTCCTGGTGGCGTGGCGGGCGCCGCGTGCTGCGCCGAGCCCTCTACCACGACATCCCCGCTGCGGTGCAGCTCCTGCGCGTCGCCCGCCGCCACCGCGTCGACCTGATCCACGGCAACAACGACGTCGCCATCAACCGCGACGCGGTGCTGGTGGCCGCCGCGGTGCGGGTCCCGCTGGTGAACCACGTCCGCGGCCTCTACGTGCGCATGTCGTCGATCGAGACCTGGATCGACCGCCACGCGGCCCGGCGCGTCCGCTGGTTCTTCTTCATCTCCGCCGCGGTCGAGCGCCAGTACGCGCCGCTCGAGGTCCCGTCCGAGCGCTGCGAGGTGCTCGACAACCCGTTCGACGTCGAGGAGCTCCGGGCCCGCCCGTCGGTCGCCACCGCCACGAGCCTCGGCATCGCCGAGGGCGACCGTGCGGTCATCCACGTCGGGCGGCTCACCCCCTGGAAGGGCCAGGACGTGCTCCTCCGGGCCTTGCCCGCGCTGCTCGAGCAGCATCCCGACGTCCGGGTCGTGCTGGTGGGCAGCGCCACCGACGAGACGGGCCGCGAGTACGAGGCCGGGCTGCGCGCCCTCGCCGACGACCTCGGCATCGCCGACCGGGTCGTCTTCGCCGGCTCCCGGCGAGACATCCCCGAGGTGTTCGCGGTGGCCGAGGTGGCGGTGCACTCGTCGACGCAGCCCGAGCCCTTCGGGCGGGTGATCGTCGAGGCCATGGCGGCCGGGCGGCCGGTGGTGGCGGCCGCGGAGGGCGGCGTGCCCGAGATCATCGACGACGGCGCCACCGGCCTCCTGGTCCCCCCGGACGAGCCCGAGGTCCTGGCCCTCGCCGTCGGCCGGCTGCTGGCCGACCCGGCCCGGGCGGCCGCCATGGGGGAGCGCGCCGCGGCCGGCGCTCGGGAGCGGTACGGGCTCGATGCCCACGCGACCCGGATCCAGGCCGCCTACGACCGGGTCCTGCGCGGCGAGGCCTGACCAGCGGGCCGCCACCGGCGCCCGGTGGGACAAAACATACAAAATCCATGGGTTAGAGGTTTTGATTCGTCATCGACGCCCCTACCCTCGCGGCGGTGGCCCCTCCCTCCCCGCCCGAGCGGCGCACCACGGGACCGCGGGTCCTGGTCGTGCCCGGCAGCTACGTGTTCGACAACGTCGGTGACGTCGTGATGGCCCAGGTCGCCGTCGCCCGGCTGCGCGAGGCGCTCCCCGGCGCCGACCTGCGGCTGTACGCGGCCAGCCAGGAGCTCCTCGATGCGAACGACCTGGCCGACACCCGTGCCGTCAGCGACCGTCCGTGGTTCGTCTGGTCCGCCGCGGTCGAGCGTTGGCGCCGCCGGGCGCCGGGCGGCGCGCTGCTGGCCCTGCCCGACGAGCACCCGCGGCGCTTCCTCCGGCTGGCCCGCCTCGGCCGCCTGGTGAGCGACCCGGCTGCCGCGGCCGCCTTCCTCGACGAGGTGGCGCAGGCCGACCTGGTCGTGCTGCCGGGTCAGGGTGCCATGCGAGACGGCTCCGACCGCCGGACGCTGCGCTACGCCACCCTCGCCCTGGTGGCCCGGGCGTTCGCCGTGCCCGTGGTGGCGGTCGGGCAGGGGATCGGCCCACTCGACGACCCCCGCCTGGCGGACCGGATCGGCGTCGCCCTCCGCACGTTCCACGGGCTGGGCGTGCGCGACCCCGGTCCGTCGGCGGAGACCGTGGCCGGGCTGGGCATCGACCCGGCCCGCTGGCGGGTGACCGGCGACGACGCCATCGAGGCCGTGGTGGGCCGGGGCGCGCTCCCTGCGCCCGACGACCGCATCGGGGTCAGCCTGCGGAACAACCGGGCCGCAGCCGTCCCGGCCGATCTCCCGGCCGCGGTCGGACGGTCCATCGGCGCGTCGCGCCCCGGTGCCCGCGTCGAGCTGGTGTCGATGATGGAGAAGGCGGCGCGGGGCGGGGTCTCGGACTCGGCGTTCCTCGCCGGGGTCGACCCCGGCGCGGCCAGCGCCGTCGTGGGCCACGAGGCGCGCGCCGACGTCGCCCTCGACGCCCTCGCCTCGTGCCGGGTGGTCATCTCGGGGACGTACCACGCCGCCGTGTTCGCCCAGAGCCTCGGGATCCCGGTCATCTGCCTGGCTGCCACGCCGTACTACGTGCAGAAGCTCCAGGGCGTGCTCGCCCAGTTCGGCGACGTGGGCGGCACCCTCCTCGATCCGAACGACCCCGCGTTCGAGCGGGACCTCGCCGCGGCCATCGACCGCTGGTGGGACGGCTCCGACGAGGTCGGGGAGCGGCTCCGCACGGATGCCGCGGCCCAGGCCGCCGGCGCACGGCGCTTCTTCCTGGACCGGATCTCGGTGGTGGCCGCCTAGGCGTCGGTGCGGAGGAACCCCTCGAGCTCGGCGGCGACCCGCTCGGTGGCGTGCCCGTCGGTGCGGCTGCACAGCGCCTCGAGCATGACCTGGCGCTGCGGGGCCAGCCGCTCCGGCTCCGAGAGGGCCCGGCCGACGAGCTGCACCAGCTCGGTCCGGCTGCGGGCGAGCTCCAGCCCGCCCGAGTCGACGATCTCCAGGAAGTGCTCCCGTTCGTACAGCTCGATGGCCCGGCGCCGCTGCCGGCGCCCGCCCTCGTCGTCGTAGGCCGGGCCGATCTGGGGCTTGCCGTAGAACGCGCCGTCGAGCGTCATCGTCGACGACACGTTCACGTGCACGTCGGTGTGGGCGAGGGTCGAGCAGAGGTCCGAGATCTGCTGGTCGCGCAGGTTCACCTGGCCGGGGCGGTAGGCGTGGGATCCCAGCGCGCCGGGGTCGTCGAACCGCACCGACGGGTGCGACCGGAAGCGCTCCCACCGATCGGGTAGGTCGTTGGGGTGGCGGCGCAGGACCACGTGCAGGTCCTCGGGCAGCGCGCCGCCGATGGCGGCCAGCAGGTGGTCGACGTACTGGGCCTCGTGCGGCGAGACGCTGGGCGGACCGGCGCCGTAGAGCACGGTGGGCACGCCCTCGGGCAGGTCGATCGACGCCCGCCACTCGGCCTCGGGTCGCACGCGGCTCGGGTCGGCGTAGAAGTCGAACTGGGCCGGGCCGACGACGGCGATCTCGTCCCGGGTGAGCCCCGGGTAGCCCCGCAGCAGCTCCCGGGCGTTGGCCTCGTTCCAGACCAGGTAGCGGTCGAAGATCACCGGCAGCGGGGGCCGGGTGGTGATGTTGTCGAACGACAAGATGCTGGTGATCTGGCGGAGCCCGGCGGCCTCGGCGGCGTGCAGCAGGAGCAGCTCCTGCACCGAGAACGGCGTCACGCTGAACACGACGTCGACGTCCTCGTCGCGGAGGAAGGCGGCGAAGGCGTCGATGTTCGTCCCGGCGGCCAGCGCGCCGGGGAGCGCGGCGCGGGCCTGGTCCTCGGTGCCGGGGCGGAGGTCCTGGAGCTGGGCCCGCTTCCAGGTGGCCCAGCGGCGGGCCCGGACCTCGAGTGGCTGGTCGACGTGCTGGCGGCGCCGGTCGATCGCCGTGGACGGGCTGCCCAGGCGGCGGGTGAACCCGGCGTCGAGCGTGCGGATCAGGCCGTGGACCCGCCCGTCGACCTCGGCGTCGGGCAGGCGCACCACGTCGACGCCCTCGGTGCGCAGGTCCGCGGCCAGGTCGTCGTCGTCCCACGACAGCGCCAGGACCGGCTCGCAGAACGCCCGCATCCGGGCCAGGAGCCCGGTGCGGACCACGTACCGCACCGAGAAGTGGATGGTGATCGGCACCAGCACCCGGGGGCGTCGAGCGGTATCGTCGGTCATCGTCGTGTCGTCCTTCGCCGGCCCGTCGGTGGGTCCGTCGGGCAGGCGCCCCGGTGCGGCCGTCCGATCGTAGCGGCGGGTCGAGCAGGTCCTTTTGCTCCCAGCCCGACGACGCCCCTAGCATGGCAACTCGGCTCAGTGACGGATGCCGTCGTTCGGGAGCCACCACCGAAGTCATCGAGAGGTTCGTTCGTGCCCACCATCCAGCAGCTGGTCCGCAAGGGCCGCCAGGACAAGCCCACCAAGGGCAAGACGCCGGCGCTCAAGGGCGCCCCGCAGCGCCGAGGCGTCTGCACCCGCGTGTACACGAACACCCCCAAGAAGCCGAACTCGGCGCTCCGCAAGGTGGCCCGCGTGCGCCTCTCCAGCGGTGTCGAGGTCACGGCCTACATCCCCGGTGAGGGCCACAACCTCCAGGAGCACTCCATCGTCATGGTCCGTGGCGGCCGTGTGAAGGACCTCCCCGGCGTTCGCTACAAGATCATCCGCGGCACCCTCGACACCTCCGGTGTGAAGGACCGCAAGCAGGCCCGCAGCCGCTACGGCGCGAAGAAGGAAGGCTGACATGCCCCGCAAGGGTCCCGCCCCCCGTCGCGAGCTCATGCCCGACCCGATCTACCGGTCGGTCGTCGTCACCCAGCTCGTCAACAAGGTCCTGCAGCGCGGCAAGCGCTCCACCGCCGAGCGCATCGTCTACTCGGCGCTCGACATCGTCCAGGCCAAGACCGGCAGCGATGACCCGGTCGGTACCCTGAAGCGTGCGGTCGACAACGTCCGCCCCCAGCTCGAGGTGCGCAGCCGCCGCGTCGGTGGCGCCACCTACCAGGTCCCGGTCGAGGTCAAGCCCCGTCGGGCCAACACCCTCGCCATCCGCTGGCTCGTGGGCTACTCGCGGCAGCGCCGTGAGAAGACCATGGCCGAGCGCCTGGCCAACGAGATCCTCGACGCCAGCAACGGCATCGGGGCCTCGGTGAAGCGCCGTGAGGATCTTCACAAGATGGCAGAGTCGAACAAGGCCTTCGCCCACTACCGTTGGTAGCCGCCTCCGGGCACCTACCCCTCCATTCCTTCCGGGCCCTGCGCCCGGCATGTGACGACCGGGCCTGCGAAGCGGGACCCGGTCGTGGCATGGACCGGCACCAGAACGTGAACTGAGACCAAGCAGATGGCAACCATCCCACTCGATCGCTACCGCAACATCGGCATCATGGCCCACATCGACGCGGGCAAGACCACGACCACCGAGCGGATCCTCTACTACACCGGCAAGACCTACAAGATCGGTGAGGTGCACGAGGGCGGCGCGGTCATGGACCACATGGTCCAGGAGCAGGAGCGTGGCATCACCATCACCTCGGCGGCCACCACCACGTTCTGGAACGACCACCGGATCAACATCATCGACACCCCCGGCCACGTGGACTTCACGGTCGAGGTGGAGCGCTCGCTGCGCGTGCTCGACGGCGCCGTCGCCGTGTTCGACGGCGTGGCCGGCGTGGAGCCCCAGACCGAGACGGTGTGGCGCCAGGCCGACAAGTACGGCGTCCCGCGCATGTGCTTCGTCAACAAGCTCGACCGCATGGGTGCCGACTTCTTCAAGGCCGTCGACTCCATCAAGGAGCGCCTCGGCGAGAACATCGCCGTCCTCCAGATCCCGATCGGCTACGAGTCTGACTTCTCGGGCGTGGTCGACCTCCTCAAGATGAAGGCCATCGTCTGGGGCGGCGAGGAGCTCGGTGCCAAGTTCGACGTCGTCGACATCCCCGCCGACCTCGCCGACAAGGCCGAGGAGATGCGCCACCAGCTGCTCGACGCCGTCGGCTCGGTCGACGACGACATCCTCGAGAAGTACCTGGGCGACGAGGAGATCACCGAGGCCGACCTCAAGGTCGCCATCCGCAAGGCCACCATCGCCAACGAGCTCGTCCCCGTGCTCACCGGCTCGGCCTTCAAGAACAAGGGCGTGCAGCCGCTGCTCGACGCCGTCGTCGACTACCTGCCGTCGCCGCTCGACCTCCCGCCCGTCACCGGCGAGTCGCTCAAGGGCGGCGAGCCCGTCGAGCGCAAGGCCGACGTCAACGAGCCGTTCGCGGCCCTGGCGTTCAAGATCGTCGCCGACCCGCACGGCAAGCTCACCTACTTCCGGGTCTACTCCGGCACGCTGAACAAGGGCGACAGCGTCCTCAACAGCCGCAGCGGGCAGAAGGAGCGCGTCGGGCGCATCCTGCTCATGCACGCCAACAACCGCGAGGACCTCGAGAGCGTGTCGGCGGGCGACATCGTCGCCGGCATCGGCCTCAAGAACACCCGCACCGGCGACACCCTCTCCGACGAGAAGGCGCCGATCATCCTGGAGAACCTCGAGTTCCCCGAGCCGGTGATCCAGGTGGCCGTGGAGCCCAAGACCAAGGCCGATCAGGACAAGATGGGCAAGGCCCTCTACTCCCTCGCCGAAGAGGACCCGACCTTCCAGGTCAAGTCCGACGAGGAGACCGGCCAGACCCTCATCTCCGGCATGGGCGAGCTGCACCTCGAGGTGCTCGTCGACCGCATGCTCCGCGAGTTCAACGTCGACGCCACCGTCGGCAAGCCGCAGGTCGCCTACCGCGAGACCATTACCCGGTCCGTCGAGAAGCACCGCTACACCCACAAGAAGCAGACGGGTGGCTCCGGCCAGTTCGCCGACGTGATCATCGCCCTGGACCCGGCGCAGCCGGGCGAGGGCTACTCGTTCGACGACAAGATCTCCGGTGGCCGCATCCCCAAGGAGTACATCGGCCCGGTCGACCAGGGCATCCAGGCGGCGCTGTCGTCGGGCATCCTGGCCGGCTTCCCGGTGGTCGACATCAAGGCGACGCTGCTCGACGGCTCGTTCCACGACGTGGACTCCTCCGAGATGGCGTTCAAGATCGCCGGCACGATGGCCTTCAAGGAGGCCGCTCGCCTCGGCAAGCCCGTGCTGCTCGAGCCGATCATGGCCGTCGAGGTCGTGACCCCCGAGGACTACATGGGCGACGTCATGGGCGATCTCTCGTCCCGCCGTGGCCGCCTCGGCGGTCAGGAGAGCCGCGGCAACGCCGTGGCCATCAAGGCGGAGGTGCCCCTCTCGGAGATGTTCGGTTACGCTACCGACCTCCGTTCGCGCACCCAGGGTCGTGCGACGTACACGATGCAGTTCGACAGCTACCAGCAGATGCCGAGCAACATCCAGGAAGAGATCGTCGCCCGCCTCCGCGGCGAGTAGTTCGACTCAAGCACGCACCTTCACAACCACCACAGCAACCACGTAGACGAAAGGCTCCAGGGCACCGGTCATGGGCAAGGAAAAGTTCGAGCGGAACAAGCCGCACCTGAACATCGGCACGATGGGTCACATCGACCATGGCAAG
>DATMGQ010000071.1:0-31368 GCA_035555395.1 Acidimicrobiales bacterium
ACTCCGCGCCATCAACACCATCCGTGGCCTCGCCATGGACATGCCCCAGAAGGCCAACAGCGGCCACCAGGGGACGGCGATGGCCCTCGCACCGCTCGCCCACGTGCTGTGGACGCGCATCATGCGCTACGACCCGCAGCACCCCGACTGGTTCGACCGCGACCGCTTCGTGCTCTCGGCCGGTCACGCGTCGGTGCTCCTCTACTCGATGCTCCACCTCACCGGCTACGACCTGGGCCTCGATGATCTGAAGGCGTTCCGGCAGTGGGGCTCGAAGACTCCCGGCCACCCCGAGCGGGGCCACACGGCCGGCGTCGAGGTCACCACCGGTCCCCTCGGCCAGGGCGTCGGCAACGGTGTCGGCCTGGGCGTGGCCGAGGCGCACCTCCGGGCCCAGTTCGGTGCCGACGTGTGCGACCACCACACCTTCGTGATCTGCGGCGACGGCGACCTGTCCGAGGGCGTCAGCCACGAGGCGGCGTCGCTCGCCGGGCACCTCGGCCTCGGCCGCCTGATCTACATCTACGACGACAACCACATCACGATCGACGGGCCCACCGAGCTGGCCCTCACCGACGACGCCCCCAAGCGCTTCGAGGCGTACGGCTGGGACGTCCAGGACCTGGGCGAGGCCGCCAACGACCTCGACGTGCTCGAGGCTGCCATCCGCCGGGCCATGTCCGTCGAGGACAAGCCGTCGCTGATCGTCGTCCGCAGCCACATCGCCTACCCGTCGCCCACGCTCACCGACAGCCCGGCGGCGCACGGCAAGGCGTTCAAAGACCAGGACATCGTCGCCACCAAGGAGGTCATGGGCTTCCCCACCGACCAGACCTTCTTCATCCCCGACGACGTCGCCGACTACTACGCGGCCGCCGGCGCCAAGGGCGCCGAGGACCGGGAGGCGTGGGAGAAGCGCCTCACCGCGTTCAGCGGCGACCGTGCCGCGCTCGACGCCGCCCTCGCCCAGACGGGCGTCGAGGGCTGGGAGTCCGCCCTCCCCACCTGGGAGGCGGGCGAGAAGGTCGCCACCCGCGTGGCCAGCGGCCAGTGCTTCGCCGCGCTCACCACCACCGTGCCGGGCCTGCTCGGCGGCGGTGCCGACCTGTCCGGCAACACCGGCACCCTGCTCAAGGGCCAGGAGCAGTTCACGAGCGAGACGCCCGAGGGCAAGCAGGTCTACTTCGGCATCCGCGAGCACGGCATGGGCGCCATCATGAACGGCATGGCGGCCCACGGCGGGGTGGTCCCCGTCGGCGGCACGTTCTTCGTCTTCGCCGACTACATGCGGCCGCCGGTGCGCCTCGCCGCCCTCTCCGAGCTGCAGGTCATCTACAGCTGGACCCACGACTCCGTGGGCGTCGGCGAGGACGGCCCCACCCACCAGCCGATCGAGCACCTGGCATCGCTGCGGGCGATGCCCGGCCTGCGCGTCGTGCGCCCGGCCGACGCCAACGAGACCGCCACCGCGTGGAAGGACGCCCTCGGCTTCGAGGGCCCGACCGCGCTGGTGCTGAGCCGCCAGGACCTGCCGGTCCTCGAGGGCACCGCCGGCAACGGCGGCGTGGGCCGCGGCGCCTACACGCTCACCGAGCTCGGGCCCCTGGCCGACGACGCCCTGCCCGACATCATCCTGGTCGGGACCGGGTCGGAGGTGGCCGTGTGCGTCGCCGCCGCCGAGCAGCTCGCGTCCGAGGACATCTCGGTCCGCGTCGTGTCCATGCCCTGCTGGGAGGACTTCGACGACCAGGACGAGGAGTACCAGGCGTCGGTCCTGCCGGCCGAGGCCCTCGTGCTCTCGGTCGAGGCCGGCGTGACGTTCGGCTGGGAGCGCTGGGCGAGCGACTCCATCGGCATCGACCGGTTCGGCGCCTCGGCGCCGGGCGCGCTCGTCCTCGACGAGCTGGGCATCAACCCCACCCACGTCGCCGAGCGGGCCCGCACGCTGCTGGCCGAGCTCGACGAGATCGACGACTGACCCCCACCCCCCGGGAGGCGACCATGACGAAGCTCCACGACCTGCTGGCCGAAGGCGGCCAGAGCCCCTGGCTCGACAACCTCCGCCGGGACTGGATCGAGAGCGGCGAGCTGCAGGCGTGGCTCGACCGCGGGATCGTCGGGGTCACCTCGAACCCGTCGATCTTCCAGAAGGCCATGACGGCGGGCGACGCCTACGACGAGCAGTTCGCCTCGCTCATCGGCGAGGGCCGCTCGGTCGAGGACACCTTCTGGGAGCTGGCCATCACCGACATCGAGTCGGCGCTGGCGATCCTGCGCCCGATCTACGACCGCACCGACGGCGTCGACGGCTTCGTCTCGCTCGAGGTGGCGCCGAGCCTCGCCCACGACACCGCCGGCACGGCCGCCGCCGCGCTCGACCTGCACGCCCGCATCGACGAGCCGAACCTCTACGTGAAGATCCCCGGAACCGCCGAAGGCGTCCCCGCCATCGAGCAGGTCATCGCCGCCGGCCACTCGGTCAACGTGACCCTGCTGTTCAGCGTCCGCCGGTACGAGGAGGTCATCGACGCCTACCTCAGCGGGCTCGAGGCCCACGAGGGCCCGCTCGACTCGATCGCCAGCGTCGCCTCGTTCTTCGTGAGCCGGGTCGACACCGAGGTCGACAAGCGCCTCGACGCCATCGGCACCCCCGAGGCCCTCGCCCTCAAGGGCAAGGGTGCGGTCGCCAACGCCCAGCTCGCCTACGAGCTGTTCCTCGAGAAGTTCTGCGGTCCCCGCTGGGAGGCGCTGGCGGCGCGGGGCGCCAAGGTGCAGCGGCCGCTGTGGGCCAGCACCGGCACCAAGAACCCCGACTACCCCAAGACGCTCTACGTCGACACGCTCGTCGCCCCGGACACGGTGAACACCATGCCCGAAGCCACGCTCGAGGCGTTCGAGGCCGACGGCACCATCGCCCGCACCGCCGACGCGGACCTGGCGGGCGCCCACGCCATCCTCGGCCAGCTCGCCGCCGTCGGCGTCGACCTCGAGGCGGTCACCGTGCAGCTCGAGGCCGAGGGCGTGGCCTCGTTCGAAAAGGCCTTCGACGAGCTGCACGACTCGCTGCAGGCCAAGGCCGACGCCCTCGGAGCCCGCTGAGCCGATGGCCCTGCCTGGCGAGCTGGTCATCACCCCCGACGTGCCGGGCGCCTTCGCGCGCCAGGTCATCGAGGCGTTCCGCAACCGGGCCCTCGACACCTTCTCCATCGCGCTGTCCGGGGGCGACACCGCCCGCCGCTGCTACGAGCACCTGGCGGACACCGCGGGCAGCCAGATCGACTGGTGGAAGGTCGACGTCTACTGGGGCGACGAGCGCTGCGTCCCCCACGACGACCCCGCCTCGAACTACCACCTGGCCCGCGAGGCCCTGCTCGACCGGGTCGGTGCCGCCAACGCGACCCACCTGATGCGGTGCGCGGAGGGTCCCGACCCGTACCAGCTGCGCCTCGGCGACCTCGGGCGCATCGACCTCGTGCACCTCGGCATGGGCGCCGACGGCCACACCGCGTCGCTCTTCCCGGAGTCCGCGGCCCTCGACGCCGACCCCGGCCGCCTCGTCGCCATGAACGACGACCCGCTCGGCAACAACCCCTACCCGCGCATGACCCTCACGTTCGCGGGCATCGCCCGGGCCGCGCTGGCCGTGGTCACGGTCACGGGCGAGGAGAAGGCGCCCGCCCTCGCGGCCATCGCCAGGGGCGAGGACCTCCCCGCCTCCCGCATCGCGAGCGAGCAGGTCGTGTGGCTGGTGGACGAGGCCGCGGCCTCGCAGCTCTAGAAGCGGTTCCGGTAGGCGGCGCTGCCGTACACCAGGTCGGTGAGGGCGCTGAGCGGGCTGCCGCCGGCCTTCTTCGTTGCCCACCAGGCGAGGACGGAGGGATCCGGGGCCCGCAGCACCATGCCGACGTAGACCACTGAGGCCTCGACGGTGGTGGCGGTCTTGGCCTTGTTCTCGCCGGACTCGCTGAACTGGACCACCAGGCCCGCCCGGGAGATCACGCCGAAGGCGAGCCGGCGGTTCCAGTAGTCGGAGCCGGTCGTGTCGGCCGCCCGGCCCAGGACGTTGCGGTAGAGCACGTCGATGTAGCCGGTGTTGCTGGGCGAGCCGTAGCGGCGCTTGAACTCGGCGGACCCGATGAACTGCTCGGCCAGCTTGATCAGCGGGACGCCGGCGGCGTGGCGTCGGGTCCAGAACTGGAGGCCGCTGCGGTCGGGCAGGCGGCCGAGGCCGGCGAGGTAGAGCCGGGCGACCGGCTGGGCATCGGCCACGCCCTCGCCCGCCACCAGGCCGGCCATGAGCTGCGAGGGGGTCTTGGTCCCGGCGCCGAGGGCGGCGGCGCCGGCCGAGCGCTCGGAGGCGGTCGGCGTGCGGCCCAGGATGTCGGCGTACGCCTGGTCGACCGCAGCGGTGGCCGAGGCGAACGGCGGGAACGCCTTGGCGGGCGGCGGCGTGGTCGTGGTGGGGGTGGTCGGGTTGGTCGACGACTGGCCGGCGTAGGCCAGGATCTGGCTGTAGATGTTCAGGACCTTGGCGGCGTAGCCCGGATCGGTGGCCCAGATGCCGTTGCCGAACTGCTCCCAGGTCGGCGCCTTGCCCTTGGGGGCAACCAGCGAGAACCGTGGGTCGATCACCGGGTGCGCCAGCTTGGCGGTGGTCACGGTCGGGTCGGCGTAGGCCCGCAGGTGCTGAATCTGGGCCCGCACGCCGAGCTGGGCGGTGGAGAAGGTCGCCGCGCCCGTGCCGCCGTCGACGGCGCCCAGCCCCGAGAAGTTGTTGTAGGTGGGGAGCACCCGGCTCGAGAAGGCGAAGTAGCCGGTCTCGACGATCGACTGGGCGAAGGCGAGGTCACCGGCGACGCCCTCGTCGCGGCCCTCGTCGATGTAGTAGCTCGCCAGCGCGTCGATCGACACGGTGGCCTTGGAGGTCTTGCCCTTGGAGCGGAACCACCCCGCCAGGTCGGCGGCGGTCACCCGGCTGCGCCCCATGACCGGCGTGGAGGTGGCGGCGCCCGCACCGTCGGCGAGCACGGCGACGGTGCCGAGCAGCACGGTGAGGACCAGGCCTGCTGCCACCATACGTGACCGGTTCATCGCTGTGCGTGATGCCATGCGAACCCATCGGCGTCAGACACGAAACCTCAAGGAGTGATATGTCGGCCACCGTTCGTGACATCGCTGTCAGCGCCGCAGAGGAGCCGCAGCACCGGGCACCGCAGGTAGCCTGCCGCCCATGTCGCCGACCTCCGGTTCCGCCTGGGACCTGCCGCTGCCCGAGCTGATGGAGCAGGCCCGCGCCGTGCGCGATGCCCGCACCGGCTCGCGCATCACCTACTCCCCCAAGATCTTCATCCCGCTCACCATGCTGTGCCGGGACAAGTGCGGCTACTGCACCTTCGCCCAGCCGCCCGCCCGCCTCGATGCGCCGTTCCTCACCCCCGAGCAGGTCCTGAGGATCGCCCGCCAGGGTGCGTCGGCCGGCTGCCACGAGGCCCTGTTCACGCTCGGCGAGCGTCCCGAGGAGCGCTACCCCGTGGCCGCCGAGTGGCTGGCCGAGCACGGCCATGCCTCCACGGTCGACTACCTCGAGGCCATGGCCCGCCTCGTCGTGTCCGAGACCGGGCTGCTCCCCCACGCCAACGCCGGCGCCCTCTACGCCGACGAGCTCGCCGCCCTGCGGGCCGTGTCGCCGTCGCAGGGGATGATGCTCGAGTCGCTCCGAGACGACCTCGATGCCCACCGCGGCAGCCCCGACAAGGAGCCCGCCCGCCGCCTCGCCACCCTGGAGGCCGCCGGGGAGCTGCGGATCCCGTTCACCACCGGCATCCTCGTCGGCATCGGCGAGGAGCGAGCCGACCGGATCGAGGCGCTCGAGGCCATCGCCGCCAGCCACGCCCGTTGGGGGCACGTGCAGGAGGTCATCGTCCAGAACTTCCTGCCCAAGCCGGGCACGTCGATGCACGCCGCCGAGCCGTGCCCGCCGGACACCTACCTCGAGGCCATCGCGCTGGCCCGGCTCATCCTCCCGCCGGAGATCCACCTCCAGGCCCCGCCCAACCTCTCCGACGACTTCGGCGTGCTCCTCGACGCGGGCATCGACGACTGGGGCGGGGTCTCCCCCGTCACCGCCGACCACGTGAACCCCGAGCGCCCCTGGCCGGACCGCGACCGGCTCCGCGAGGTCACCGAGGAGGCCGGCTTCGAGCTGGCGCCCCGCCTGACGATCTACCCGGAGTTCGCCACCCGGCCCGAGACCTGGGTGCACGAGGACCTCCGCTTCGCCGTGCTCGACCGCTCCGACGCCGAGGGCCTCGGGCGCGACGATCCCGGCGCGGTCCACCCCCAGACCGTTGGCGAGGTCCGCAACGTGGGCGACGGCGCCGAGGTCGTGCTGGTCGGCCGGCGCTCCACCCAGTGGTACGTCGGCCTCGATGCCGACCCGCCGGTCCTGATCCCCGGACCGGCCCGCGCCGCGGGCCGGGTGGCCGACGTGCTGGCCGCCGTCCGCCGGGGCGAGGTGCCCGACGAGGACCAGATCACCACCCTGTTCTCGGCTCGAGGGCGCGAGGTCGCTGCGGTGGCCGAGCTGGCCGACGAGCTCCGCCAGCAGGTCATCGGCGACGCCGTCACCTGGGTGTCGAACCGGAACATCAACTACACGAACGTGTGCACCTTCAAGTGCCAGTTCTGCGGGTTCTCGAAGGGCCCGAAGTCGCTCAACCTCCGCGGCACCCCGTACCTGCTGACGCTCGACGACATCGCCCAGCGTGCGGTCGAGGCCCAGGAGCTGGGCGCCACCGAGGTGTGCCTCCAGGGCGGCATCCACCCGGACTTCGACGGCGACTACTACATCGACGTGGCCCGAGCCGTGAAGGACGCCGTGCCCGACATGCACGTCCACGGGTTCACCGCCCTCGAGGTCACCGAGGGCGCCAAGCGCCTGGACGAACCGCTGGCCGACTACCTGCGGCGCCTCGTCGACGTCGGCCTCGCCACGCTGCCGGGCACCGCGGCCGAGATCCTCGACGACGAGGTCCGCGCCGTGCTCTGCCCGGACAAGGTCAACACCGAGGAGTGGCTCGACGCCCACCGGACCGCCCACTCCGTCGGCCTCCGCTCCAACGTCACGATCATGTTCGGCTCCATCGAGCACCCCCGCTCGTGGGCCAAGCACCTGGTCCGCACCCGGGACCTGCAGGCCGAGACCGGAGGCTTCACCGAGTTCGTGCCGCTGCCGTTCGTGCACATGGCGTCGCCGATCTACCTGCGCAAGCGGGCCCGCCGCGGCCCCACCTGGCGCGAGGTCGTGCTCATGCACGCCGTGGGCCGCATCGCCTACCACGGCTTCATCCCGAACATCCAGGCCTCCTGGGTGAAGCTGGGGGTCGCCGGGGTGCAGCAGCTGCTCCAGGCCGGCGTCAACGACCTGGGTGGCACCCTGATCGACGAGAACATCTCCCGGGCCGCTGGCGCCAGCCACGGCCAGGGCATGGACGAGGACGCCTTCCGCGCCATCGTCGAGCCGCTCGGCCGCCGCCTGGAGCAGCGGACCACGCTCTACGGCACCGCGCCCCAACCTGCCTGACCTGCGGCGGCGGGCTATCGTCGACCCACCCGCGGCGGTCCCGCCGCGAGTACCCGGGGGGGATCGTGCGGAGAACTGCGGCGCTGCTGACCTTGGCCTTGTTCACCATCGGCTTGGCCGTGGCCACCCCGCCGCCCACGCCAGCCGCGGCCGCCGACGGCGCTCCCGTCGTCACGGTCCAACCGGTCGGCACCCAGGTCTACAGCGGAGCAGTCAGCTACCAGTTCTCGTTCTCCTTCACCAGCGTCGGGACCACTCCGACGATTGCGTGGGAGTCGTCAACGGATGGGACGACGTGGTCCTCCGTTTCGACGCCGTTCACGCCGTCGCAGGTCAGCCCTGGCCTTTGGACGCAATCGCCCATCTTCTCATTGCCCGCGCCGGCCCCCTCGACCTGGTACCGAGCGACGATCACGAACTCCTCCGGTAGCACCACGACCGACGCAGCGCTCGTGGAGCGCATCCCCGACACGGCCCCGATCATCACGCGCTCGCCCACGAGCTCGACCCAGTACCCCGGAGGCGTCTCCCTGAAGGTCACCGCCGACACCCCGAGGCCGGTGACCATCCAGTGGGAGTTCGCGCCGGACGGCACGACGTGGTCTGCCTTGGGCGCGCCCATCTCGCCGAGCGTGGGCTCGACGACCCCTCGGGAAGCGGCCAGTTCCAAGCTCCTGTCGCTGGACGCATCGACCGCCGGCTCGTACCGGGCCACGTTCACCAATGCGCTCGGCTCGGCGACGACCGAGGTGGCCGTCCTGAGCCTGATTCCCGGCACCCCGCCCGCCGTCGTCGATCAGCCCGCGTCCGCCGGTGCCACGACCTCGAGCTCGGGCGCCGTGACGTTGACGGTGAACTTCACCGGCACCGTCACCGGGGTCTCCTGGTTCAGGGCCACCTACCCGACTGCCCCCACGGCCAACGTCGACACCGGTGTGACCACGACCGCGACGTCGTCGACGATCTCGATCCCGAGGAACCAGACCGTCGATCAGCTCTACAACGTCCGCATCAAGGGACCGTACGGGCAGGTCACCAGCGACACCGTGCGCGTGACGATCGGCAGTGCGCCGACGGCCAGCGCAGCCACCGTCCCGGTGGCCGAGATCGGGCACCCGGTGGTCTTCTCGTCGACCGTGACCGGGACCGCCGTCACCACGCAGTGGGAGCGGTCGGACGATGGCGGCTCCACCTGGTCTGCCGTCGGGAGCCCCATGAGCGGCGCCGGCGTGCGCTCCTACACCCTGGCCGATCCGCAGCCCAGCGATGACGGAGCGCTGTTCCGCGCCGTCGCCTCGAGCCTCGTCGGCACGGCGTCCTCCACGCCGGTGACGCTCCAGGTGGTCCCCCTGATCGTGGCGCCGACGTTGACCTCGACGCCCGATCCGCTCGAGGTCCTGACGCTGGGCGACAGCACGCTGACCGCCACGGCGACCGGGTACAACACCGTGATCCAGTGGTACCGCTACACGCCGTGCCCCTACACCCCAGGCCCGTCGAACCCGCTCGCCTGCTTCGGTTGGAACCCGTGGGCGTCTCCCCTGGCGTACGGCCCGTCACTCGACCTGTGGCCGACCGGCCTGCTCACCGAGTGCGCGACGACCCAGATGCGCGTGGTCGCCGTGAACGGCAAGGGGTCGGTGACCTACAGCTTCAACGTCCGCAAGGAATCGGCCGCTCCCACGCCGCAGACGAACATCGTCGACACGCAGCGGTACAAGCCGGGCGTCGGCATGGTCCCCGACACCGGCACGGCGGGCTGCGCGTCGTCGTCCCGCCTCGAGCGGCTGGGCTCAGGCGGCTGGGAGCTGGTCACACCGGGGAACTTCACCCTCACGACCGCGGAGTCGGGCGCGCAGTTCCGCCGGGTGTTCTCCAACGCCGTGGGCGAGGCCGCGTCGCTCACGGTGACCATGGTCCCCGCCGCGGTCCCCGGGTTCGAGTTCCAGCCGGTCTCGACGACCGCTCCCCTGGGGTCGACCGTGACCTTCTCGGCTGGTGAACCGATCCCGGGGGTCGGGTACCGCTGGGAGACGCGAGCGGGCGGCTCGACGGGGAGCTTCACGACGGTCGCGGGCCTCCGCACGACGCCTGGCTCCAACACCCCCACGCTCACGTGGACGGTGCGCGACGGCGACCAGGGACGGGAGTTCCGGCTGCGCGCGATCGAGTCCTACAACGAGGGGACGTCCACGGGCTACGACGTCCTCTACACCGACACCGTCACCCTCACCTTCGCCCAGGCGCCGGTCTTCACGTTGCAGCCGGTGTCGACGGCCGGACCGGCCGGGACCGACGGGGTGCTCACGGTGACCGCATCGGGGACGCCGGCACCGGCGATCACCTGGGAGCGGTCCTCGGACGGGGAGACCTGGAGCCCGGTCGCCGGCGCCTCGGGCACCACGCTGACGGTGCCGCGGACCTCGACGGCCACGTCGGGCCAGCGGTACCGGGCGGTGGCCACCAACGTGGCGGGCTCGGTGGCCTCGGACGCCGCCGTGGTGTGGGTGCAGGCCCCGCAGACGATCGCCTTCGGGGCGCTGCCCACGTCGCCGCCGTCGGGCTCGTCGGTGGTGCTCGCGGCGACGGCGTCATCGGGTCTGCCCGTCACCTATGCCGCAGCCGGAGGCTGCACGGTGGCGGGATCGACGCTGCAGTTCAGCGGCGTCGGCCAGACGTGCACGGTGACGGCGTCCCAGGCGGGCTCGTCGTCGTGGACGGCAGCGCCCCCCGTGTCGCGAGCCACCACCGTCGGCCGAGCCGTCCAGACCATCACCTTCGGAGCGCTGCCCACCGCCCCGGCCGTCGGCACCCGCACCACCCTCGCCGCGACGTCGGACTCCGGCCTGGCCGTCTACTACGTCGCCACCGGCGGCTGCACCGTCTCGGACAGCAGCCTGACGTGGACCGCGACCGTGCCGTGCACCGTCACCGCGCGCCAGAACGGCACCGGGCAGTTCCTGCCCGCGGTGCCCGTGGAACGGACCACCACCGCAGTGGTCGGTGACCAGACGATCTCGCTGGCCCCGATCCCCGCCACCTTGCGCACCGGTGACACGTTCGCCTTCTGGGCCGTCGCCACCTCCAAGCTCCCCGTGTCGCTCAGCGCCACCGGGTCCTGCACCCTCGAGGGCACCACCCTCAAGATCAACAGCGGCGGCCTCTGCACCGTCACCGGCACCCAACCCGGCAACGCCGACTGGAACCCGGCCCCCGCCCAGACCAGCTCGCGCACCATCCGCACCGACCAGACCATCACCTTCGCCGAGCTGCCCACCGCACCCGCCGTCGGCACCCGCACCACCCTCGCCGCGACATCGGACTCCGGCCTGCCCGTCTACTTCGGCACCACCGGCGGCTGCACCGTCTCGGGCACCACCGTCACCTGGACCGCAACCGCACCCTGCACCGTCACCGCCTACCAGAACGGCACCCCCGACTACTTCCCGGCCCCACCCGTCAGCCGCACCACCACTCCCATCTGAGGCCCAGCGGGAACTCGGCATCCGACCGCACCCGGTCCGTGCCAGGCTGATGCGGCCATGACCGACCACATCACCGATCCGGCCGCCGCCTCGATCGCCGCCGAGGCTGCGGCCCTGGTCGAGCGGCTCGGCATCACCACCAACCAGGACCTCATCACCGAGATCGTCACCACCGCGGGCGAGCTGGGCCAGGACCGCACCGACCGCCTGGACCTCAAGATCACCGCGTCGGCCATCGACGAGATGCGCGATGCGTTCTTGATGTTCGCCCCGTACAAGGACCGACCCAAGGTCACCATCTTCGGCTCGGCGCGCACCGCGGCGGTCGACCCGGTCTACGTCCAGACCCACGACGTCGCCGCGGCCCTCGCCGACGCTGGGTGGATGGTCGTCACCGGCGCCGGTCCCGGGATCATGCTGGCCGCCATGGAGGGCGCCGGCCCCGCCCAGTCGATCGGGGTGAGCATCCGCCTCCCGTTCGAGAGCCGGGCCAACGACGTCATCCACGACGACCCCAAGCACGTGTCCATGAAGTACTTCTTCACCCGCAAGCTGATGCTGGTGAAGGAGTCGAAGGGCTTCGTCGCCGTCCCGGGCGGCTTCGGCACCCTCGACGAGACCCTCGAGCTGCTCACGCTCCAGCAGACCGGCAAGTCCGAGCCGACCCCCATCGTCCTGCTCGACGCGCCCGGCGGGACGTTCTGGCAGGGCTTCGCCTCGTTCGTGCGCGACGAGGTCGCGTCGCGGGGCCTGGTGTCAGCCGACGACCTCGACCGCGTGCTCATCACCGACAGCTGGGAGGCGGCCGCCTCCGAGATCCTGGGCTTCTGGCGCAACTACCACTCGCTCCGGTGGGTCGGGAAGCGGCTGGTGCTCCGGCTGCGCCACGAGCCCACCCCCGACGAGGTCCGCGGGCTCCAGGAGCGCTTCGGCGACCGGCTGCTCGAAGGCGAGATCACCAGCCGCGGCCCGCTCGCCGCAGAGATCTCGAGCAAGGACCACCTCGACCTCGCCCGGCTCGTGATGGTGTGGAACCCGTTCAAGGTCGGCGACCTGCACCACCTGATCCGGGCCCTGAACGACCTGGAGAGCGCTCGTGGCCGGTGAGTTCGACGAGATCCGGGGCCGGCTCGAGGCCATCGCCGAGGAGCTGGCCGATCTGGCGATCGTCCGGCTGCGCGAGTCGATCGACGCCGGCGGCACCGAGTACCCCGTCGACGAGAAGCGCCTGACCCGGGCCCGCCGCGCCGTCGAGAAGGCCGTCAACCTCCTCAGCGAGCCCGACGAGCACGCCTACGACTGACCGGGTTCAGTAGAAGTCCGGCAGGACGGACGGCACGGCGGGCAGCAGCGCATCCATGCGATCGAGCGCGGCGCGATCGGTGCTGTGCAGCAGGCCGAGCCGGGCCAGCTTGGTGGCCGGCGCGTACCCGGCCCACCACGACGACAGTCCCCGGATGGTGGCCTGCACCGTGCCCGCTCCCCCGGGCCGGGCGACGGCGGCGCCATCGGCGACCTCGATGACCCAGCGCCCGGCGTTCCAGGGCGCGTCCTCGTCGACGACGTCGAGCTCGACGGACCCCTCGGCACCCCTCGGCCAACCTCGGGCGGCCACCGCACCGGGAAGGTCGATGACGCGCAGCATCCAGCGGATCTCGCTGCGCACGGCCACCGGGTCGGCGTTGGCCAGGAGGAGGAACAGGTCGTCCTCCGCCGGACCGATGACCTCCACCTCCGGAGCCTGGGAGCCCGAGCTGCCCACCACGCGCCACAGCGCACGCAGGTCGTCGGGATCGTCGGCGTGGACCTCGGTGACGACGATGCGGTAGTCGTACGGGGCCGGCGCCGATCCCCGGCGGTAGATGGCGTAGCCGGCCAGCTCGCCCGGCCGGGTGGGGTCATCGACGACGTACAGGACGACGTCGGCCAGGTCGGGCGGCAACCGGCGGGACCACCAGGCCGCGTCCCGTCGGAGCTGGCCGTCGTGGGCCGGGCCCGCGGCCTCGTGGCAGCGGTGGACCGCAGCGACGTCGTCGGCGGTGCCCCTCCGGACGTCGACGGTGCGCTCGGGGCGGATCCGACCGACCTCGGCGGCCGGGAACCGGCGCTGGACGTAGGAGCCGGCGAGCTCGAAGCCCACCGACCGGTACAGCGCGAGCGACGCGGGGAACAGCCCCGACACCACCTCGCCCCGCTCCCGCAGATCCTCGTACTGGCCGGCGACCACGGCCCGGGCGAGGCCCCGCCCACGGTGCTCGGGGAGCACGGCCACCGGCGAGTAGCCGGCCAGGGGCACCGCCCGACCGCCGAACCACTGGTCGAACCGGCGGATGTGCGAGGCCGCGGCGACCTCCCCGCGCGGCCCCTCGGCGAGCAGCGAGCGCGACGGGTCGAGGAACCCGACCCAGTCGTCGCGCTGGCGGTCGTCGAACCCGAAGCCGAGGCGGAACAGCTCCCAGAGCCCCTCCACGTCCTCGTCGGTCCCGGACCGCAGCACTGGCGCCATGGCCGCGACGGTAGGCGCGCCGAGCGGACCGCCTCGGTCGAGTTCGCCGGTCAGCGGTCCGCCGGATCGGCCGGTGCCGGCGGACGGGGACCACCCGGCCGGTACGCCGGCGGGTGCTGCACCCCCGGCGGCGGGAAGCCGGGCTGCGGAGGGCCAGGCTGCGGGAAGCCAGGCTGCGCCGGCGCCCGGTTCGGGGCTGCGGCGCGGTGCGGGTATCTTCGCCCGGTGAGCGAGTTGCAAGACCTCCACGAGTGGGTGTCGTTCGAGGATCCCACCGAGGACCGGACCTGGATCTTCGACGTGACGTTCCTGACCAGCAACTGGTCGTGCATCTTCGGCCGCGGTTGCAAGGGCGTGCTCACCGAAGACTTCAGCGAGGCGATCCAGGGCTGCTGCTCCTACGGCGCCCACTTCACCGGTCCCGAGGACATCGCCCACACCCAGCGGATGGCCGAGCGGCTGACCCCGGACCAGTGGCAGTTCCGAGACGAGGGCCGGGCGCAGGGCATCACCCGGACCAACGACGACGGCGAGACGACGACGCTCCTCGTCGAGGACGCCTGCGTGTTCCTGAACCGGCCGGGGTTCGAGGGCGCGGGCCTCGGCTGCGCGTTCCACCACCTCGCCGAGGCGAACGGCCAGCGCCACGTCGACGTCATGCCCGAGGTCTGCTGGCAGGTGCCGCTGCGCCGTGTCGATGAGACCGACGACCTCGGCCACGTGACGTCCACGGTCCGCGAGTGGAAGCGCCGCGACTGGGGCGACGGAGGCCACGACTTCCACTGGTGGTGCACCGACAGCGACGAGGCGTTCGTCGGCGCTGTCCCGGTGTACGAGGAGATGGGGGGCGAGCTCGCCGAGATGGTCGGCGAGGAGATCTACGCCATGATCGCCGCCCACCTCCGCGACCGCACCCGCCGGCGCGGCACCGAGGTGTTCCTCCCCCACCCCGCCATCCGCCGGGACTAGCGCGGAGGGTGGTCGTGCCGGCGTCCCCGTTCGGCACCCCGGGAGCGCAGCCGGCCGGTCACCGGTCCCGGTCGGCCTGGCGCCTACGGTGGCCAGTCCGCCGATCGACAGGACGCCTCGTGCCCGCACCCGCCGCCTCTTCCCGCCCTCGCTCCGCCCGCCTCCGGGCCGGCACGCTCGCCGCCGCCCTCGCCGGGCTCGCGCTGGCCGGATGCGGTTCCTCGGGCAGCGACGGTGCCGCCACCTCCACGGAGGCCCCGGCGGCCACGTCGACCAGTTCGTCCACCACCGAGACCACGTTGTCGGTGACCACGACGAACGCACCCTCGACGACCACCACCACGGCGGCACCCAGCGACCTCACGCCGGAGGAGACGGCGGTGGCCTTCGTGCGCGCCCTGGTCGAGGGCCAGTCCGCCGACGCCTACGTCCGGGACCCGGCGGTCGCCGCCGATGCCGAGCGCCAGCTGGGTGAGATGGGGCAGGCCGCGTACGACTCCATCGCACTGGACCCCGCGAAGTCGCAGGAGACCGCCGGTGCGCCCGACGCCTGCGCCGTCAACGACATCACCCTGTCCTGCTACGTGCTCATCGACCGGTCCAGCTCGGACTCCGAGGGCGTCAACACCCTCGTGAAGGTCGACGTGGGCGTCACCGACACGACGCAGGCCACCGGCCCCGAAGCCCCGGGCCCCAAGGTGCCGGCCCACGTCCTGAGCGTCGAGATCGTCCCCGCCTGACCCGACCGGCCGGGGTACGGTCACGACCGGGAGCGGCCCGAGGCGGGCTGCGGGTGGAGGGAAGGCCATGGCGGCACGGTGCGTGAACGGGCACGACACGCCTCGCGGGCGGGAGTGCATGTACTGCGGAGGGCCCCTGGAGGCGCCGGCGCCACCACCCCCGATGGCGCCCGCCTACGCCTACGCCCCCGCCTTGCGCCGGCGGGAGCCGGAGGGGTTCAGCGCCCTGGGCGTCGTGTCGCTCCTGCTGGCCCTCTTCTTCCCGCTCGGGTCGATCCCGGCGATCGTCACCGGGAGCATCGCGCTCTCGCGCATCCGGGTGCGCCACCAGGGCGGGCGGGGCGTCGCGCTCGCCGGCGTGATCCTCGGCTGGATCGGCGTCGGCCTCGCCGTCCTCGCCGCCCTCATCGTGTTCGCCACAGGTGGGATCGTCGACAAGGACGATCCCGATGGCGGGGGTGAACTCCCATCGCTCGAACGGGAACCCGGCTGCGCCCTCGATCCACACGAACGGCCGCACCGGATGGTGGTGCACGGTCGCCCCGGTGCGCTCGGCCCACCACGCGGCCAGCGCGCCCGCATCGTCGGCGTCGACGACCAGCTCGTAGACGCCGGGCCCGCTCGGCCCCTGCCCGGGCTCCGAGGCGGGTGGGAACACGCAGAAGGCGACGCCGTCGGGATCTTCGAGGACGTGCCACGGCCGGCCCGGATCGGCGGAGCGCACCACCGTCGCGCCGGCGGCGACGAGCCCCGCCGGGTCGCCGTCGGCGAGGCAGAGGTCGAGGTGCACCCGGCTCTTCGCGCCGATCTCCTCGGGGACGGCGTTGACCCACACCGTGCGCTCCGCAGCCTCGCCATCGGGCGGGCTGAGCTTCGAGTCCTCGCCACCGGCACCGCTCACCGCCAGGCCGAGGGCGTCGGCCCAGAAGCGGGCGACGGCGGCCGGGCGGCCGAGCCCGGCGGTCACGTCGATGCAGAGGTCCTTGAACGCGACGTCGGGCACGCGCCCGAGGCTAGGGGCTGGCATGCTGCGCCGATGGCTGGGAACCCGCGGACGAACAAGACGGCGATGGTGGTCGGAGGCCTGCGCATGGCGTCGGGCGTCTCCTTCCTGATCGCCCCGGAGCCGGCGAACCGGCTGTGGGGCGGCAACCCCGATGACGTGGGACCGACGGCGTCGCTGCTGCTGCGCTCGATGGGCTACCGCGACGCGCTGGTGGGCGGGATGCTCCTGCGCTCGGGCCTGCGGGGCGACGGCTCCGAGGCAGGCTGGTTCCTGGCCAGCGCCGGTGCCGACCTGGCCGACCTCGTGGGTGGCGTGGCCAACCACGACCGCATGAGCGACGAGGCCCGCAAGAAGGGCATCGGCGGCGCCGCGGTCGGCATCGCCGTGGGCCTGCTGGGTGCCGCCGCCGCCCGGAGGCGGGCGACGGCGAGCTAGCGCTTGAGGCGGCGGCGGTCCTGCTCCTTGAGGATCCGCTTGCGGATGCGGATGCTCTCGGGCGTGACCTCGACCAGCTCGTCCTCGGCGATGAACTCCATCCCGTTCTCGAGCGTGACCACCTTCGGCGGCGTCAGCTTGATCGCCTCATCGGCCGAGTGGGTCCGGATGTTGGTCTTCTGCTTCTCTCGGACGCAGTTGACGATCATGTCGTCGGGCCGGCTGTTCTCGCCGATGATCATGCCCTCGTACACGTCCTCGCCCGGGCCCACGAACAGCACGCCGCGGGTCTGGAGGTTGTCGAGCGCGTAGGCGGTGGTGACGCCGGTGCGGTCGGCCATCATGGCCCCGCCCTGGCGGTGGGGCAGCTCGCCCACCCACGGCATCCACCCGGCGTTGTGGGTGTGGAGCAGGGCCGTGCCCCGGCTGGCGGTGAGCAGCAGGCCGCGGAAGCCGATGAGGCCACGGGCCGGCGCCTCGAACGTGATGACGGTGCGGCCGGTGTCGCCGGGGCGCAGGTCGGTGACCCGGCCCTTGCGGGGGGCGAGGGCCTGGGTGACGGTCCCGACGTGCTCCTCGGGCACATCGCAGACGCCCCGCTCGAGCGGCTCGTGCCGCTTGCCGTCGATGTCCTTGACGATGACCTCGGGCCGGCTCGTCTGGAGCTCGTAGCCCTCGCGCCGCATGCTCTCGATGAGCACGGCCAGCTGCAGCTCGCCACGGCCGGAGACCTCGAGCACGTCCGGCGAATCGGTGTCCTCGAGGCGGATCGACACGTTGCCCAGGACCTCGCGCTCCAGGCGGTCGCGCAGGTGGCGGGACGTGAGGTACTTGCCCTCCTTGCCCGCGAGCGGCGAGGTGTTGACGCCGAAGGTCATGCGGAGCACGGGCTCGTCGACGCTCAGGCGAGGCAGGGCCTCGGGGTTGGCGGGGTCCGCGATGGTGTCGCCGATCTCGACCTCCGGGAAGCCGGCCACCACGAACAGGTCGCCGGCGCGGAGCTCGTCGACGTCCTCGCGGCCGATGCCGGTGAAGCCCATGAGCCCGCTGAGCTTGCGCTCGACCGGCTTGCCGCCCTCGATGACCTCCTCGTCGAGGAGCGCCACCCGGTCGCCCTTGCGGAGCGTGCCCCGCTTGACCCGGCCGATGGCGAGGCGGCCGAGGTAGTCGGACGCGTCGAGGTTGGTGACGATGGCCTGGAGCGAGCCCTCGGTGTCGACCTTGGGCTCGGGCACGGTGTCGACGATGGCCTGCAGCAGGGGCGTCAGGTCGTCGCCGTCACCCGGCATCCCGATGCCGACGACGGCCTTCGAGTCGCGGGCGATGGCCGAGATGATCGGGAACTCGATGTCCTCGTCGTTGGCGCCCAGGTCCATGAACAGCTCGTAGACCTCGTCGAGCACCTCGTCGGGCCGAGCGTCCTGGCGGTCGACCTTGTTCAGCACGAGGATCGCCGGGAGGCCCGCGGCGAGGGCCTTCGACAGCACGTACCGGGTCTGGGGCAGCGGACCCTCGGCCGCGTCGACGAGCAGGATGACGCCGTCGACGAGCTCCAGCGACCGCTCGACCTCGCCGCCGAAGTCGGCGTGGCCCGGCGTGTCGACCAGGTTGATCTTGATGTCGCCCCACTGCACCGACGCCGCCTTGGCGAGGATCGTGATGCCGCGCTCGCGCTCCTGGTCGTTGGAGTCCATGACGCGGTCGACGACCGCGCTGTGGGCGCTGAACACGCCCGTCGATCGCAGGAGCGCATCGACCAGCGTGGTCTTGCCATGGTCGACGTGCGCCACAAGGGCGACGTTGCGGAGCGCGGTGAAGGACACGAGAGGAACCTGACTGGATGTGGGAGCGGAGGGCGAAGGGGCAGGTGACGAGGGTGGGCTCAGGCCCAGTCGTCGGCTTCCTGCTGCGCTTCGTCGGTCATCGCCAGACACCAACCGGCGTGGTCGTGACCAGGATCGGCGCCGCACTCCGGGCAGGAGCGTTCATCAGCTCGATCGAGCAAGTCGTTGAACGACGGCTCGGAGGAGCGCTTCAGCTCCCGAGCTTCTTCGTACCGGCGGTGACGACCCTTTTTCATGGGCCAAACTCCCGAAGAGGTGGCGTAATCCGAAGGGCAAGTGTAGCCGGGTCGGACCCGCACACCTCATTCCGGAGGACGATGAGGGGCAACGGCGCGGCCCAGGATCATCGACGGGGGTCCAGAACCCTTGTGAGCGGCCGATTCTCGACGGTAGAGGCGGTCAGGACGATCCTGCGGCCCGGTCCTCGAGGACCAGGTTCCCGGCGCCGTCGAACGCCAGCGCGGCCTCGCCGTCGACCAGGCGGCGGATCCGCTCGCCCACGAGCTCGGCTCGCCAGCCCACCGAGAGGCGGGCGTTCGGGTCGCCGGCGAGCAGCGCCTCGATGTCGGCTCGGGTGGCCACGAGCGACGTCTCGATCTCCAGGTCGCGCGAGAGCTGGCTCACCCACGCCGCCACCAGCGACACCGCGGGCCGGAGCCGGCGGTCGAGGTCGTAGGTGGGCCCTTCGGGTCGGGGCACGGTCTGGCCACGACCCTCGGCCACCGCCGCCAGGACCGCCTCGCCCACCTTGCCCTTGGCATGGCGCTCGTCGACCCCGCGGATGCGCTTCAGCTCGTCGAGCGTCTTGGGCTTGCGCTGGGCCACGCCGACGACGGCCAGGTCGGAGAGGACGAAGCGCACCGGCTGGTCGAGCTCCATGGCCCGCTCCTCGCGCCAGGCGGCCACCGACCGGGCGATGGCCGCGACCTCGCCGCGCAGCGTACGGGCCTCCTTGATGCGCAGCCAGGCGTCCTCGGGCTTGCGCTTGATCCGCCCCTTCGCCCGCAGCACCTCGCACTCGGCGAGCGCCCAGGGCAACCGGCCTCGCTCCTCGAGCTGGGCGATGAGCTTCTCGCGCAGGCCGAGCAGGTACTCGACGTCGGACGCCGCGTACCGCCGCTGGTCGCCGCCCAGGGGCCGCCGCAGCCAATCGGTCAGGCGGTCGCCCTTGGGCAGGTGGACGCCGTAGAAGCGCTCGACGAGGGCGGCGAGGCTCGGCAGCGAATGGCCGACGAAGCCGGCGGCGAGCTGGGTGTCGAACAGCTCCCGGGGCAGTGCGCCGCAGGCCAGGTCGAGGACCTCCAGGTCCTGGCTGGCCGCGTGCATCACGACGACGGCCGGGCCCTGCAGCGCATCGGCGAACGGCGCCAGGTCCACGGCGAACGGGTCGACGAGCGCCTTCTGGTCATCCCACGACAGCTGGATCAGCGCCAGCTGCGGGAAGTACGTGCGCTCGCGGTGGAACTCGGTGTCGATGCCGAACGCCTCGACCTGGCAGAGCTCCTGGACGATCGCCTGGAACGCAGCGTCGTCGTCGATCCAGCGGTGGCCGTCGAGGTCACCCATCTCGGCCCCGGCGGGCCCCGGATCGCTGCGCTCCCAGCCCACGATCAGGCGCCGGGCTCGTCGCCGGTGACGACCCGGTGGCCCTCGTCGACCCAGGCCGTGGTGCCGCCGGCGATGTTCACCGCATCGATCCCCTGGCCCCGCAGGTACTCGGCGGCCTTGCGGCTGCGGCCCCCCATCTTGCAGATGATGAGGACCTCGTCGACCGCCGGGAACTCCTCGACCCGTTCCATCACCTCGCCGAGCGGGATGAGCGGGGCGCCGGGCACGTGGCCCTCGACGTACTCGTGGGGCTCACGCACGTCGATGACGGCGGTGCCAGCAGCGTGGCGTCGGGCAGCTTCTGCGATGTCGATCTCGGGAACGGTCACCTGGGCGAGTGTACGGGGGTTCACGCCCGATGGCCGGGAGGCTGCAGCTCGGTGCCGTGGTGGCGTTCGAGCCAACGCCGCACGTCGTCGGGGGTGTCGAGGTCGTCCAGGGCCGTCGCGTCGGCGCCGACCTCGATGAGCGGGCCGATCGTGAACGCCGCATCGGCTCGCCGCTCCCCGGCATCGACCAGCGCGACGAGCGCATCTGCCCCGGCCGTCCGCCACGCGCTGGGGAACGGGTGCACCCGGCCGTCCGGCGTCCGCACCGCGCTCGCGCACGCGTCGGCCGGCCCGGCGGCGAGCGCGTGGACCAGCGCGGCGACCAGGTCGGCCGGGAGGTCGGGTTGGTCGCACGCGGCGACGATCACGATGGCCACGCCCTCCACCGAGGCGCCGTGGCCGACGGCCGTGGCCAGGGCCGCCAGCGGGCCCTCCCCCGGCCACCGGTCCGGGATGGCGCCCTCGGCTCCCTGGTCGCCGCCGACGAGCACCACCGCACCCACCCCGCCGTCGAACAGCGCCCGCTGGACGCGGTGCGACAGCGGCGTCCCGTCGAGCGTCAGGGCCGCCTTGTCCTGGCCCATGCGCCGGCTCGCCCCACCCGCCAGGACGGCACCGAGCACGGCGTCGGACACGGTCAGCCCCTCGGCATCAGGTGGCGAGGCCGCCGTACGAGGCCGCCTTGCCCCGGCTGGCCTCGGTGGTGGCGGCGCCGTCCGCGAGGTCGGCGAGGAACTGGTCGGCGATCTTGGCGTGGTACGGCGACAGCATCAGGTGGAGGCCGCCCTGCTGGCGGTCGAGGTTCCAGCCCCGGTCGTCCATCACATCGCCCACCGCGCCGATGTCGAGCGTGTCCGAGCCGATCTCGAACAGCGAGAGGTCCGGCGCGTGGGTGATCCGGAGGCCGTCGATGGCCTCGATGCCGGCCTGCATCTTCCGAGTCGTGTCGCGCACGATCTCGGTGAGGCGCAGGTAGCCGTCCTCGCCGAGGTGGTTGATGGCGGCCCAGGCGCCGGCGATGGGCGCCGCCGACCGGGTGCCGGCCGACGTCCCCGACGCGTAGAGGCCCCCGGGCCAGTCGTCGTACCAGAAGAACTGGTGGCTCAGGAGGTCCCGGCTCTTGTAGAGCACGGTCGACGCCCCCTTGAACGTGTAGCCGTACTTGTGGATGTCGGCGGAGATCGAGGTCACGCCCGGCACCCGGAAGTCCCACGGCGCCACCTCCTCGCCGAGGCGCTCCCACCACGGCAGGATCCAACCGCCCAGGCAGGCGTCGGTGTGGAACAGGATCCCCCGCTCCTGGGCCATCCCGGCCAGGGCGGGGATGTCGTCGATGACGCCGTACGGATAGCAGGGCGCCGACCCGACCACGAGGCCGGTGCGCTCGGTGATGGCCGCCTCGGTGGCGGCGACGTCGGCGCGTCCGTCGGGGCCGACGGGCACGAGGATGTGCTCGAGGTCGAGGTACTTGGCCGCCTTGGCGAAGGCCGGGTGGGCGGTGGACGGCGTGAGCAGCTGCGGCTCGGCGATCCCCCGCTCCTTGCGGGCGTGGTCCCGGGCCACCTGGACCGCCAGGAAGATCGACTCGGTGCCGCCCGAGCTCATCGACCCGGCATCGGGCTCGGTGCCGAGCAGCTGGCACGCCATCGAGATGACGTCGAGCTCCATCTGCAGCACGCTCGGGTACTTGAACGGGTTCAGCGCGTTGTCGTGGATGTACCGCAGCGCGACCTGCTCGATGAGCTCCTCGTGCTCGTGGTCGTCGACGTTGTAGACGAGGCTGAACGCCTTCCCGCCCCGCCAGTCGATGTCCTCCGCGTGCCGCTGCTCGATGAGCGCCAGCAGCTCCTTCGCGTCGCTGCCGTGCTCCGGGATCCGTGCTCCGTCGGTCATGCGGGGAAGCTACCCGCCGTAGTTCATCCTCGTGTCCTCCATGCGGAGGACCGGGGTCTCCTCGTCCTTGAGGAACGCGGTGTCGACGACCTCACCGAGGAAGAACGTGTGGTTGCCGACCTCGACCGCCTCGCGCACCTCGCAGTCGACGTAGGCGACCGCCTGGCTCAGCACCGGCGCGCCCGTGGCGGCCTCGTGCACGGCGAACCCGTTGAGGGTCGACGCCTCGGCGTCCCACTCGGTGGGCTTGGTGAACTTCCGGACGATGGCCCGGTCCTCCCGGTCGATCGTCGACAGGGCGAACACCTTCCCCTCGGTCACCAGCTCGTGGGTGAAGGCCGTCTTCTCGATGCCCACCCCGATCAGCTTCGGGTCGAACGACACTTGCGTGACCCAGTTGATGGTCATCAGGTTCCGCCGTTCCCCCGCCCGCGACCCGAGCAGGTACAGCCCGGACGGCAGCGACCACAGCACCCGCCGCCGCAACCGGTCGTACGCGTCGTGGGCCTCGTCGGTGTCCTCCACGGACGCCGGGTACGGACCGATCGGACCAGAACCACCAGGTGCAGCCATGCGCTCGACCCTATCGACGCCTCATCCGCGGGAACACCGACGCGGGCGCGCCGATGGCCCGGCGCTGGGCCGGTGGTCGGTGGGTCCCTGGGTCCCTGGGTCCCTGGGTCCTCCAGGCGGTGGTGCGTCAGGCGGCGGTGGGACCAGCGCGCGTGGGGTCGACCGGGTGGCCGCCGGCCGGGCTGCTGGGGCTCGCCACACCCATCCGGGGCCGGTATCCGGTGACCTCAGGCGGCGGCTCGTCGGCAGCCACGTCGAGGGGGCCGGTGTCGACGGGTTCGATCGCGTCGGCGTTGAGGTGGAAGCCCCAGCGGTCGAGCGGCTCACCCGTGGGCCCGGCGAAGGGCGCTGCGGAGACGCCGAGGGGCGTTCCGAGGCGGGCGACCCGCGTGGCAGCCTCGGCCTCGGTCTCGGCCGGAGCAGGCGGGATCGGGGTCCCGGTGGGGTCGAGCGCATGGCCGCAGCGGTCGGTGAAGACCAGTCCGGGGGCCCGGTGGCGTGGGAGGTCGGCGTTGCCCTCGATGCCGAGCCGTCCCTGGTGGTGGAGGTGGTGGTGATGGGAGCAGAGGGCGACGAGGTTCCAGCTCTCGGTGGGCCCGCCGTCCTCCCAGCGCCAGATGTGGTGGATCTCCAAGCCGTGGGTGCGGCCGCATCCGGGCACGGCGCAGCCTCGGTCGCGGTGCTCGATGACCCGACGGAGCCGCCGGTTGATCGTGCGGGTCTTGCGGCCAGCCCCAAGCGGCGTGGTGCCGTCGTGGACCAGGGCACGGAGGCTCGCGTCGCAGAGCAGGTGGCGGCGTTGACCATCGGGCAGCGGGACCCCGAGGTGGGTCATCAGCTCGACGACCCCGTCGGCACCGGCCTCGAGGTGCACGTGGACCAGGTACCGCTCCGAGCCGGGCCGAGCGGCCTCCCCCGCCCGCAGGGCGGTCTCGGCCAGGGCGACCAGCGCGTCGGCGGAGGAGACCGGCTCGGGCTCGGTGCCCTCCGGCGCCTCGGCGCGGGCTCGGCGCTTGAGGTCCTCGCGCATCGCCTTGAGCGCCTGGTCCACGACGGCGCCCTCGGCCTCGGGCAGCCGGCCACGGATCCACCAGCCCCGTTCATCGACACCGGTCGAGACCGAGCGGTCCTCCCGCTCGGGCTTCTCGTCCGAAGGCTTCGGGTCCCGGTACCACGGCAGCGCCTTGCGCAGCTGGCGCACGGTGCAGCACGACGCGACCCGTGCGGCCGACTCGTCGTACCGGGATGGCACGTGCCGAGCGACGGCGGCCGCCTGGTCGACGCTGAGCTGCCCGGCCTCCAGCGCCCCGATGGTGTGGGGCAGGTCAGCGGTGCGGGACGCGAGCTTCACCACGTCTGCGGCGCGGCCAGGCGTGCAGCCGGTCTGCCACTCCACCCACTGCTGCGGTGTCAGGTGGGTGCCACCGGAGACGCCGACCTCGATCGCCCGAGCGGTCAACGCCACGACGCGTGCCTCCGCCGCGTTGATGACGCCCTGGACCTCGGCCAGCTCCGCCACGATGGCCTGGTACTCGACGTCGAGCTGGCCAGCGTCGGGCGCCGTGGGATCGGTCTCGGAGGCCATGACCCCATCATCCCCAGGGGGCCTGACAGCGAAGGCCCCGTTCCAGGCACTTCCTGCAATGTCCGATTCTTCTGGTTCGGCCTCGTCGGGCGTGGCCGGACTCGAGCCGGCCCTGTCCCCTAGAGCTGCTCGAAGTTGCGGCGGAGCTCCCAGTCGGTGACGGCCCGGTTGAAGGCCGCCCACTCCTGCTTCGCCGAGTTGAGGATGTGGTGGTGGACGTCCTCGCCGAAGGCGTTGCGGGCGATCTCGGAGCTCTCGAAGAGGTCGATGGCCTCGACGAGGGTCGAGGGGATGTGCTCGACGTCGGGGTCGGTGTAGGCGTTGCCCACGAACGCGTCGCCCGGGTCGAGCTGGTTCTCGATCCCGTGGAGGCCGGCGGCGATGACGCCGGCGAAGGCGATGTAGCTGTTCACGTCGGCACCGGGGATGCGGGACTCCACCCGGTAGGCCGGGCCGTGGCCGACCAGGCGGAGGCCGCACGTGCGGTTGTCGAGGCCCCAGGCCACGGCGGTGGGCGCCCACGAGTCCGGCTGGAACCGCTTGTACGAGTTGACCGTGGGGGCGAACAGCAGGGCCAGTTCACGCGAGACGTGCACCAGGCCGCCGAGCCACCAGCGGAACGTGTCGCTCATGTTGTGGGGCTTCTTGGCGTCCCACATCTGCGACTTCTTGCCCTTGAGGTCCCACAGGCTCGAGTGGATGTGGCACGAGGAGCCGACCTCGTCCATGGCGTACTTGGCCATGAAGGTGATGGAGCGGCCGTGCTTGTCGGCGATCTCCTTGGCTGCGTTCTTGTAGATCGTGTTCCGGTCGGCCATCTCCGTGGCGGTGGCGTAGAGGAGGTTGATCTCGTGTTGGCCCTTGCCGGCCTCGCCCTTGGAGAACTCGACGGGGACGCCCGCAGCCTGGAGGCCGTTGCGGATGTCGCGGATGATGTACTCATCGCGGGTCGTCTGGAGGATGTGGTAGTCCTCGATCACGTCGGAGTGCGGGACCAGGCCGTGGTAGCGCTTCTCGGCGGCCTCGGCATACGAGTCCTTGAACAGGAAGAACTCGAGCTCGGCGCCGATGTTCACGAGGAAGCCGAGGTCGCGGGCCCGCTGCTCCTGCGCCTTGAGGATCGCCCGGGGCGACACGGCGACGGGGATCGACTTGTCGTGCTCCTCGACGACGTCGCACAGCACGAGGGCGGTGCGCTCGAGCCACGGCACGAGCCGGAGGGTGGACAGGTCGGGCACGGCGGAGAAGTCGCCGTAGCCCTGCTCCCAGTTGAACGCCTTGTACCCGGGCAGCGGGTTCATCTCGACGTCGACCGCGAGCAGGTAGTTGCAGGCCTCGACGGAACCGGTGGCGACCGTGTCGAGGAAGTACTGCCCCATCACCCGCTTGCCGACCAGCCGCCCCTGGTTGTCCGGGAAGGCGACGAGCACGGTGTCGACGGACCCGTCCCCGATCATCGACTTCAGCTGGTCCAGCGTGAGCGTGACCCGTTCCATGGCTTCTCCCCGGCAGTCAGAGCGTCGCCAGAGACTAGAAGCCCCTGGCGACGCCCCTGACCGATCACTCCGGGGTGGTGTAGGCGGCGGTGATGCCGCCGTCGATGAGGAGGCTCTGCCCGGTTATGAACGACGACTCGTCGCTGGCCAGGAACAGGGCGCCGTTCACCATCTCCTCCGAGGTGCCGAAGCGGCCCATCGGGATGTGGACGAGGCGGCGCTGGCGCTTCTCCTCGTCCGACAGGTACTTGGCCAGCAGCGGCGTGAGCACCGGGCCGGGGCACAGGGCGTTCGCCCGGATGCCCTGGCGGGCGTAGATGACCGCGATCTCGCGGGTCATCGAGAGCACGGCGCCCTTCGAGGTCGTGTAGGCCAGCTGCGGCGTGGCCGCACCGAGGTGGGCGACGAACGAGGCGACGTTGATGATCGAGGCGTTGCCGCTCTCGAGCAGCGACGGCAGGGCGGCCTTGCAGCAGAGCCACAGGCCCTTGACGTTGACGTCCATCGTCAGCTCCCAGGTGGCCTCGGGGGTCGACGCGACGTCGTCGTCGTCGCCGAGGCTGACGCCGGCGTTGTTGTAGAGCACCGAGAGCCCGCCGAAGGCCTCGACGGTCTTGGCGACGGCGGCCTCGACCTGGGCGAAGTCGCGCACGTCGGCGGCGACGGTGATGGCCTCGCCCCCAGCGGCGGCGATCGCCTCGACGACCTCGGGCTTCTCCTCGACGTCGATGACGGCGACCTTGGCTCCCTCGGCGGCGAACCGCTCGGCGGCCACCCGACCCATGCCGCCACCCGCACCCGTGATCAGTGCGACCTTGCCATCCAGACGAGCCATTGCTTCCCTCACTCCCTCGTGGCCCGTTCGGGGCCGTTGTCGGTCGCCCGTATGATTGCCCGCTGGCCGGACCGACCGGCAATCCGAGGGAGAGGGCCCCATGACCGAGCAGCTGATCATCGCCGGAGAGCGTCGCGACGCCGCCGAAGGGGCCACCTTCACGGTCACCGAACCCGCCACCGGCAAGCCGCTCGAGGAGGTCGCCAAGGCCAGCGCGGTCGACGTCGACCTCGCCCTCGCCGCCGCCACCAAGGCGTTCGACGACGGCCGCGGGACGTGGGCCCGGACCAACGCCACCGAGCGCGGCCGGGTGCTGCTCAAGGTCTCGCAGCTCATCCGGGAGCGCGAGGACCTGCTGGCCACCGCCGAGGCCCGGGGCGCCGGCCACCCCATCGGCGACGCCCGCTGGGAGGTGGGCGCGGCCGCCGGCACGTTCGAGTACTACGCCGGCGCCGCCAACAAGCACTTCGGCTCGGTCGTCCCGGTGCAGGACGCCGGCCTCGACGTCGTGCTCCGCGAGCCCGTCGGCCCCGTGAGCCTCATCGTCCCCTGGAACTTCCCGCTGCTCATCGCGTGCTGGAAGCTGGCCCCGGCCCTCGCCTGCGGCAACCCGGTCATCCTGAAGCCGGCCTCGCTCACCCCGCTCACGGCCCTGCTCCTCGGCGACATCCTCGTCGACGCCGGCGTGCCCGCCGACCAGGTGTACGTGCTCCCCGGCCCGGGCGGCATCATCGGCGACGCCCTCACCGCCGACCACCGCACCGCCAAGATCTCCTTCACCGGCGAGACCACCACCGGCGCCTCGATCCTCAAGTCGTCGGCCGACCACATCGCCCGGGTGTCGCTCGAGCTGGGCGGCAAGTCGGCCGCCATCGTGTTCGCCGACGCCAACGTCCAGAAGGCCGCGGCCGACGGTCCCATGTCGGTGTTCGGCAACGCCGGCCAGGACTGCTGCGCGCGCAGCCGGTTCCTCGTCGAGCGGCCCGTGTACGACGAGTTCCTCGAGGCGTTCGAGGCCACCACCCGGGCGATCACGATCGGCGACCCGCTCGACGCCGGCACCGAGATGGGCCCGCTGATCTCCACCGGCCAGCGCCAGACCTCGCTCGACTACCTCGAGATCGGCACCAGCGAGGGCGCCCGGGTCGTCTCCGGCGGCGACATCCCCGACGGCGACGGCTTCTACCTCACGCCGGCCATCGTCGCCGACGTCACCAACGACATGCGGATCGCCCGCGAGGAGATCTTCGGTCCCGTCGTGTCGGTCATCCCCTTCGACACCGAGGAGGAGGCCATCCGCATCTCGAACGACAGCGACTACGGCCTCTCCGGCTCGCTGTGGACCGGCAACGCCACCCGCGCCATCCGCGTGGCCAAGTCGCTGCGCACCGGCGTCCTCTCGGTCAACACCAACCGCTCCGTCCGCTTCGAGGCCCCCTTCGGCGGCTACAAGAAGTCCGGCATGGGCCGCGAGCTCGGCATGGGCGCCATGGACGCCTACACCGAGGTCAAGAACGTCTTCTTCTCCGAAGAGGACTGAGGCACCCTGCTGGGTGTGCCAGGCTGGGCGGGCTCGGCGGCGGGAGCACCTCGGTGGGACGCGGCAGGCCGGGCGCCAGTTCGTCGCATCCAGGGGGGACCCATGATCCAGATCCGTCACCGCATCGCGGCCGTCGTGTGCGCGGGGCTCGTCGCGCCGGTCGCCATCGGCGCGTCGTCCGCGGGCGCCATCGACCAGGACCTCGTGGTCTCGGCCAGCGCGGGCGCTCCCGGCGACGTCATCGACGTGTCCAGCGCGAGCTGTGCGCCCATCAACGACCCGAGCGTCGACTCGGAGCGGTTCGTGCGCGTCCTGCTCATCTCGGGCACCGGGTCGGAACAGGTCCTCGCCGGCATGGGCTCGGGCCTCGGTGCCGCCTCGCTCCTCGTCCCGGACTGGGTGGACCCCGCTGAGCCGGCGGTGATCGAGGCGTCGTGCGTGACGGGGACCTTCAGCTTCGACGGGTACGAGGAGACGGCCGAGGCCTACGACCCCGTGGCGTTCGACGTCCTTCCGGGCGCCGGTGCGCCCACCCAGACCAGCGGGCTATCGCGCTCGGAGGTGCTCGTCGGCCAGTCGCTCCTGGCGTCGGGAACGGGCTGCTCGGCCACCGACGACTTCGGCGGCGTCGACCTCAGCGCCGGCGACGACCTGTCCGGCCGGTCGTTCGACGACACCGTCGCCTTCGGCGACGGGATGGTCGAGGGCGGGTCGTTCGACGCCCGCGTCGACCTGATCGACCGCTCGTGGAGCGTCGGCTGGTCCTCCTCCGGGCCCGACGGCCGCCCCTTCGACATCGAGGCCGAGGGCAGCCACACGGAGATCGCCGCCGGCACCTACACGGCGTTCTCCTACTGCGGCAGCTACGACGATGCCACCGACACCGAGCTGTACCTCGTGCTCCCGCCGCAGCTCGTCGAGATCACCGGCGACGCCCCCATCGACGACCTGGCCGTCGACGTCGAAGCCGGCACGCCGAACGCCACCGTCGTGGGCGGCTCGTGCACCAGCGACAGCGCCGAAGGCGAGATCGAGGGCTACGACCTGATCGCGGCCCAACAGGAGTGGGACCGCCTCGAGGTCGCACCCGAGCGGGCGCCGTCGCCCCTCCGCCCCGGCACCGAGGCCGCCGGCGCCGCAGGGACCGGGACCGCATCGAGCGAGACCGCTCGCCTCGTCGGGCACGAGGACTACGTCCCCTTCTCGGCCACCCCGGCGGCGGACGGTTCGTGGAGCACGCAGGAGACCGCCGACTTCGAGGTCGGCGTGCTGTTCGCCAACGCCACCTGCGGCGACCCGCTGGCCGACGGCTTCTTCTACGACACCCAGGCCGGCGTGGTCGAGGTGCCGGAGGCCCCGGTGACCGTGCCGACCACCGTGCCCGCCGCTCCGGCTCCTGCCGGCGCCACGCCGGTGACCGGGACGCCCGACTACGCGGGCTGATCGCGGCGTCGCACCGTGGGCGCCACAGGGGCGCCTACGGTGCAGCGCCATGAGCGCCACCCTCCCGTTCGAGCTCGATCCGGCCGCCCTCGAGGGCAAGGTCGCGTTCATCACCGGCGCCTCTCGCGGCCTCGGTGCCGGCCTCGCGGCCCGGTTCGCCGAGCACGGGGTGCAGCTCGGGCTCTGCGCGCGCCACGAGCCCGACCAGCCGGCCGGCAGCGACGCGATCACCGCGGCCGTCGACGTCACGAACATCGCCCACCTCGAGCGGTTCGCCGACGTCGTGGCCGAGACCCTCGGGCCCATCGACCTCTGGATCAACAACGCCGGTGTGCTCGACCCCATGGGGCCGCTTCGCGAGCTGGCGCCGGATCGCATCACCAAGGCGCTCGCCGTGAACGTCGGCGGCGTCATCACCGGCACCCAGATCTTCATCGACCGCTCGGCCGACGCCCCCGAGGCCCGGCGGGCGCTCATCAACATCAGCTCGGGCGCGGCGTCGTCGGTCTACGAGGGCTGGTCGATCTACGGCGCCGCCAAGGCCGCCGTCGACCAGCTCACCCGGGTGGTCGCGGCCGAGGAGCCGACGCTGGTCTGCCACGCCGTGGCGCCCGGCGTCGTCGACACGGACATGCAGGCGTTCATCCGGGAGCAGGACGCCGAGACCTTCCCGTCGATCGACCGGTTCAACGACATCGCCGCACGAGGGGCGTGGAACAGCCCCGGCTGGGTCGCCGACCACCTCCTCGGCATCCTCAGCGGCGCCCTCGAGCCCGGCGACGTCGTCTACCGCGTGCCCGACGAGCCCCGGGCTTGACCCTCAATCGAGGTCGGCCGGGGGCCAGGCCGGGTCGAGCTGCTTGAGGAAGAGGCTGCAGCGCTCCTCCTCGTCGGCTTCGCCGATGCGACCGGCGGCGACGCTCAGGCCGTGGAGGGCCCGCAGGAACCCGCGGTTCTCCTCGTGCGACCAGCGGACGTAGCCGCTCCCCCGCCAACCGTTGGCGCGGAGGCGGTCGAGGCCCCGGTGGTAGCCGACGCGGAAGGCGGCGTAGCGCTCGATGTCGTCGCGGCCGAGCTGCCCCAGCCGCGCCCAGCCGTCGAGGAACCGCGGATTGGCGGCAACGACGGCGGCCACGGCATCGCGCCGATCGGCGTCGGGCTGGTCCAGGGCGGCGGCGAGGGCGGCCAGGACCTCGGCGGGCTCGGCATCGAGGACGGTCTCGGGCGGGCCGGAGGTCGTGAGGGTGACGGGGCGATCGGACATGCCCGCACCCTACGAGTCGCGCCGACCGCGCCGATCCACCGGGGCCGAAAACGGCGGACGGCCGGGCCCGAAGGCCCGGCCGTCCGCTAGCTCTTGCGAGCCTCCGGTCTCAGCCCTTGATCGAGCTGCCGACGGTGCTGAACTTCGACGACGCCGAGGTGCCGAGGAAGGTCACGGCGACGATGCAGACGACGGCGATGAGGGCGACGAGGAGGGCGTACTCCACGAGGGAGGC
>DATMGQ010000072.1:0-2559 GCA_035555395.1 Acidimicrobiales bacterium
CCATCGGGTTGCGCACGTACCGGTACGGGCCGGCCACCACCAGGTGGCGAGCGGTCTCGGCGGGCAGCGGCGTCCCCTCGCCCTGCAGCGCCATGGTCACGCACGACCACAGCCCGCCTGCGCTGCCGAGGAGGAACACCACCCACCCGGCGGCCCGCCAACCCGCGCCGTCGAGGAACGGAGCGGTCACATCGAGACGCCGCTCAGCTGCCACGAGCAACGCCGGGACGAGCACGAAGAACGTGGTCCAGAACACGACCAACTGGACCAGGCTGCGACGCAGGTGCCGCGCACCGGGCCCGTCGTCGGCGACCCGGAACCGGAACGGGCCCACGAAGAACCAGTGCGTCGGCAGCCCGCCCAGCCAGAGCGAGGCGGTCGCGGCCAGCGTGCCGACCGAGGCGGCGACCATGAGCACCACGCCCCAGCCCGCCTCCTGCTGGACGAGGCCGTAGCCCGCGAGGACCACGGTGACCACCACCGTCCAGATCGCCGCCACCACCGCCCAGGCCCGGCTCGCCAGCGCGGCGGCGAGCGCCGAGGCCCCGGCGAACAGCACCAGGTCCGGCGCTACGAGCATCTGGTGGTCGAGGCCGCCGAGGGTCCACCGGCGGAGGTCGTCCGATGCGAACACGGCGAGCCACCAGAGCGCGCCCGCCGCAGCCTGTCCGGCGAACCAGCACCGGGCCAGGCCGGTCGAGGTGAACGCGACCCGCTCGCTCCGCGACGGGACCCGTACGCCCGTCGACGGTGCCGAGGTCACGAGGTGCGCTGCACCGACGTGCCGGCCCGCAGCGAGTTGGGGATCTCGGCGATGGCGTCCACGTGTGCCACCAGGGACGCCAGCTCCTCGTCCGAGGCATCGCCGGCGACGTCGACCGAGTACGTGATGCCGGTCGACACCGCGGGGTCGCCGGCGAAGCCGCCGTCGACGCGCACCACGGCGCGGGTCAAGACGATGCCGCGCCGCTCGGCCTCGCGGAACAGGTCGTTGGAGACGCACCCGGCCACGGCGAGGTGCAGCAGCTCACCCCCGTTGAAGCCCACGCCGCCCCCGCCGGCCTCGATCGACCGGTCCACCACGAGCGAGCGCGGACCCGCCGACCCGACCGCGGTCGAGGCCCCGTCGACCGTGCGCACCTCGACCTCGAACCCCATGGTGACCTCCGTCGCCGATGTGCCCGGCAGTCTGCCCCGGTGGCCGCTCAGGCGCAGGCGGTGACGAAGGACTCGAGGAGGTGGAGCCCGTTGGCGGCGGACTTCTCGGGGTGGAACTGCGTGGCCCACAGCCGGCCGCGCTGGACCGCGGCCACCGCCGACACGCCGTACTCGCACGTGGCGGCGATGTCCTCCGCTGCGGCATCGGCCCAGTACGAGTGGACGAAGTACATCCAGCACGGGTCGGGCTGGCCGTCGGCCATGTGGGTGGCCGAACCGTTCGGCGACGCCCAGTCCAGGACGTTCCACTGCATCTGCGGGCGCTTCACCGTGTCGGGCAGCAACCGGACCCGGCCGGTCAGCACGCCCAGTCCGGGGACGTCGGGCGATTCGTCGGACCCGTCGAACAGCATCTGCATGCCGACGCACACGCCGAGGAACGGCCGGCCGTCGCCCGCGGCCGCGCTCGCGGCCGCCTCGACCGCGACGTCGCGCAGGCCGGCGGCGTCGAGCGCCTCGATGCAGCGCCCGAAGGCGCCCACGCCGGGAAGCACGATGCCCGCGGCGTCGGCGATGAGGCCGTGGTCGGCGGTGAGGCGGGCGTCGCCGCCCACCTTCTCGAGCGCCTTCTGCGCGGACCGGAGGTTGCCGATGCCGTAGTCGAGGACGGCGATGAGCGGTCCGGTCACAACGATCCCTTGGTGGACGGCACGCCCGTGCCCTCGACGCGCACGGCATCACGGAGGCAGCGGGCGACGCCCTTGAACGACGCCTCGATGACGTGGTGGGTGTTGACCCCGGCCTTCTTGTTCACGTGCAGGGTGATGCCCGCGGAGGTGGCGAACGACTGCCAGAAGTGCTCGGCCATCTCCGGGTTGAACGGCGGGTTGCCGAGCGGCAGGACCTCGCCGAAGGGCACGTCGTAGACGAAGTACGGGCGGCCCGACAGGTCGAGCGCCACCTCGATCAGCGCCTCGTCGAGCGGGAACAGGCCCGACGCGAACCGACGGACGCCGGCCTTGTCGCCGAGGGCCTCCTTGAACACCTCGCCCAGGAGGATGCCGACGTCCTCGACGGTGTGGTGCCCGTCGACGTCGAGGTCGCCGGTGGCGTCGATGGTGAGGTCGAAGCCGCCGTGGCGCCCGATCTGGTCGAGCATGTGGTCGAAGAACGGGAGACCGGTCGACGCCGAGACGGTGCCGGTGGGGCCGTCGACGTCGAGCGAGATGGAGATCGAGGTCTCCTTGGTGGTCCGCTGCTTGGAGGCGGAACGGGTCATGACAGGACCTCTCGGAGGGCGGTGAGGAAGCGGTCGTCCTGCTCGGCGGTGCCGATGGTGACCCGCAGGCACCCCTGCAGGCCAGGCCAGCCCGAGCAGTTGCGGACGAGGATGGAGCGGTC
>DATMGQ010000073.1:0-18044 GCA_035555395.1 Acidimicrobiales bacterium
CGGTCCGATCAGGTGGTCCTGGCCGACGATGTCGTCGAGCGTCCGGGGCCGCAGCCGGTCGGCCAGCGGCGCGCGGCGGGCCAGCTGGTCCTCGACCGACGAGGAGAACAGGTCGTCAGCCACGGGTCACGCGGGTGCCCCGTCCTCGCGGACCTCGGGTTCCTGGATGGCCAGCAGGCGGTCGAGCTTGGCCTCGACGCGGGCCAGGTCGTCGGAGTCGACGACCCGCATCCGCAGACCGGCCAGCTCGCGGGCCAGGTAGTCGAGGTCGGCCTTCACCTCGGCGCCGCGGCGGCGGTCCTCCGCGGCCTCGGCGCGGTCGCGGTCGGCCTGGCGCGTCTCGGCCAGCAGGATCAGCGGCGCGGCGTAGGCGGCCTGCGTGGAGAACATCAGGTTCAGGAGGATGAACGGGTAGATGTCGAACGACCACCCGTCGGGCGCCAGCAGGTTCCACGAGACCCAGACGACGACGAACACCGTCTGGATGACGAGGAACCGGGCCGTGCCCAGCGTGTGCGCGATGCGCTCGCTGAAGCGCCCGAAGCCCTCCGGGTCGTAGTACGACCCGAACCGATCCCCGGAGCGGGGCGTCGACAGGTCTCGGGTGGACCCACGGCGGCGGTTGAACACGGACACGCGCCGACGCTACCGCCTCGTTCCCGCACGTCGGGGATGGGTTGGGAGGTTCATCCCCGCCCGGACGCGACGGTGCCGGGGGCCCGAGGCCCCCGGCACCGGTCCGATCGACGTGGGGGTCAGACGGCGGGAGCCGTCGCCCCGGCGAAGCCCTCGGTCAGCGGCGGGGTGGCGTCCCAGTAGTCGTTCAGCCGGCCCTGCACCTTGAACAGCCAGACGAACGCCCCGACGATCGGCAGCAGGATCCAGCAGCCGGTGACGGCGCTGACCGGCGCCTCCTGGCCCCGGGCCTTGTAGAGGTTGGCGATCTCGGACGGCATGAGGAAGCAGTTCACGAAGCCCACGAAGATGGCGATGACGAGTGCGAGGCCGCCGCCGATGCCCTCGTTCGAGTGCTCCTTCATCTCCTTGAACGTGGCGTACTGCCAGTACAGGCCGTAGATGCCCAGCGTGATGATGCTCAGGCCGATGATCGCCCACGGCGATCGCGTCTTGCCCACAGGTCCCATGATCGGTTCCCACCCTCTGTCTCGCGGAAGTGCGTTCCCGCACCCTACGTGAGATCAGGCCCCCGGGCGGGTGATCGGGCGACCACCCGCGGTCGATCGGCGTCAGGTGGTGGCGGTGGCCGCCGGCTCCGGCACGACGTCGACGCCTGCTTCCTTGCGCTGGGCGTCGGTGATGGGCGCCGGTGCGCTCGTGAGCGGGTCGAACCCGCCACCGGTCTTGGGGAAGGCGATGACCTCGCGGATCGAGGCCGCACCGCTGAGCAGCGCGCAGATGCGGTCCCAGCCGAACGCGATGCCGCCGTGGGGCGGGGCGCCGTACTTGAACGCCTCGAGCAGGAAGCCGAACTTCTCCTCGGCCTCCTCGGGGCCGAGGCCCATGACCTCGAACACCCGCTCCTGGACGTCGCGGCGGTGGATTCGGATCGAGCCGCCGCCGATCTCGTTGCCGTTGCAGACGATGTCGTAGGCGTAGGCCAGCGCCGAACCGGGGTCGGTGTCGAACGTGTCGAGCGACTCGGGCTTGGGCGACGTGAACGCGTGGTGCACGGCGGTCCAGGCGCCGCTGCCGACGGCGACGTCGTCGGTCTCGCCCGTCGGCTCGAACAGCGGGGCGTCGACCACCCACGTGAACGCCCAGGCGCCCTCGTCGATGAGCTCGCCGCGCTTGCCGATCTCCAGGCGGGCCGCACCCAGCAGCGCCTTGGCCGAACGCTCGGTGCCGGCGCCGAAGAAGATGCAGTCGCCCGGCTGGGCGCCGCAGTGGGACGCCAGGCCGGCCCGCTCCTCGTCGGAGATGTTCTTGGCCACCGGGCCCTTGAGCTCGCCGTCGTCGCCGACCAGCACGTAGGCCAGGCCCTTCGCGCCCCGGGCCTTGGCCCAGTCCTGCCAGCCGTCGAGCACCTTGCGGGTCTGCGAGGCGCCGCCGGGCATGACGACGGCGCCGACGTGGGGCGCCTTGAAGACGCCGAACTCGGTGCCGGCGAAGTACTCGGTGCAGTCGACGAGCTCGACGCCGAAGCGGAGGTCGGGCTTGTCCGAGCCGTAGCGGCGCATGGCCTCGGCGTAGGTGATCCGCGGGATCGGCAGCGGGATCTCGTGGCCGATGAGGGCCCACAGGGCCGACACGATCCGCTCCCCCAGCGCGATGACGTCGTCTTCGACCACGAAGCTCATCTCGATGTCGAGCTGGGTGAACTCGGGCTGGCGGTCGGCTCGGAAGTCCTCGTCGCGGTAGCAGCGGGCGATCTGGAAGTAGCGCTCGAGGCCACCGACCATCAGGAGCTGCTTGAACAGCTGCGGGCTCTGCGGCAGGGCGTACCAGGAGCCGGGCTGGAGGCGGGCCGGCACCACGAAGTCGCGGGCGCCCTCGGGCGTGCTGCGGGTGAGCGTGGGCGTCTCGACCTCGACGAACCCGTCGCCCAGCAGGACCGACCGGGCGGCCTGGTTGACGTCGCTGCGGAGGCGGATCGTGGCGGCGGACTCGGCGCGGCGCAGGTCCAGGTAGCGGTACTTGTAGCGGACCTCGTCGGAGATCGGCGTGGTCTCGTGCTCCTCGATCGGGAACGGCAGCGGGGCCGCCTCGCTCAGCACCTCGACCGTGGTCGCCTCGACCTCGATGGTGCCGGTGGTGAGGTTCGGGTTGTCGTTGCCCTCGGGACGCCGGGTGACCGATCCCGTGATCTGCAGGCAGAACTCCGAGCGCAGCGGGTGGGCCACGGCCTCGTCGTGGATGACGACCTGGACCACGCCGCTGGCGTCGCGCAGGTCGATGAAGGCCACCCCGCCGTGGTCGCGGCGCTTGGCCACCCAGCCGCAGAGGGTCACCTCGTCGCCGACGTTCTCCTCGGTCAGGTCTCCGGCTCGATGGGTGCGCAGGCCGACGGGGGAGGTCATGAGGGGTCCTTTGACTTCGAGAGAATGAGCTGGGTTGGATCTTCGGCAAGTGCCGTCAACGCGTTGCGGACGCCGTCGACGAGCTCGCTCCGGGAGAAGGACCACTGACCTCGTTCTTCGTCGAACGACCCTCGCATCGGACGGAGCGACACACGGCCAGCTGCGGCTTCCTCGTCGCCGACGATCACCGCGACCGCGGCGCCTGACCGATCGGCGGCCTTCATCTGCGCACGCATGCCCTTCCGGTCGAACGCCCGGTCGCATCGGATGCCGGCCGCGCGAAGCGTGGCCGTGATGCCTGGAGCCTCGGAGACCTCGGAGGTGACGTCGACGACGAACACGTCGACCCGGGCGGTGGGACCGGGGAACACGCCCTCGGCGTCGCACGCGATGAGCAGCCGCTCGATGCCCGAGCCGAACCCGATGCCGGGGGTGGCCGGGCCGCCGAGCTCCTCGACCAGGCCGTCGTAGCGGCCGCCGCCGAGGATGGTGGCCTGGGCGCTGTCGACCAGCGACGGCACCAGCTCGAAGGTGGTGTGCGTGTAGTAGTCGAAGCCCCGCACGAGGCGAGGAGCCAGCACGAACGGGATCCCGGCGGCACTGAGACCGGCCTTCACCCGCTCGAAGTGCTCGGCGCTCGCGTCCGACAGGTGGTCGGCGATGGCCGGCGCGTCGGCGGTGGCCCGCCGGGTCTCGGTGCGCTTGGAGTCCAGCACCCGCATCGGGTGGCGCTCGACCTTCTCCCGGTCCTCCTCGGCGAGGTCGCCGATGCGGTCCTGGAGGAACGACCGGAGCACCTCGACGTAGCGGATGCGGTCCGCGGCGGTGCCCATGGTGTTGAGCAGCAGCTCGACCTGGCGGAGGCCGAGCGCCCGGAGGAACTCCCAGCCGATGGTGATGACCTCGACGTCGACGTCGGGGTCCGCGGACCCGAGCACCTCGAGGCCCACCTGGTGGTGCTGGCGGTACCGGCCGGCCTGCACGTTCTCGTACCGGAACGCCGGCGTGGCGTACCAGACCTTCCACGGCGAGGCCGGCTGGTGCTGGACGAACGCCCGCACCACCGACGCCGTCCCCTCGGGGCGCAGGGCGATGCGGCGACCGCCCTTGTCCTCGAAGTCGTACATCTCCTTGCGCACGGCGTCGGCGCCCTCGGACTCCCGCTGGAAGACCCCGATCTCCTCGAACATGGGCGACTGGAGCAGCCCGTAGCCGGCCCGTTCGACGGTCTGCGCATAGGTCGCGAGCAGGAGCTCCCACCTCGCCGACACCGGCGGCAGGACGTCCTGCGTCCCCTTCGGTGCCTGGAACCTCGCTCGTGCCATGAGGGGTCGAGCGTACCCGTCACCCCCTCCCCACCCGAAACGAACTTCGTCGGCGGCAACGCCCGAAACGGCGCTCCCACCTACGACGTTCGGACGGGTGCGCCGAACTCGGTCGTCAGCGCTTCTGCGGGGTGCTGTGGTCCCAGTCGGCGAGCAGGGCGCGGACCGCGGTGATCACGAGGAGGGGCTGGTCGAGCATGCCGTGGTGGCCGGTCTCGGGCAGCTCCACGACCGGCGCGACGCGGCCGAGCTTCTCGTACATCGAATCGCCGATGTCCGGGGTCACCAGGCCCAGCTCGGCACGCAGGAGGGCGAAGCGGCAGCGGACCTCGGGCAGGTACGGGAGGGCCACGGCCCGGATGCTGGAGGTGAACGCGCTGAACAGGTCGTGGTCGAACTTCCAGCTCCAGCCGCCCTCGACCTCGTGCAGCGAGCGCCGGGCGACGTGGTGGATCACGTAGGGCAGGTCGTTGTCCTGGCGGGGCACGGTCCGGAACCGGAGGAGGGCATCCTCCGCCGACGGGTACACCTTGGGCACGCCGAACGCCTGCTTGGCCTGGGCGGCGCCGACCTCGGCGTCGGGCTCGGCCACGGGCGAGTCGAGCACGATGACGCCGGCGAGCCGGTCCGAGTTGAGGGCGGCGGTGGCGATGGTGACGAAGCCGCCCATGCTGTGGCCGACGATGACCGGTGGGCCGCCGATGCCGGCGTCGTCGGCGACGGCCATCACCTCGCGGGACCACTGCTCGAGCGAGTAGCTCTCGCGGTGCTCGGAGTCGCCGTGGCCCGACAGGTCGATGGCGACCACCCGGTACTGGCGCGAGAAGGTGGCGGCGACGTGGGTCCACCAGTGGGCGTGGGCGGCGCCGCCGTGCACGAACACCAGGCCCTTGCGCCCCGGCTCGCCCCAGGCGAGGTAGTGGATGCGGGCCCCGTCGACCTCGACGTACTCGTCGAAGAACGGCGTGTGGAGCGCCCGCCGGAACCAGCCCGGGGCGTCGTCGGCGATCAGGGAGTCCACGTCAGCAACCATCGGTCGCACGGTAGACCAGTCAGTCGCCCGTGCCCGCTCCTGGGAGGACCCGGTACGACTGGTACACGCCGTCGATGGAGCGGATGCGGCCGAGCACGGCGTCGAGGTGCGACGGGTCGCCCAGCTCGCAGTCGAACCGCATGTTCGCCATGCGGTCGCGGTCGGTCTTCATGTTGCAGGCGATGATGTTGACCTTGTGCTCGGCGAGCACGCCCGACACGTCGCCCAGCAGGCCCGGGCGGTCGAGCGAGCGCACCTCGATGGAGGCGACGAACGTGCCGCCCGACAGGTCGCTGTCCCACTCGACCTCCATGAGCCGGTCGCGCTGGCCGGCCTGGAGCGATGCGGCGTTGGCGCAGTCGGCCCGGTGCACGGACACGCCCCGGCCGCGGGTGACGAAGCCGATGATCTCGTCGCCGGGGACCGGGGTGCAGCAGCGCGAGAGCCGGACCATGACGTCGTCGAGGCCCTCGACGTGGACGCCGGCACCCGTGCGGTTGGTCCGCATGGTGGACGTGCGCGTGACGGACGTGGGCAGCTGGTCGACGCGCTCGGGGTCGCCGGCGTGGAGCAGCTTGCTCAGCCGGGCCACCACGGCCTCGGGCGACACGTGGTGCTCGCCGATCGCCGTGTAGAGAGCATCGACGTCGAGGTAGTTGAGGTCGAGGGCAGCCTCCTCGAGCAGCCCGGTGGGCAGCTTCTGGGTGGGCAGGCCCTCCTTGCGGAGCTGCTTCTGGAGCTCCTCGCGCCCCGTCTCGCGCGCGTCCTCCCGCCGCTCGCGAGAGAACCACTGGCGGATCTTGTTGGCGGCGCGCGGCGTCTGGACGATCTGGAGCCAGTCCCGGCTGGGGCCGCTCCCCTCGACCTTCGACGTGAAGATCTCGCACGTGTCACCCGACGCCAACTGGTGGCTGAGCGACACCAGGCGGCCGTTGACCCGGGCGCCGACGCAGGCGTGGCCGACCTCGGTGTGGACGGCGTAGGCGAAGTCGATGGGCGTGGCGCCCTTGACCATGGTGACCACCCGGCCCTTGGGCGTGAAGACGTAGACCTCGTCTTGTTCGAGGTCGACCTTCAGGGTCTCCATGAACTGCTCGGGGTCCGACGTCTCCTGCTGCCAGTCGACGATGCGGTTGAGCCACGCCAGCTCGTCGGCCGGGGTCCCGCGCTTGTAGGCGAAGTGGGCGGCGACGCCGAACTCGGCCCGCTGGTGCATCTCGACCGTGCGCAGCTGCACCTCGAGCGGCTTGCCCTGGGGCCCGATCACCGTGGTGTGCAGCGACTGGTACAGGTTGAACTTCGGCATGGCCACGTAGTCCTTGAACCGCCCTTGCACCGGGCGCCACGTGGCGTGGATCGAGCCGAGGGCGGCGTAGCAGTCGCGCACCGAGCCGACCTGGACTCGGATGCCGACGAGGTCGTAGATCTCGTCGAACTGCCGGCCCTTCACGACCATCTTCTCGTAGATGCTCCACAGGTGCTTCGGACGGCCGGAGACGTCGGCCTCCACGCCCAGCTCGGAGAGCCGCTGGCGGACCTCCTCGAGCACCTGCTCGAGGTACAGCTCGCGCTCGGGCGACCGTTCGGCGACCATGTGGTCGATCTCGGCGTACTGCTTCGGGTGGAGCGTGGCGAAGCTGAGGTCCTCGAGCTGCTGCTTGAGGTCCTGCATGCCGAGGCGGTGGGCCAGTGGGGCGTAGACGTCGATGGTCTCGCGCGCGATGCGGGTCTGCTTCTCGGGTGCCATCGCGCCGAGCGTGCGCATGTTGTGGAGCCGGTCGGCCAGCTTGATCATCAGGACCCGCAGGTCCTTGGCCATGGCGACGAGCATCTTGCGCATCGACGCCGCCTGCTGCGCCGCCTTGGAGTCGAACTGGACGCGATCGAGCTTGGTGACGCCGTCGACGATGGCGGCGACCTCGTCGCCGAACTGCCGGGCCACCTGCTCGAGCGTCACGCCGGTGTCCTCGACGGAGTCGTGGAGCAGGGCCGCGGCGACGGTGACGTCGTCGAGGCCGAGGTCAGCGACGATGCGGGCGACCGACAGCGGGTGGTGGATGTACGGCTCGCCGCTCTTGCGCGACTGGCCCTCGTGGGCGCTCGCCGCCAGCTCGTAGGCCTGCGCGATCAGGACCGTCGACGTCTTCGGGTGGTGCTGGCGGAAGGTGGCCAGCAGGGGCGCGAGCTCGACCGAGGCGGGGGCGCTGGAGCGGCGCCACGGGAGCACGCGGCTGACGGTCGACATGGCGTCAGCCTATGGCCCGATCAGTCGTAGGAGACGAGGGTGGTGACCGCCGCGCCGCCCAGCGCGCTCCGCCCCGAGAGGAAGCCGAGCTCGAGGACGAACGCCAGCGCGACGACGTCGGCGCCGCTCTGGCCCACCAGCTGCACGGTGGCGGCGGCGGTGCCGCCGGTGGCGAGGACGTCGTCGACGATGAGCACCCGGTCCTCGGCGGCGATGGCGTCCTGGTGGATCTCCAGGAGGTCGGTGCCGTACTCGAGCTGGTACTCCTGGCGGTTCACCGACCACGGGAGCTTGCCGGCCTTGCGGACCGGGACGAAGCCGGCCCCGAGGGCCACGGCGACCGGGGCGGCGAAGATGAAGCCCCGGGCCTCCATGCCGACGACCTTGGTGATCCCCTGGTCGGCGAACGGCTCGCTCAGGCCCCGCACGGCGGCGGCGAGCGCCTCCGGGTGGGCCAGGAGCGGGGTGATGTCCTTGAACGTGATCCCCGGCTTGGGGAAGTCCTCGATGTCGCGGATGTGGGTCTCGAGCGAGACGGTCTCCGCCATCAGCGCTTCTTGCCCTGCTTGCGGGGCCGCGGCGCACCGGCGGCGCCCCGGTCGTCGGAGCCGGCGCCGGCCGCGCCGGCCGGGACCAGCTCGTCGTCGCCCTGCGGGCCGCGAGCGGCGAGGCGCTCGCGCAGCTCGCGGTAGCGGGGCTCGCGCTCCTTGAGCACGGCGAGCAGCGGAGTGGCGATGAAGATCGACGAGTAGGCGCCGGACAGCAGGCCGAGGAACAGGGCCAGGCCGAACTCCTCGAGCGTGGTGGCGCCCAGCACGAACGAGCCGAGCACGAGCACCGAGGCGATCGGCAGCAGCGCCGTGATCGACGTGTTGAGCGACCGCATCAGCACCTGGTTCAGCGACAGGTTCGCCATCTCGGAGTACGTCATCTTCGACTTCCGCCCGAGCAGCTTCGTGTTCTCGTCGACGCGGTCGAACACGACGATGCCGTCGTAGATCGAGAAGCCCAAGATCGTGAGCAGCGCGATCACCGTGGCCGGCGTCACCGGGAACTGGAAGATGGCGTAGATGCCCACCACGATGAGCAGGTCGTGGATGAGGGCAGCCAGGGTGGCCATCGCCATGCGGAACTCGAACCGCAGGGTGATGTAGATGCTGATCGCGATCAGGAACACGATCAGGGCGGTACGGGCCTTGCCCGACACCTGCTGGCCCCAGGACGGACCCACCGTGTCGACCGTGACCTCCTTGACGTTGGACCCGGTCTGGGCGGCGAGCTCGTCGGAGACGTCCTGGCCAGAGCGCTCCCGCTGGGCCTGCTCGGCAGCGTCCAGCGCGCTGATCTGCGTCTGCATCTCGGCGGCGGCGGTGGTGGCCACCTTGGCCTTGTCCTTGGCGTCGGCGACCTTGTCCTTCAGCTCGTCGATCTGGTCCTGGAGCGTGGCGAGCTCGTCGGGGACGGGCTGCTCGAAGGGCCCCTCGATGCTGTCGAGGTTGGCCCGGACCGCATCGATCCGGTCCTTGGCCTCGCCCTTGAGCTTGGCCTTGATCGAGTTGAGGTCCGACCTGGCCTGGTCGATGGCATCGGTGGTCTCCGAGTCCGGCTCGGCCGTGGCCTCGGCCTCGACGCGCAGGATGCGCTTGTCGCCCGAGCCGGTGTTCTGGGTGACGAGCTGGACCTGGACGTCGTTGAAGCCGAGGTCGTTCATGGCCGACTCGACCTCGGCGACGTCGGCCTTGCCCGCAGGCACCTCCCACACCGTGCCGCCGGTGAAGTCGATGCCGAGGTTGAGCCCGTTGCCGACCAGGGCGACGAGCCCGATGAGCAGGAACGCGCCGGAGATGGCGAACCAGGTCTTCCAGCGGCCGACGATGTTGACGTTGGTCTCGCCGTGGTAGAGCCGCGAGAACGCGCCGTGGTGCTTGGGCGCCTGGGCGATGGCCATCAGGTCGTCCTCGGAGTCGACCGGCGAGTCGACGACGATCTCCTCCTGCGGCTCGTCGGCGTCAGTGGGCTCCACGGGGTCGTTGGGGTTGCTCACGCCGTCGCTCCTCGCTCGGCCACCGCTCGGTCTCTGGCGCTGTCGAGCCCCATGAACTTCGAGTCGGTGAGCCGCTTGTTGTAGCTGAGCAGCGCCACCACCGGCCGGGTGAAGAAGTAGGCGACGAACAGGTCGAGGACGACCGACATGCCCAGGAAGAAGGCGAAGCCGCGCACGGGGCCGACCGTGAGCCACCACAGCAGGAAGGCGCCCAGGAACGACGCGACGTCGGCCGTGATGATCGTCCGGATGGCGCTGCTGAAGCCGCGGTCGGTGGCGCTGCGGGCGCTGCGGCCGGCTCGCACCTCGTCACGCATGCGTTCGAAGTACACGACGTACGAGTCCACGGTGGTGCCCACCGAGACCACGATGCCGATGATGCCCGACAACGTCAGGGCCAGGCCCTGGTTGGCGGAGAGCCAGCAGACCAGGCCGTACATGAAGCCGCCCCACACCGCGAGGCCGCCGACCACCACGAGGCCGAGGCCCCGGTAGTAGAGGAGCATGTAGAGGGCGACGAGGGCGATGCCCACGGCGCCGGCGAGCAGGCCGGCGTGCAGGGAATCGGTGCCGAGCGTGGCCGACACCTGCTGGAGTGCGACCTGGTCGAACTCGACCGGCAGCGAGCCGTAGCGCAGCACCAGGGCCAGCTCCTTCGCCTCGGCCTGGTCGAAGTCGCCGCTGATCGTGAAGTTGTCGCTCGCCAGGTCCGGGCCGTTCACGGCCGGGGCCGACAGGACCTCGCCGTCGAGGACGATGGCGATGGCGCCGCGGCCGTCGCTGCTCTGGGCGGGACAGGTGGCCTCGCCGTTGTAGCAGGCGTTGAACGCGGCGTTGGCCTCGGACTTCTTCGAGCCGCGGACGGACACGTTGACCGCCCAGGACTCCTGGAGGGCGGCCTCGGCCTTGCTCAGGGCGTCGCCGGTGAAGCCGACCGGGCCGAGCGTGTAGAGGAGCGTGCCGTCCTTCGACGGGACGATCTCGGCGCCCTCGGGCAGCGGCGCGGTGGTCGACACGGTGGAGGTGTCGACCGTGCTGCCGGAGTTGCAGCCGTTGGTCTTGTTGGTGGACGCACCGTCGGTGGTGGCGGCCGTCGTGGAGGTGGTGGTGGAGGCCGGCACCGTGGTGGTGGTCTCCGGGGGCGTCGTCGTGGTGGTGGGCTGCGCCGTGGTCGTGGTGGTCGACGGGGCGAACTGCGACGGCAGGGCGCCCTCGCCCGAGCTGATGCCGGCCGTGCCGGCGCCGGTCTCGCCCTCGCCGTCGCCCTTGGCCGTGGTGGTCGTGGTGCCGTCGGCCTTCGTGGTGGTGGTGCTCTTCCCATCCGCCTTGGTGGTGGTCGTGGTCTTGCCCGACTTGGAGGTCGTGGTGGTGACCGCGTCGGGGTTGGCCTCGACGGCGAGCACCGGGCGGAACTCGAGCTTGGCCGTGCAGCCGACCACCTGCTCGGCCTTGGCCCGGTCGGTGACGCCCGGGAGCTGGACGATGACGGTCCGGCCCTGGCGCACGATCTCCGGCTCGGCCACGCCGAGGCCGTCGACGCGCTGGCGGATGATGTCCTTGGCCTTCTCGACGCTCTCCTCCGAGGGGAGCTCGCCGTTGACCTCACGGGCCTGGAGGACGACCGAGAAGCCGCCCTGCAGGTCGAGGCCGAGCGTGGGGGTCGTGTTGGTGACCTGGGCGATGGTCACCGCGCCCAGGGAGGCCAGGACGGTGAGGATCAGCGAGACCCACAACGATCGCTTGCTCATGAACCTTCTCCGTCTGGGGCCGGCGCGTCGTCCGCGTCGGGGGTGATCACCTGCTGCACTCGGTCTTCCCGTCCTTCATCGTGTCCGCCGTCATCGAGCTTGCTGGAGATTGCCAGGCGGGCCATGGTCACCACGACTCCAGGAGCGATCTCGACCTCCGCCGTGGTGGCCCCGACCGTGACGATCGTGCCGTGGATCCCGCTGAAGGACTCGACCCGGTCGCCGGGGCGCAGGGCGTCGACGACCGCCAGGTGCTCGCGCTGGCGCTGCTGCTGCGGCCGGATGATGAACGCCCAGAAGATGGGGATGAGGATGATCGTGAAGATCAGGACGGGCAGCAACGAGGAGTCCGTTCGGGTACGAAAAAAGTGCCTCGTGAACCCTAGTGCGCGGTCCCCGGGCCCCAGGCTTCATCCCCACACGTCGAGGACGGCGCGGCGGGCGGCGTCGAAGCGGCCCTCCCGGATGGCCGTCCGCAGGCCCACGACCAGGTCCGACAGCCACGCCACGTTGTGGATCGTCAGCAGGCGGGCGCCCGTGGGCTCCCCCAGGCGGTGCAGGTGCCGCAGGTAGGCCCGGCTGTAGCGGGCGCACACCGAGCACGAGCAGGTGGGGTCGAGCGGCCCCTCGTCGCGCTCGTAGGCCAGGTTCTTGATCATCAGCCGGCCCTCGGAGGTGAGCACCGTCCCGTGGCGGGCGTGGCGGGTGGGCAGGACGCAGTCGAACAGGTCGACGCCCAGACCGACGGCCTCGACGATGCTCGCGGGGTCGCCGACGCCCATCAGGTAGCGGGGCTGGTCCTCGGGGAGGTGCTCGAGGGCGGCGGCGAGCGCCGGGAGCATCTCGTGGCGCGGCTCCCCCACCGACAGGCCGCCGATGGCGTACCCGTCGAAGCCGACCTCGACGGTCCGCTGGGCGTGCTCGGCGCGCATCGCCAGGTCGATGCCGCCCTGGGCGATGCCGAACTGCGCCTGGTCCAGGCCCCGGTCCTCGCGCCAGCCGGCGAGGGACTCGAACGCCTGACGGCCGCGGACCGCCCACGCCGAGGTCCGCTCGACCGCAGCCCGCACGACCCGCTCGGTCGAGGGCAGCGGCGGGCACACGTCGAGCACCATCTGGATGTCGCCGCCCAGCTCGGACTGGATCCGGGCTGCGTCCTCGGGCCGCAGGTGGTACGGCGTGCCGTCGTAGGTGGACCGGAACTTGGCGCCCTCGTCGGTCACCTTGGGCTGCAGCGAGAAGATCTGGAAGCCGCCGGAGTCGGTGAGCACGTGGCCGGACCAGTCCATGAAGCGGTGGAGGCCGCCGAGGTCGGCGATCAGCTCCGACCCGGGCCGCAGCATCAGGTGGTAGGTGTTGCCGAGGATGAGGGGGATGCCCATGGCGTCGAGGTCGGCTGCGTCGAGCGCCTTCACCGAGGCCCGGGTGCCGACCGGCATGAACAACGGGGTCGGCAGTACGCCGCGCGGCGTCGTGATGGTGCCGGTGCGGGCCGCCCCGTCGGTGGCGTCGAGCTGGATGTGGAGCTTCATCGGGGATCCTGGCGGTCGAGGAGCATGGCGTCGCCGAACGAGAGGAAGCGGTAGCCCTCGTCGAGCGCCGTCCGGTACAGGTCCTTCCACCGGGGCCCGGCGAACGCCTCGACCAGGGCCAGCAGCGACGACCGAGGCACGTGGAAGTTGGTGAGCAGGCGGTCGACCACGGCGAAGGGGTAGTCGCCGCGGATGAACAGGCGGGTGGCCGCCTCGGCCTCGCCGGTGGCCGCCCACGACTCCACCGCTCGCACCACGGTGGTGCCGACGGCCACGGCCCTCCCCCGCCGGCCGGCGAGCGCCTCTCGCGTCGCCGCGGGGATGCGGTAGCGCTCGGCGTGCATCGGGTGGTCCTCGACCCGCTCGGTGGTGATGGGCCGGAACGTGCCCAGCCCGACGGTGAGCTCGATGGGCGCCACCACCACGCCCCGCCGGCGGCACGCGTCGAGCACCGCCTCGGTCAGGTGCAGCCCGGCCGTGGGCGCCGCCACCGAGCCCGGGTGCTGGGCGAACACGGTCTGGTAGCGCTCCGGATCGGCGAGCGGCTCGTGGATGTAGGGCGGGAGCGGCACCTCCCCCACCTGCGCGAGCAGGGCGAGGTCGTCGTCGGTCCCGCCGTGGACGGTGACCTGGCGGCGGCCGTCGTCGCCGAGGACGGGACCCACCTCGACCCCGAGGTCGGCCGCGCCGGCCGCGTCCGAGCGCAGCACGGTGCCGTCGGCGACCCGCCGGCTGGGCTTCACCAGCGCCTCCCAGTGGCCTTCCGGCCGCCGCTCGAGCAGCAGCACCTCCACCGCGCCGCCCGTGGGCTTGCGCAGGTGGAGCCGGGCCGGGATCACCCGGGTGTCGTTCACGAGGAGGACGTCGCCGTCGTCGAGCAGCCCGGGCAGGTCGGCGACGGTGCGGTGCGCCACCGGGCCGCTCGCCGGTGCGACCAGCAGGCGGGCGGCATCGCGGGGCTCGATCGGCGTCTGGGCGATGGCCGCCGCGGGGAGCTCGTAGTCGAGGTCGGCGGAGTCCATGGGACGGGCGATCGTAGGTCAGGCGTCCGTGAGGTCGTCCAGGGCGCGCAGGGCGGTGCCGGCCAGGACCTTGGCGCCGATGGCGATGGCGGACTCGTCGAGGTCGAACCCGCCGGCGTGCAGGTCGGTGCGCAGCCGGGCCGGGTCCCAGACGCCGAGCCGGAGGTACCCGAGGCGGGCCTTCTCGCCGTACCAGGAGAAGTCCTCGCCGCCGGCGCTCTGCTCGGTGGTGCCGACCCGCTCCTCGCCGACGACCTCGCCGGCGGCGGCGGCCGCGATCGCGGCCGCCCAGGGGTCGTTGACGACGGGCGGCGCGCCCCGCCGGTGGTCGAGCTCCCACGTGGCCCCCAGCGGCTCGACGATCGAGGCGACGATCCGCTCGAGGTGCGTGGGCGCGGCCTCCCAGGCGCCGCGGCCGGTGGCCCGCAGCGACGCCATCAGGTGCGCCTCGGTGGCGATGACGTTGGGCGCGTCGCCCACCTGGATGGCGCCGAACGTGAGGTTCAACCCGTCGCGCGGGTCCGACAGCCGGTTCAGGCTCATCGGCAGCTCGAGCGCCACGCGGGCAGCCAGGTGGGCGAGGTCGACCGATTCGTGCGGGCGCCCGGTGTGGCCGCCCGGCCCGTACAGCTTGATGTTGAGCTGGTCCGCAGCCGAGGTGACGGGACCGGCGCTGATGCCGAGGCAGCCGACCGCCCGGGACGGGTCGGCGTGGAGCGCGAAGACCGCCTCGACGTCATCGACCACCCCGGCGCCGAGCAGGCTCAGCGCTCCGCCGGGAACGGCCTCCTCGGCGGGCTGGAGGATGATCCGGACGCGTCCCGGAGCGGCGCGCTCGGCCATCGCCTCGGCGAGGGCGAGCCCGGCGCCCAGGGCGGCGGTGGCGTGCAGGTCGTGGCCGCACGCGTGGCAGACGCCCTCGACGGTGGACCGGTACGGCACCTCCTTGGTGTCGTGGAGGCGCAGGGCGTCGATGTCGCCCCGGACCGCGACCATCGGCCCGCCGCTGCCGATGTCGCAGATCACGCCGGTGCCGCTGGGCGTCGGCGCCACGTGCGGGTCGAGGCCGGCGAGGCGGAGGCGGTCGAGCAGGAGCCGGGTCGTGCGGTGCTCCTCCCACGACGGTTCGGGGTGGGCGTGGAGGTCGCGCCGGAACGCGATCAGCTCGGGCGCGAGCTGGTCGACGACGGCGGCCACCCGGGCGACGGCGGGGCTGCTCATGCGCCGATCTCGTCGGTGGCGAGCTCGCGGGCCAGCAGGTCCACGACGGCTCGGAGGTTCTTGCCGCCGTCGCTCGCGGCCCGTTGGCGGTGGTAGCTGGCGCCGACCTCGAGCATGCGCTGGATGCCGGCCAGCTCGTCGGTGCAGCGCAGCACCTCTGCTTCCGATCGGACGGTGGACACGAGCTCGGCGATCGCCTCGCGCGCCGGCTTGGTGGCTCCGGCCGGGTCGACGATGAGATCGGCGTCGAGGCCGAACCGCCCGGCGCGCCACTTGTTCTCGCGGAGGATCCACTCCCGGGGCCGCTCGGGCAGGTCGCCGTCGTCGTGGAGGCGGTCGAGGTGGGCCACGAGGCTCTGGGCCAGGGCCGCCACCGCGGACACCTCGTACAGCGACGGCATCCCGTCGCACATCCGCAGCTCGATCGTGCCGAAGTCCGGGTGCGGCCGGATGTCCCACCAGACCTCGCGCACCGACGTGATGGCACCCGCGGTGACCAGGGTCGTCATGTACTCCTCGAACTCGCCCCAGTCGGCCAGCTCGACGGGCAGCCCGGCCGTGGGCAGCCCCTCGAACACCTTCGAGCGGGTGGACGCCAGGCCGGTGTCGTGCCCCTCCCAGAACGGGCTGGACGACGAGAGCGCCAGCAGGTGCGGGATGTAGGCGGCCATGGCGTTGCCGAGGGCGATGGCCTTCTCGCCAGACCGGACGCCGAGGTGGATGTGGATCCCGAAGATCTGGAGGCGGCGGGCCATCCACTGCATGGCCTCCACCAGCTCGCCGTACCGCTCGCTCGGGCTGATGCGCTGCTCGCCCCAGTGGGAGAACGGGTGGCTGCCCGAGCAGATGAGGGTGCAGCCGCGGGTGCCGGCGGCGGCTCGCACCTCGCCGATGGTGGCCGCGAGGTCGGCTCGGGCCTCCCCCACCGTCGAGCACACGTCGGTGATCACCTCGATGCAGCACTCGAACAGCTCGTGCTTCGCACGTGGGTGCTCGCCATCGGGGTGGCCCGCGCCCAGCTCGGCGAGGATCTCGGACGCGTGCGACGCCAGGTGCCCGGTGCGCACGTCGACCAGCTCGAGCTCCACCTCGATGCCCAGGCTGGGACCGGCCGAGCTCCGGAACGGGATGTGCACCACCCGAAGGCTACCGGCGGCCGCCCGGCCTCCGGGGCGAGCACGGCGTCCGGCCCGCCCGCGGGCGCTGCCTAGGCTCCGGCCATGGCGGACGACGACACCCACTCGGCACGCTCCCGGGGGCTGGCTGCCCTCGCGCTCGGGGCGCTGCTGCTCCTCGGCGCGTGCGCGTCCGACGGTCCGCAGGCGACGATCACGTTCCGCGCCGACCCGGTCGCTTCCCCGCCGTCCACCTCGTCCGCACCGGTCGCCGACCGGCCGTCGCCGGCCCTGCTGGCGGCGGGTGAGATCCAGGTGGTGAGCCTCGGCGACAAACCCCGTCGGGAGCTGCGGGTCACGCCGCAGATCGGGACCCAGCGGGTGGAGATCACCACCACGAGCCGGATCACGGTGTCGTCCGCAGGGGTCCGGGAGGCGGCGACGTCGCCGACGCTGACGCAGACGGTGGAGGTCTCGGTGGCCGAGCGGGGCGACGGCCGGTTCGACGTGCGCCAGGAGGTGGTCGACGTCGAGGTGGGCTCCGATGGGTCGCCGGGCTCGAGGGCGACGGCGGCGAGCACGGCGGAGGCGATGGTCGGCATGGTCACCACCGGGGTGCTCGACGACCGCGGGCAGATGACCGACCTCGACATCGACCTCCCCGACGACGCACCGCAGCTCGTCACGATGGTCCTCGACCAGATGAAGACGACGCTCGGGCAGATGGCCACACCCGTGCCCGAGGCGGCCATCGGGGTCGGCGGCTCCTGGACGACCACGCAGCCCATCGACCTGCTCGGCGCCACGGCCACGACGACCACGACCTTCACGGTCGCCTCGCTCGACGAGTCGGGCTACACCGTGCGCAGCGTCATCCGCATGGCCTCGCTCCCCGACCAGGCCATCTCCGTCAGCGGCCAGACCGGCACGCTGGTGGCCCTGTCGGGCAGCGGCAGCGGCGTGGCGACCGTGAGGCCCGGCCAGCTCGTGGCCGACACCCGCGGCCGGTCCCGGACGCGCCAGACCCTGGAGGTCGACGGGCAGACGCTGGAGCAAGAGGTGCGCACCACCGTCCGGGCCCGGCCGGCCGACTGACCAGATCCCCGGCCGGACCGGCCGCGTGTCACGAACGCGGCCCCGTCGTCGTCGGATCTCCCATGCCGCCTGCGTCGAGGATCGTCCAGCAAGCCCTGCTCGCCTACCTGACCTTCGCCGGCCTGCTCGTGGGCGTGTGGGCGGCGATCTTCCCGCGCTCGTTCGCCGACGACTTCCCCGGGTTCGGGCGGGTGTGGGTGGCCGTGGACGGGCCGTTCAACGAGCACCTCGTCCGCGACGTCGGCCAGCTCAGCCTGGCGCTCGCGTTCGTCAGCCTCGCCGCCGCGGTGACCATGCAGCGCACGCTCGTCCGGGTGGCCGCAGCCGCCTGGCTCATCAACGCGGTGCCGCACCTCGTGTACCACCTCCGGCACCTCGGACCGCTCGAGCCGTTCGACCAGGTGGGCGAGGTCGTCAGCCTCGCGCTGCTGGTCGTGGTGCCCGTCGTGGTGCTCCTGCTCTCCTACCGCTCGACGCCCGAAGCGGACTGAGCGGCCTCAGGGGCTGGAGAGGGTGAGGTCCTCGCGCGGGACCGTCCGGTGGGCCTCGGCCTCCTCCCGCTCGGCCGGGCTGAGGGCCTCGGCGCCGAGGTGGAGGGCGATCCAGATCGTCTTGGCGAACGGGTA
>DATMGQ010000074.1:0-3010 GCA_035555395.1 Acidimicrobiales bacterium
ATTGCCGCCAGTAGGGCTCGCCAATGAGGATGATGCCTCCGGTGCGCAGGCTCCGCGTCAGAAGCTCGACCGTACCGGCGGCTCCACCGGCGATCCAGGTGGCCCCGATACAGGCTGCCACATCGACCTTCTCGTCGGAGACATATCCGGCCGCATCGCCATGGAGGAACGCGACCCGATCGGCGACGCCGAGTTCGACGGCACGGAGCTTTGCCTGCTCGGTGAACAGCCGGCTCATGTCGATGCCGGTCCCGGTGATGCCGTGATCGCGTGCCCAGCTGCACAGCATCTCCCCCGAACCGCTGCCGAGGTCGAGCACCCGGGCTCCCGATTCCAGACGCAGCGCGTTGCCGAGAGTGGCGAGCTTTTCCGGTGTGATCGGGTTATGGATGCGATGAGCGCTTTCACTGATGGTGAATATTCGAGGGATATCCATTTTGAAAAACGTCCTTGAACGAGTGGGGCGTGCAAGCGATCTCGTGGCGGCTCGGCGAACGAGGATGGTGGAACGATGACTGCGCGCGAATCCAGGATAACCCGCGCGGACACGCCTCACCAAGTTCTCTCCACAGTTGTGCCGGGTTCCACATTTGAGCGGGTCACCGTTTCCTGGGCTCACCTTACGGATTGCGACTCGCATCCCAACCTTCTGCCCCCCTGAAACGGAAACGGCGGGTGCCGAAGCCCGAAGGCCCCGGCACCCGCCGTTTTGGCTGGCGATTGTGTCGGCTCAGCCGAACCAGGCGGCGACGTTGCCGGTCTGGCCGAGGATGGTGATGCGGTTGCCCCCGCCCACGTCGAGGGTGGTGTTGCCGCCCTCCACCCGGGCCGAGCGGATCACCGCGCCGAGGTCGATGCCGGCCTCGTGGAAGGCCAGACGGTCCACCCCCACCTCGAAGTCCATCACCACCGACCCGCCGGAGGTCCGCCCGAAGGCGAAGACGTCCGCGCCCTCGCCGCCCCACAGCGTGTCCGCCCCGCCGTCGGCGAACAGAACGTCGTTGCCCGCGCCGCCGTGCAGCACGTCGTCGCCCGCCCCGCCGAACAGCGTGTCGTCGCCCTCCTCGCCGAACAGCGTGTCGTTGCCCTCGCCGCCCAGGCCCAGGTCGTTGCCCGACCCGAGCCCGATCAGGTCGTCGCCATCCCCGCCCAGCGCCGTGTCGTTGCCCGTCCCGCCGCTCAGCGTGTCGTCGCCCCCGTCGCCGTACAGAAGGTCGTCGCCCGCCTCGCCGAACAGCAGGTCGTTGCCCGACCCGCCGCTGAGCGTGTCGTCGCCCTCATCGCCGGTCAGCGTGTCGTCGCCCGCCTCGCCGAACAGGATGTCGTCGCCCGTCCCGCCGAAGCCGCGGTCGTTGCCGGTGCCGCCGCCGATCAGGTCGTTGCCCTCGCCGCCGAACAGCCAGTCGTCGTCCTCGCCGCCGTGCACCAGGTCGTCGCCCTCGTCGCCGTACAGCGTGTCGTTGCCGCCGGCGCTGGTGATCGTGTCGTTGCCGCCGCCGCCGTGCAGGATGTCGTCGCCGGCCCCCAGATGCATGTACTGCTCGTGGTCGTCGCCGTAGACGATCTGCTCGCCGTCGCCGCCGACCAGCGTGGCGTTGCCGACCACCGCCGCGAACTCGACGTTGTCGAGCTGGATGGTCACCGGCCCGGCCAGCGCCGTGGTGTTCAGCACCACCGCGGTCGGCGCCGTGCTGGCGGTGCCGGTGCCGCCCAGCGTGGTGCCGGTCACCTTGGTCTGCACCGCCTGGCCGGCGGCCACCCCCGGCGCGCTGAAGTCGATGGCGCGCACCAGCAGCTGGGCCTGGGCCGACAGCACCGAGAGGAAGCCCGAGCCGCCGCCGGTCAGGTTGCCGCGCGAAGCGGTGCCCTCGTCGGTGCGCGCCTCGATGGCGGCGATCAGCCCGCTCAGCGCCTGGGAGGCGCTCTGCCGCTCGGCGCCGCCCGTGGCGGTGACGGCGACGCCGGTGGAGACGCTGACCGTCAGGGTGGTCACGGTGGAGACCTGCCCGGTCCGCGCATCGACGACCGCCTCGCGGACCACCGGCACGTCGGCGAGGTCGGGGTTGGCGGTGCTGCCGTCCTCCACCCGGCCTTCGGTGCTGGCCTCGATGGTCACCGTGGTGGTGCGGCTGCCGTCGCTGGCGGTGGCGACCGAGCCGGTGACGGTGGCGCCGTCGACGGTGGCGACCGGCGGCGGGGCGACCGGGGCGGGCTTGTCCACGGTGGCGGTGAGCTTCTGCGTCGTCGCGGTGAAGGGCGGCGACGCGTTGCCCGCCGGGTCGGTCAGACCCAGCGTGAGGGTCAGCGTGCCGTCGCCCAGGGCGGAGAGGTCGAGCCCGCTCACCCGCATGGTCGGGCCGGCCATGACGCCGCTGCCGGTGACTTGGCCGCCGCCCGCCGAGGTGATCGTCCAGGTGAAGGCGGCCCCCGCCTCGCCGCCGCCGATGGTGAAGGCGGTGCTGGACTGCTCGATGGCGTCGATGCTGTCGTCCTCGAACAGCACGGTGGCCGTCGGGGGGATGGTGTCGACGACCAGCGCCTGGGTGCCCGGTGCCGAGACGTTGCCGGCGGCGTCGGTGGCGGTGACCGAAACCGGGTTGGCAGCGTTGGCGATGAGGCTGAGCGCCCCGGCGGTCGGCGTCGCCGTGGCGAGGTCGAGGCTCCAGGCGCCGCCGTTCGTGGCGGTGGTGGTGTAGGTGGCGCCGCCGACCGTGACGGTGACGGTGCTGCCGGCCTCGGCGGTGCCGGTGAGGGTCGGCGTCGTGCTGTTGCTCAGCGCCGCTGTGGTCACCACCGGCGTTGTCGGGGGGGTGGTGTCGACGACCAGCGACTGGGTGCCCGGCGCGGAGACATTGCCGGAGGCGTCGGTGGCCGTCGCCGAGACGGTGTTCGTGCCGTTCGGGTTCAGGCTCAGCGATCCGGCGGTCGGCGTCGCGGTGGCGAGGTTGATGCTCCAGGTCCCGCCGGTGGCGGTGGTGGTGTAGGTGGCGCCGCCGACCGTGACGATGAC
>DATMGQ010000075.1:0-4534 GCA_035555395.1 Acidimicrobiales bacterium
CGACGCCTCCTCGGTCGCCCGCCGCCAGATGCTGTCGCTGGTCACCGCGTCACCTGAGGCCATCCGGGCCAAGTTCCGCAGCTGCTCGGCGGTGGTTGCTGTGGCCACAGCAACCCGCCTGCGCATGTCGGCTTCATGGGACATCGAGACCCGCACCTACGCCGAGGCCATCCGGGATCTCGCCCGGCGCGCGCTGGCCATGCAGGCCGAGGCCGCCGTCCACGAGAAGGCCATCCTCGCTGTCATCAAGACCTGGCGGCGACCACCAGGCGAGGTGGCACCAGGGCATGCCGGAGCCGGCGACGAGGAGCTTTGGCGGGAAAAGCGGACGACCGGCCCCGAAGGGCCGGTCGTCCGGTCGTGCTCGGCGTGCCTGCGGGCTACTGCTCGGTGGGCGACACCGGCTCGGGCTCGTGGTGCAGGTTGGTCGACGGGTTGGCGCCCAGGTCGCACAGGCGGCGCACCTCGGCGCCGTCGATGGTCTCGTGCTCGAGGAGGCTGCGGGCCACCAGGTCGAGGCCGTTGCGGTTGGTGGTGAGGAGCTCCTCGCAGCGGCGCTCGCAGTCGCGGAGGATCTGCTCGACCTCCTGGTCGATGACCCGGGCGGTCTCGTCGGAGTAGTCACGGGCGTTGCCCATGAGGTCCTCGCCGAGGAACACCTGGCCCTGGGAGCCCCACGCCATCGGGCCGATGCGCTCGCTCATGCCCCACTCGCGGACCATCTTGCGGGCCCGCTCGGTGGAGACGACGAGGTCGTTGTTGGCGCCGGTGGAGACCACGCCGAACACGAGCTTCTCGGCGATGCGGCCGCCCATGGCGACGACGATCGACTGCTCGAGGTACTCCTGGTTGTAGGAGTGGCGGTCCTCCGACGGCAGCTGCTGGGTCACGCCGAGGGCCATGCCCATCGGGAGGATGGTGACCTTGTGGACCGGGTCCGCGTCCTCGAGGATCGTGGCGCACACGGCGTGGCCGGCCTCGTGGTACGCGGTGAGCTCCTTCTCCGGGTCCGACAGCGCCATGGACTCGCGGCGCTGGCCCATGAGCACGCGGTCCCGGGCGTACTCGAAGTCCTCCCGGGTGATCATCTCGGCGCCGCGGCGGACGGCGTAGAGCGCCGCCTCGTTGACGAGGTTGGCCAGCTCGGCACCGCTCATGCCGGGGGTGCCCCGGGCCACGATGCTGAGGTCGACGTCGGGGCTGATGCGCTTGGACTTGGCGTGCACCCGCAGGATGGCGAGGCGCTCCGAGTGCTCGGGGAGGGGCACGACGACCTGGCGGTCGAAGCGGCCGGGGCGCAGCAGCGCCGGGTCGAGCACGTCGGGCCGGTTGGTGGCGGCGATCATGACGATGCCTTCGGTGGCCTCGAAGCCGTCCATCTCCGAGAGCATCTGGTTGAGCGTCTGCTCCCGCTCGTCGTGGCCGCCGCCGAGGCCGGCGCCGCGCTTGCGGCCGATGGAGTCGATCTCGTCCACGAAGATGATGGCCCGGCCGAGCTTGCGGGCCGACTGGAACAGGTCGCGCACGCGGCTGGCGCCGACGCCCACGAACATCTCCATGAAGTCCGAGCCGCTGACCGACAGGAACGGCACGCCGGCCTCACCGGCGACCGCCCGGGCGATCAGGGTCTTGCCGGTGCCGGGAGGCCCGACGAGCAGCACGCCCTTCGGGATGCGGGCGCCGATCTGGCCGAACTTCTCCGGGTACTTCAGGAAGTCCACGACCTCGCGGATCTCGGTCTTCACGCCCTCGTAGCCGGCGACGTCGGCGAAGGTCGTGCCTGGCCGCTCGGTCGAGTAGGTCTTCGCCCGCGAGCGGCCGATGGACATGATGTTGCCCATCTGCCCCTGCGCCCGGCGCTGCATGAAGATGAAGAAGCCGATGATCAGCAGCGGGAAGAGCAGGATCGGCAGCCACGTCTCGAGGAACGTGGGCGTCGGGGTCTTCGGCTTGAACTCGACCTCGTGCTCGGTGAGCAGGGCGCGGTCGTCATCGGGGAAGGGGATGAGGCCGGTGGTGCGGAACTCGGTCTTGTTCTCGTCGTCGAGCTTGCCGGTGATCTTGCCGGTCTTGTTGTCGTAGGTGACCTCGTCGACCTTGCCCTCGCGGACGTAGGTCAGGAACTTGCTGTACGGGTAGTCCGTGCTGTCGGTCTTGCCCTGGTTGATGACCACCAGGAGCAGCACGCCGGCCGCGATGGCCACGGCCCAGACCGCCCAGCTCGCGGGGCCCTTCAGGCGCCCGGGCGCGCCACCCGAACCGGGGGCGCCGGGACCGCCGGATCCGCCCTGGCCGGAGCCGAGCGGCCCGCGGTTGCGCGGCGGGGGAGGGGGCGGGGGCGGGGGAGGCGGCGAACCGTCGGGAGACATGGCGCCATGCTAGGGGTCCGATCCCCTCCTGAGGCAGCCGGCTCGCGTGTGACCGTTGCCGTGACCATCCCCGTGGCCTGCGCAGGACCTCACTACCCTGCCGCACATGCGTCGAGGATGTGCCCGGCCCGCCTGTGGCGAAGCTGCAACCGTCACCCTGTCCTACGGGTACGGGTCTGCCACCGTGTGGCTGGAGCCGCTCACCCCCGAGGGCCATCCGATGACCCACGACCTGTGCGACCGCCACGCCGCCCGCACGGTGCCGCCGCGCGGCTGGGAGCTGGTCGATCTGCGCCAGGTCCCCGCGCCGCTGGCCTCCTGACCGTCCTGGCCGCGGAGAGCCGGCCTGCCGGGCGCCAGTAGGCTCCCTCCGCCATGTCCATGCCCTACCCGGCCGCCGGGTCGTCCACCGCCCGCGCACAGGCCGAACCGACGTGGGGTCTGCCCGATGCCCTGGTCGGGTGGGCTGCAGCGTTCGTGTTCGCCAACGTGGCGGGGGCCGTCGTCCTGCTGGCCGGCGGGTACCAGACCCGTGAGGAGATCGAGTCGGCGCCGCTGGCGTGGACGATGGTCTCGAGCCTGCCGATCTGGATCGCGTTCGTCGCCATCGCCGTGTTCGTCGCCCACACCAAGGGCAACGGGTGGATCCGCGACTTCCACGTGTCGCTCAAGGCGATCGACGTCCCCGTCGGCATCGTCGCCGGCGTCGTGGCCCAGTTCGTGCTGGTGCCGCTGATCTCGTTCCCGATCCTGAAGCTCACCGGCGAAGACGCGGACGACCTGTCCCGCTCCGCCCAGGACCTGGCCGACAAGGTGCACGGCGCCGGCGGTGCGCTCCTGTTCCTGCTGGTCGTGGGGGTCGTCGCGCCCATCGCGGAGGAGCTGTTCTTCCGCGGGCTGCTGTTCCGGGCCATCGAGAAGCGCTGGAACCAGTGGTGGGCGCTCGGCCTGTCGAGCGCGTTCTTCGGGCTCACCCACTTCCAGCCGCTCCAGTTCGTGGCGCTCACCGCGGCGGGTGCCGTCTTCGGCATCCTCGTGGTCCGCACCGGGCGGCTCGGTCCGGCGATCGTGGCCCACATGGCCTTCAACATCTCGACGGTGGTGGTGCTGCTGTGGCTGAGCTGACCGACTCCGGCGCGCCCGAGGCGCCCGGGTCTCCTCCTGAGGCGGATCTGGAGCCGGCCACGACCACCGCGCTCGACGGACCCGACGACGGCGCGCCCGAGGCAGAGCCGCCCGCGGCGCCGTGGGTGCCGCTCGTGCCGCGCGTCCGTGCGGCCTGGGGCCGGGTCTCGGACCGCTTCGCACGGGAGCCCGGCTTGGCGGTCGAGGCGGCGGTCACCGCGACCGTCGTGGTGCTCGGCACCGTCCTCGTCCTGGCCACGCTCGACCCCTCGAACCTGTTCAGCAACACCACCACCACAGGTGGCGACATGGGCTCGCACCTGTGGGGGCCCCGGTACCTGATCGACCACCTGCTGCCGCAGCTGCGGCTGTCCGGCTGGACGCCGGACTGGTACGACGGCTTCCCCGCGTACCAGTTCTACATGGTGGTCCCGTCGCTGTTCGTGGTGCTGCTCCACGTCGGCCTGCCCTGGTACCTGGCCATCCCGGTGGCCGCGGCCGCGGTCCTCCTGGCCCTCGCCGGGTGGCTCCGCGAGCGGCTGTACCGGTACCGCTGGCTGCTGTTCGCCGCCGGGTTCTTCCTCCTGAACCTGGCCCTGCCGCTCTCGTACAACCGGTCGTTCAAGATCGTCACCGCGATGGGCCTGCTGTCGCTGCCCCTGGCGTGCTGGGTCCTCGCCAAGGCCGCCGACCTGCGGTTCCCGACGCCGCCGCTCTTCGCCGCGGCCGGCGTGATCTTCATCTTCAACCGGGAGCCGTTGTTCAACAACACCGGCAACATCATCGGCGGCAACTTCCAGTCGACGATGGCCGGCGAGTCCTCGTTCTCGCTCAGCCTCACGTTCGCCGTCCTCTACCTCGCGGCCGCCGTGCGGGGCCTGCGCACCGGCAAGCACCGGGCGCTCGCCGCTGCCCTGTTCGCCCTGGCCGGCCTCTGCCACCTGATCCCGGCGTTCTTCGTCCTCGGCTGCACCGGCGCGCTGTTCCTGGTGCACCCGGACCGCAAGCGGTTCAAGTGGCTGGTCACGATGGTGCCGGTC
>DATMGQ010000076.1:0-5567 GCA_035555395.1 Acidimicrobiales bacterium
CGGACCTCGAACACCTCGGGCGCGATGCCCATGCAGACCGCGTTGCTCTCGCACAGATCGAAGTCGACAACCACACGCATGACGCCTCCCGAGAAGGTGGAACAGGTTCTCGTTTCTGCAACGTAGCCGCTGCCCGGACCCCGGCGTGCCGCCGGACGCGCCGACGGCGGCCCGAGGGCCGCCGTCGTGTTCCAGGTGGAGGTGAGGGGAATTGAACCCCTGGCCTCCTCGATGCGACCGAGGCGCTCTACCAACTGAGCTACACCCCCGAAACGGGAATCGAACCCTAGCGCGAGCGTCGGCCACCTCTGCCAGTCCGATGCGCCGTCGGCGCCACAGGCCCCCACGCCGCCACAGAACGTGAGAGAACTTCCACGTTCCGTATCCAAGCTCGGCCAGCGAGGGGATGGGCCGTTCGCCTCATTTCTTGACGGCCCCATCAGCGAAGGCCCAGGCCACGCCACTGACGGTGGGATCTCGGTCACGGAGGGCGGCAATCACGGCTCAAGGCACCGCGCCCGCCGGCCGAGAACCAAGACATGGCTCCAGCGTCCCCGATCTCCTCCTCCAAGCGCCGGCAGGTCCTCGTGGCCACCGTCCTGTGCGCGATGGCCCTCCTCACCGGCTGCCTCCGCAGCACGCAGTCCCAGGTGCTCAGCGAGCTCAACGCCGACCGGGCCGCCCACAAGCTGCGCACCCTCGGCACCCAGGCCGACGCCCAGCGCAAGGCCCAAGCGTGGGCCGAGAAGCTCGCCCGGGAGAACAAGCTCTACCACTCGACCCTCTCCGACGGCATCAAGGTCAAGTGGTGCTCCCTCGGCGAGAACGTCGGCTACGGCCCCAACGTCCCCGCCATCGAGGACGCCTACATGAACTCGTCCGGCCACCGGGCCAACATCCTCAGCACCAAGTGGAACGGCGTCGGCGTCGGCTACGCCACCAACGGCTCCCGCGTCTTCACGGTCCAGGTCTTCATCAAGACCTGCTGACCACCCGCCTTCGGGCCATCCGGCCCCCACCCCGCCCGTCGCCCCGGCCCCATGGCCGGGGCGACGTCGTTCTCGGGTCCCGTCCCTGGCTGCCCCCGGCTGCTACCAGCCACCGCGCTTCTTGTCGTCGAACAGCACCCTGACGGTGTCGAACGACGACAAGAACCGTCAGCGCCTCGTTCTCGTCGTCGAACAGCACCCCCACGGTGTCGAACGACGACAAGAACGGTCAGCGGTCTGGCGGCCGTGACGGGGCGAGGTGCCACCATGGGCGGCGTGCCTCGCTCCACCTGGTCCCCCTGCTCCGACGGCGTCTGCCTCGCCCCGAGCCTCCTCGCCGCCGACTTCGGCCACCTCGCCGAGTCCGTGGCCGCCTTGGAGGGCGGTGGGGTCGAACGGCTCCACGTCGACGTGATGGACGGCGTGTTCGTCCCCAACTTCACCTTCGGCACCGATGCCGTGCGGGCGCTCAAGCGCATCACGGACCTGCCCCTCGAGCTCCACCTGATGATCGTCGAGCCCGAACGCCACTTCGAGACGTTCGTCGAAGCGGGCGCCGACGCCATCACCGTCCACTACGAGGTGTCACCCCACCTCCAGCGCAGCCTCACCCGCATCCGCGAGCTCGACTGCCGCTCCGGTGTGGCGATCAACCCGAGCACCCCGGCTTCGGTGCTCGACGACGTGCTCGAGGTGAGCGACCTCGCCCTCGTCATGACCATCAACCCGGGCTTCGGCGGCCAGAAGCTGATCCCGCGCACCCTCGGGAAGGTCGAGCAGGTCCGAGCCGAGATCGACCGCCAGGGCCTGGCCACCCAGCTCGAGGTCGACGGCGGCGTCACCGCCGAGAACGCCCGCTCCTGCGTCGACGCCGGCGCGGACGTCCTGGTGTCGGGCACGGGCGTCTACGGGCACCCGGACGGCCCGGCGGCGGGGGCACGAGCCGTGCTGGCCGCCGCCGGCATCGACACGCCGCACGCCCACCCGCACTGACCGAGGTCGGCCGCAGCCCGTTCTCGTCGAAGAACGACAGCCTCAGGGTGTCCGGTCTCGACAAGAACCGACAGCGCCTCGTTCTCGTCGGAGAACGACAGCCTCAGGGTGTCGGATCTCGACGAGAACCGGTGGCTCCGGCAGCGGACGGCGAGGTCCGCTGCGGTGACCGTGCGCTAGTTGGAGGCGCTGCGGCGGACGGCGAGGTTGGTGGTGCCGACCGAGCGCTGGGCCTGCGGGCGCAGGACCCGGACCTTGGAGGCAGCCTCTTCGGCCCGGATGCGGATCTGCACGAGGGCGTACACGTAGGCGGCGAGGGCGCCGCCGGAGAGCACGAACAGCAGGACCGTCATGGCGCTGGTGGCAACCAGCGCCAGCAGCAGGAAGAACACGGTGGTGCCGCCCAGGCCGAACAGGACGTTCTGGCGGCGGCGCTGCACCTCGCTGCGGCGGAGCTGCGGGGCGTACGAGCTGCCCGACACCGAGGCCGAGCGGGCCTGCGGGAGGGGGCGGAGCGAGGTGCCGGGGGTGGCGCGCTCGAGGGTGGAGAGCTGCTGGCGGAAGGAGCTGACCGAGCTGGCCGGCCGGCCTTCACGGTGCTTGCGCAGCATCGGAGGGACGAGGAAGCACGCCCACGCGACCGCCAGGCAAACGAGAAACAGCATCTCCACGTGTGAGGGCCTTCCTGCAGCTTCTTGGACGGTACCGACCCGGTCCCCGTGAGAGGTGGATGGCACCACCCGGATTCAAGGGGTGGGAGCGGCGGGACCGACCTGGGACAGGTGACGGGGCCGCTGCGGTTGTTACGGTTTTACTACGGACCGGGTCGGACGATCCACCCCGACGGGGCCGAACATCGCGATCTGGAACGTCGTCCGAAGGTCTCGAGCCTGCCAGGTTGATTGCGGCGACAACCAACTGGGCGGCGAGATGCCCAGGTCAGAGGCCCAGGTCGAGCTCCGGGTCGGTGGGCTCACGACGGAACGTGCCGGAGCGACCACCCGTCTTCTCCCACAGCGCCACGTCGCCGATCGTCATGGATCGGTCGGCCGACTTGCACATGTCGTAGATGGTGAGGGCGGCCACCGAGACGGCCGTCAGCGCCTCCATCTCGACGCCGGTCCGGTCGATCGTGTCCACGTGGGCCTCGATCTCGATGAACGTGTCGTCGATGTGGAAGTTGATGAGGACCGCGCCCACCAGCAACGGGTGGCACAGCGGGATCAGGTCCGAGGTCCGCTTCGCCGCTTGGATCCCCGCCACGCGGGCCACGTTCAACACGTCGCCCTTCCCGACCGAGCCCCGGGCCACGAGCGCCGTGGTCTCCGGCTGCATGTGCACCCGGCCCCGAGCGACCGCCCGCCGGTGCGACGGATCCTTCGGCGTGACGTCGACCATCCGGGCACGACCCAAGGGGTCCAGGTGGGTGAGGCGCTCAGGCATGGCGGAAGTCTAGGACCGGCTCCCCAACCCCTCGTCCGGTCCCGAGAAGAGCCGGAATCCGAGCGCGAGGTATGGGTTCCGAGCGGAGCGAGCCCGGGGGAGTTCGAGGGGGCGGAGCTTGCGGAGCCCCTTCGAGCCAGCGAGGTGCGACGAAGTCGTGCCGAGCTGCGAAGGTGCTGGCCGTCAGGCCTTCCTCACGTTCGAGGAACAGAGCGAGCGCAGCGAGCGAGTGACGAGAGGCGAGCGAAGCGAGCCGTCATCCCCCGATCTCGGACATGGAGCGGGTCGGTCGGGTGAACGTGACGTTGCTGATGCCGTGGCCGGCCCACTTGCCGGCGACGGTGGCGGCGATGGCGTCGGCGAGGTCGTCGTCGGTGCCGCCGCGGCGCAGGAGCGCCCGCAGATCGGTCTCCTCGGTGGCGAACAGGCAGGCGCGCAGCTGGCCGTCGGCAGTGAGGCGGACCCGGTCGCAGCTGGAGCAGAACGGCTCGGTGACGGTGCCGATGACCCCGACCTCGCCCTTCCCGTCGAGGTAGCGGTGGCGCTCGGCCGGATCCGACCCGCGCCGGACCGGTTCGGTCGGGAAGACGGCGTCGATCGCGGCCACGATCTCCGCCGACGGCACCACCTGGGCCTGGCTCCATCGGTGGTCGGCGTCGAGCGGCATGAACTCGATGAAGCGGACGGTCACGCCCTCGTCGCGGCCGAAGCGGGCGAAGTCGACGATCTCGTCGTCGTTGACGCCACGGACCACGACGACGTTGACCTTGACGGGGTCGAACCCGGCGGCCACGGCCGCACGGATGCCGTCGAGCACCTTGGGCAGCTCGTCGCGCCGGGTGAGCTCCTCGAAGCGGTCGGCGTGGAGCGAGTCGAGGGAGATGTTGAGCCGGTCGAGCCCGGCGACTCGGAGCGCCTCGGCCTGGCTGCCGAGCGTGGAGCCGTTGGTGGTGAGCGACAGGTCGATCGGGAGCGCCGCCAGCTGCTCGACCAGCACCGGCAGCCCGGCCCGGACCGTGGGCTCGCCACCCGTGAGCCGGATCGAGTCGAACCCGAACCGTTCGACGCACACCGTGGCGACCCGGGTCAGCTCCTCGAAGGTGAGCAGCTCGTCCCGGGGGTGCCAGTCCATCCCCTCGGCCGGCATGCAGTACGTGCAGCGGAAGTTGCACCGGTCCGTGACCGAGATCCGCAGGTCCCGGTGGACGCGCCCGAACCCGTCGGCCAGCGGGCGCGTCGACGCGGCGAGATCGGTCACCCCGTCAGGCTACGGGACCGTTCCGGCATCACCCCTCCGGGAGACGAGCTCAGGTCGCGGGTGGGGCGAGGAGGACGACGGTGACGTCATCGCCCTCGGCGACCCCGTCGCCGTCCGGGAGCTCGGCGAGGGCGTTGGCCCCGGCCGCAGCGGCGAGTTGGTGCGAGCCCTGCCCGGTGACCGGGTGGGCGTGGAGGCGGCCGTCGACCCAGCGGCAGCTGACGCGCTGGTAGGCGGTGCGGCCGTCGGGGCGGCGGCCCAGGCCGGGACCGGCCACCGCCGAGACCCGGGGCAGGTCGAGGTCGGTCCGGCCCGCGACGCGGCGCAGGCCCGGCACGCCGAGCAGGGCGAGCGACACCATCGACGACACCGGGTTGCCCGGCAGACCGAAGACGGGGGTGCCGTCGAGCACGCCGAACGCGAACGGCTTCGCCGGGCGGATGGCGACCTGCATCCAGCGCATGTCGGCCAGCTCGCCGAGCACGACCTTGACCAGGTCGAAGTCGCCCATGCTCACGCCGCCGCTGGTGGCGACGGCGTCGCAGGTGGCAGCGGCGTCGACGAGGGCGGACGTCAGCGCCTCCCGGTCGTCGGCCACGGTGCCGAGGTCGACGGCATCGACGCCGAACGACCGGGCCAGGGCCACGAGCGTCGGCCGGTTGCTCTCTCGGATCTGGCCGGGCGCCAGCGGCCCGCCGTCGTCCACGAGCTCGTCGCCCGTGGAGATGACCCCGAGCCGGGGACGGGGGATCACGATCGGCCGGCGCACGTTGACCGACGCGAGCACGCCGAGGTGCGCCGGGCCGAGCACGGTCCCCGCCTCGGCCACCACTTGGCCCGGCGTGATGTCGCTCCCGGCCTCGCGCACGTTGCGGCCGGCGGCC
>DATMGQ010000077.1:0-9044 GCA_035555395.1 Acidimicrobiales bacterium
TGGTCCGCATCGGCCGTGGTGGGCCGGAACAGGATGAAGTTCGCCGCCGACGGCCACACCTCGAGCGGCAGGTCCCGCAGGGCGGCCTCGAGCCGCCCCCGCTCCTCGGTGAGGATCGAGACCCGCTGCTCCATGGCATCGACGTGGTCGAGCGCCATCGTGCCGGCCAGCTGCGACAGGACGTCGAGGTGGTACGGCAGCACGACCTTCTCGAGCTCGTCGACCACCCAGGCGGGCCCGACGAGGTAGCCGAGGCGCAGCGCCGCCATCGACCAGGTCTTGGAGTAGGTGCGGGTGACCACGAGCGAGCGGTCGTCGCTGATGAGCTCGAGCGCCGACCACGGGGCGAACTGGCCGTACGCCTCGTCGACGACGAGCAGGCCGCCGATGGCCTCGACCAGCTCCAGCACCTCGAGCACCGTCTCCCGGGTCTCGACGAGCCCGGTGGGGTTGTTCGGCGAGCACAGGTAGGTGATGGCGGGGTGCCACTCGTCGATGATCCGACGGACCTCGTCGAGGTCGAGGGCCAGGTCATCGGCCCGGCTGCCGACCGCGACCGTGGCCCCGGTGACCCGGGCGATCTGCGAGTGCATGGCGTAGGTGGGCTCGAACACGGCGACCGACCGGCCGGGCCCGCCGAAGGTGAGCGAGACCGTCTGGAGCACCTCGTTGGACCCGTTGGCCACGAAGACCCGGTCCGCGGTGACCCCGTGCAGGTCGGCCAGCCGGGACCGGAGCTCGGTGGCGGCGCGATCGGGGTAGCGGTTCCAGTCGACGTCGGCGACGCGGGCCGCGAACGCCTCGACGAACTCGGACGGCGGAGCCAGCGGCGACTCGTTGGTGTTGAGGCGGACGTCGACGGAGACCTGCGGCGAGTGGTACCCGTCCATCATGGCGATGTCGTCGCGCGGGGCGATGCGGTCGGCCATGGTGATCAGCCCTCCCGGCCGACGCGGCGCAGCACCGAGTCGGCGTGGGCGGCGAGGCCCTCGGCCCGGGCGATGGCGGCGACGACGGGCGCCGCCTGCTCGACCGCCTGCTGGCTCAGCGTGATGACGTGCACGTCCTTCTGGAAGTCGCTGACCGTGAGGGCCGATCCGAACCGGGCGGTGCCGTCGGTGGGCAGCACGTGGCTGGGACCGGCCAGGTAGTCGCCGACCGACGCCGGGGACCAGGGCCCGCAGAACACGGCCCCGGCGTGGCGCACCAGCGGGACCAGGGCCTGCGGATCCTCGGTGATGAGCTCGAGGTGCTCGGGGGCGATGGTGTTCGACACGGCCACGGCCTGCTCGGGCGAGTCGACCAGGACCGCGTAGCCGCCCTCGGCGAAGGTGGACTCGATCTCCCCGCGCCGGGGCGCCACCGCGACCTGCGCCTCGATCTCGGCGACGATCGCGTCGAGCGCGGCCTCGTCCCAGCTGATCAGCCACGCCAGGCCACCCGGACCGTGCTCGGCCTGGAGGATCACGTCGACGGCGGCCAGCTCGGCCGGCGCGGAGGCATCGGCGATGACCACGACCTCCGACGGGCCGGGGAACGACGACGGCACGCCGACCAGTCCGGCGACCTCGCGCTTGGCGATGGCCACGAACACGTTGCCGGGTCCGACGATCACGTCGACGGGCCGCACCGACTCGGTGCCGTACGCCATGGCGCCCACCGCCTGGGCCCCGCCCACGCCGTAGACCTCGTCGACGCCGGCGATCGCCGCAGCAGCGAGGGTCACGGCCGGCACCGACCCGGTGGCGTCGGGCGGCACGCACAGCACGACCTCGGGGACGCCGGCCACCTTGGCGGGCACGGCGGTCATCAGCACGGTGCTCGGGTAGATGGCCCGGCCGCCCGGCACGTAGCAGCCGGCCCGGTCGACGGGGACCTTGCGGCCCTCGACCACGATCCCGTCGCGCTCGTAGGTGTGGTCGCCGACGACCTGGTGCTCGTGGAAGTCACGGATGCCATCGGCCGCTGCCTCCAGCGCCGACCGCAGCTCCGGGTCGAGCGATCCGAGCGCCGCCGCGATGTCGGCCGGCGGCACCCGCAGGGCACTCGGCCGCACGCCGTCGAAGCGCTCGGTGAGGTCGCGCACGGCGTCGTCGCCCCGCTCGCGGACGTCGGCCAGGATCTCCTTGACCGCCGCCACGGGTCCTTCGGTCGCCTGCGCGGGTCGGGGCAGCTTGCCCCGGAGGTCGTTGCCCGCTCCCCGCAGGTCCAGTCGGTTCAGCACGCCCGGAGGCTACCGGGGCGCCCCCACCGCCCTGAACTGCGAAACGTGCCCGACCGCCCGGATCAGTACCCGAGCGCCCGGCGCGCCCGATCCATCGACCGGTTCGCCATCTGGAGGGAGCGCTCGACCTCGTAGAGGGCCGCGGCGGCCTCCGCCTCGTGTGACTCCTCCAGCTCGGTGGCCAGCTGGGCTACCCGGTTCACGAGGTCGTCGATCCCCGAAGCGAGGGCGGAGATCTGAGCCGACGGGAGCGTTGCCATGGCGGCAGTATGCCGGAACGGCGCGACGCGGCCCTCGGTCATCCGCGGTACGCCGGTCGAGCGCGGGTCGAGCGCGGGTCGAGGCGGTCGGTCCCGGCGGCCGGCTGCGTCCACGCCTCCCCGGCGCCTCGACGGCCCGGGGAGGCGGAACGGCAAAAACAGCACCGCCGCCCCGAAGGGCGGCGGTGCAGCGACACCAGGCGGCGGATCCCGGCGTCGCGTCCAACGAGGTGGCGGGTACCTCGTCGGACGTCACTATAGCCACACGCTTCCGGCAACGTCACGCTCTTGAGCTAGCAAATGTCCCATTTAACCGTGACATCCGTCACCCAGCCGTCAGGTTGGCGACCAGAACGCGTTTGGCGGCGTCCACCCCCGGACGCCGCGCTCAGACCTGACCGGCCGACGGGCAGAAGTCGGCGAGCACGCACGAGTCGCAGGCCGGCTTGCGGGCGAAGCAGACGCGGCGGCCGTGGAGGATCACGCGGAGGCTGAACGTCCCCCGCTCGCTCGCCGGCACCATCGGGTTGAGGGCGTGCTCCACCTTCACCGGGTCCGTCTCGTCGGTGAGGGCCAGGCGGTGCGAGAGCCGCAGCACGTGGGTGTCGACCGGCAGGCCGGGCAGGCCCTGTGCGACCGAGCGCACGACGTTGGCCGTCTTGCGGCCCACGCCCGGGACGGTGACGAAGTCCTTCATCGAGGTCGGCACCTCGCCGCCGAACCGGTCGACCAGGGCGTTGGCCATGCCGATGATGCTCTTCGTCTTGTTCTTGTAGAAGCCGGTCGAGCGGATGATCTCCTCGACGTCGGCCGGGTCGGCGGCGGCGAGGGACTCGGCGTCGGGGTACTTGGCGAAGAGGACGGGCGTCACCATGTTCACCCGGACGTCGGTGGTCTGCGCCGACATGATCGTGGCGGTGAGCAGCTCGAACGGGTTGCGGTGGTCCAGCTCGCACAGGTCGACCGCCGTGCCCGGGTACTCCTGCGTGAGCAGCTCGTTGGTGCGCCGGGCGCGGCCGGCAGGGGTTCGGGGTCGGGCCATGGCCGGAGGATACGCACCGGCGCCGGCATCGCCAGCGGGTTCCCGACCGGCCGATCGCTAGCGTCGAGCCGTGGCCTCCTCCCCCGCTGTCGACCATCCCGTCCCCGGCACCGGCGCGTCCGTGCGCGCCGAGGAGCGCGACGGGGTGCTCGACCTGGGCATCCGCGGCGATGCCTCCATCGCGGACCCGGCCACCGTCGATGCCGTGGCCGCCGCAGCGGTGGAGCTGGGCGCCGACCGGACCGACGTGGACGTCCGCCTCCTCGTCGACCAGGCCCCCGGCCAGGAGCCGGCCCTGCCGATCGCCGTGGCCGAGCGCCTCGGCCTGACGCCGTCCCGCGAGCTCTTCCAGATGCGCCGGCCGCTCCCCGTCGGGGCCGACGACCCCAGCCGGGAGGGCGCGCCGCCGCTGCGCCTGCGCCCGTTCGCGCCCGACCGCGATGCCGAGGCGTGGGTGCGTCAGAACAACCGGGCCTTCGTCGACCACCCCTCGCAGGGGACGCAGACCCTCGACACGCTCCGGGCGACGCTGGCCGAGCCGTGGATCGACCTCGACGGCTTCCTGGTCGTCGACGACGTCGACCGGCCGGGCGAGCTCGCCGGCTCGTGCTGGACCCGGGTCCACCCGGCCACGGCCGACGACCCGGTGCTGGGCGAGATCTTCGTCATCGGCGTCGACCCCAGCCACCACGGGCAGCGGCTGGGCCGCTCGCTCGTGCTCGCCGGGCTCGACCACCTGGCCTGGTCGGGCATCACCACCGGGATGCTCTACGTCGAGGCCGACAACGAGCCGGCGCTGGCCCTGTACCGGCGGCTGGGCTTCTCCATCCACCTCCAGCACCGGATCTTCGCCTGATGGCCGCGACGCCCCTCCCCCGATCGCGGTACGACTGGACGCGCGCCGAGCTCGCCGAGCTCCTCGACGGCCAGCCCCGCTACCGGGTCGACCAGGTCTGGGCGGGCTTGTACCAGCACGGCACCGAGCCCGAGGACTGGAGCAACGTGCCCAAGGCCCTGCGGGCGACCGTTGCCGAGCGCCTCCCCTCGGCGCTCGCCACCGCGGCCGAGTCGGTGAGCGACGACGGCGAGACCGTGAAGTGGCTCTGGACGCTGGCCGACGGCCACCAGGTCGAGACGGTCCTCATGCACTACCCGGACCGCACGACGGTGTGCGTGTCGTCGCAGGCCGGGTGTGCGATGGCGTGCGGCTTCTGCGCCACGGGCCAGGCCGGGTTCGACCGGCAGCTGACGACCGGCGAGATCGTCGAGCAGGTGGTGGTCGCCCGCCGCCGCTCGGCCGAGGCCGGCAAGCGCCTCTCCAACGTCGTGTTCATGGGCATGGGCGAGCCGTTCGCCAACTACGACCGCACGTGGGAGGCGGTCCGCCGGATCCACGACGACCTCGGCCTCGGCGCCCGGCACCTCACCCTCTCCACCGTGGGCATCGTGCCTGGCATCCGCCGGCTCGCCGAAGCCGACCTCCCCGTCAACCTGGCGGTGTCGCTCCACCTCGCGAACGACGCCGAGCGCGACGTCCTCGTGCCCATCAACAAGCGGTACCCGCTCGAGGTCCTGGCCGAGGCGTGCGCCGACTACGTCGACGCCACCCACCGCCGCCTGTCGTTCGAGTGGGCCCTGATCGACGGCGTGAACGACACCGACCGCCACGCCCGGGAGCTGGCCGACTACGCCCGCCCGCTCCGGGCCCACGTGAACCTGATCCCGCTGAACCCCACGCCGGGCTACGCCGTCCGGGGCACGCCGCCCGAGCGGGTCCGGGCCTTCGCGGCCCAGCTGGGCGACCTCGGCATCAACGCCACCATCCGCCGCACGCGCGGCACCGACATCGACGCGGCCTGCGGCCAGCTCCGCGCCACCCACGGTGACCCCGGTCCCACCCCGGTCGCCGACCCGGCACGGCGCTAGCCGGTCAGCGCCACCAGGTCCCGTCGGGGACCGGCCCGGGGGCGTACCAGAACACGCCGTCACCGCCGCCGCTGCTGAACGCGCCGACGATCGCCCGGTGGCGGCCGTCGGCCGTGAGGTCGGCGGAGGTGACCGCCCGGTTGGTGGCCCACCGCCACCAGGCGTCGGACGCCGTGCCGGGGGCGTACCAGACGATGTCGTCGCGGCCGTCGCCGGCCAGGTCGGCGACGAACGGCTGGTACTGGCCGGCGACCGACGTGGTGCGCCGGTCGAACGCACCGCCCGGCCCACCGAACCACACGTGGTCCGGGGCGCTGCCGGGGCCGTACCAGAAGACGTCGTCGACGCGGTCGCCGTCGAAGTCCCCGACCAGCGGCGCGTACGAGCCGCCGACCCCCACCGGGACCGACCGGTGCGTGCCGGCGCCGGTCGACAGCCAGAGGTGGTCGGCCGGGGCGCCCGGGGCGTACCAGAGCAGGTCGTCCTTGCGGTTGCCGTCGAAGTCCCCCGTCACCGGCACGTAGCTGCCCCCGACCGACTGGGCGCGGCTCGTGAAGGCCAGCCCGTTCCACGCCCACAGGGAGTCGGCGACGGCGCCGGGGCCGTACCAGAAGATCTCCTCGCGGCCGTTGCCGTCGGTGTCCACCACCACGGGCTGCAGGCCCTTGGGCCGGTTCAGCTTCAGCGCGGTGAAGCCGCCTCGGCCGTTCGCCGCCCACAGGTACGCGTTGCCGGTCGTGCGGTCGTACCAGAGGAGGTCGTCGTCGCCGTCGGCGTCGACGTCGACGGGGAGGGCGTCGGTGTAGGAGCCGCCGATGTGCAAGGTGGCGTCGGTGAACCGCCCGGACCCGCTCCCGGTCCACAGGTGGTCGGTGGCCGCGCCGGGTGCGTACCAGAGGATGTCGCCGCGGCCGTCGCCCTGGGCGTCGAGGGCGATCGGCCGGAACGTGCTGGCGACCGACGCGAGGGTCGCGGTGAGCCCGGACGGCGCCGGCGGGATGCACTTGCCGCGCCCAGCGGTGACGTCGCACAGGCTGGAGCCCGAGCGCCACGTGACCCCCGAGCCGGACTGGTTGGACCGCGGCCGCTCGTTCTTGCCGATCGTGCGGGTGCCGGCGATGTCGATCGAGTAGCCCGTGTCGGTGCGCAGCCAGTGGCGCTCCTCGGTCGCGCCCCGGTCGATCACGTAGAAGGGGGCGGCGAGCGGCGTGGGCGTGCTGGTCGGGCTGCCGCCGTCGATCGGCGTGATCTGCGCCCACCCGGTGGCGCCCTCGATGGACCCGACCGACGGGTCGACGTACCAGCACGGCAGCGTCCCGCTGACCCCGTCGAGCGTGCAGGTGCGCGCCTTGGCCCCGCCGGTGACCGAGATGCCGTCGACGAGGCTGATGTTGGCGAAGTGGGTGCCCGAGGTCATGGCCTGGAACTCGGCCTCGCACGAGCGGCACGGGTAGCCCCACGGCGCCCACGCCGCGTACCGGCGCTCGCTCGCGGAGAACGGCGCCCCGTGGCCGATCAGCGACGACGACGGGTTGCAGTACCGGGCCGCCATGCCCTTGGCCACGTCGGCGGAGGTGGTCCGCACGTCCATCCGCTCGATGGCGGTGTAGGGAGCGCCGACGCCGGCCGAGTCGTACTGCCAGATGCCGATCCCGGGGTGCCAGAAGGCCCGCTTGTAGGTGGTGTCGGGGTTGCGGAACGCGTAGAGCCCGTAGTTCGCCGACGCGTTCGAGGTGGTGGCGTACGTGCCGTTCCACTCGTCGTAGCGCGACAGGGTCATGGGCGACGGTGCCGACGACGGCGACGTCGCCGCCGAGGACTCCTTGAACACGGGCGCCGCCACCAGCGCGGTCAGCCCGTCGTCGCTCAGGGTGCAGGGTCGGGCCGTGGCGGCGGAGGAGGCACGGATCGCCTGCCACGGGGCGCGCCCGAAGTAGCGCTGGGTGGCTCGGGTGGCCCGCTGGTCCGCAGCGGCCGCCGGCTCGGTGGTCGTGGTGGCGGGCGCGGTGGTCGAGGTCGAGGTGGTGGTCGTGGTGGAGGTGGTGGTCGTGGTGGAGGTGGTGGTCGGGGCCTCGGCGGTGCCGACCGGCTCGCCGTCGGTGAAGCCGACCGGGACGGTGCCCGTGGGATCGGCCTCGGCGGACTGGGCGGCGATCGGGGCCGGCGAGCCGTGGACGGCCAGGACGAGCACCGCCGCCGCCAAGACCAGCCGCCGGGCCATCCGCAGGTTCACGCCGAGCACGCACCCCCTCGACGGAGCCGGTGCCCGTCGTCAGATCCAGGGTAGGCAGGGTGGACCCTCCGTGAGGGGGCAACCCCGCAACGTGGTCGCCTACCTGCGGGTCTCGCGCACCAGGACGGTGATCCGGGGCGTGCGGACGGCGTCGACGAGGTGCTCGGCCGCCGCCACCTCGGCCCCGGGCCACACCACCGACCGCTCGAGCCGGGCACCATCGGCGATGGTCGCGCCGGCGCCGACCACCGCCGTGCCGCCCGACGCGGCGAGGTTGGCGTGCAGGTAGTCGGCGGGCGTGCCGCAGTCGATGAACGGCACCTCGGTGACCGCCAGGTCGAGCCGCCCGGCCGCCAGCTCGGCCCGCCAGCTGACCTCGTAGAGCCCCGACGGAACCGGTTCGAGCCGCTGCGCCTCGGTGGCCGGGATGAGGGCGACGCCGCAGTAGCGCAGGTCGCCGAAGTCGCCGCGGGCGGGATCGCGGACGCACAGCAGCCGGGTGCGCTCACGGTCCCACCCGTCGACGAACGGCCCGAGGTCGAGGCTCCGGTCCAGCCACGCATCCGCGTTCGCCACGACCACGTCGCGCCCGTCGAGCCACGGTCGCAGCGCGCCGATCGCCCCTGCCGTGCCCAGGGCGACCGGCTCCTCCCGGGACCGGTGCACGTCGGGCGCCAGGTGGGCGTCGAGCTGGTCGGCGCCGTGGTGCAGGTTCACCGCCAGCATGCCGCCGCCCCCGACGATCGGCCGCAGCCGGGCCAGGGCGAGGTCCACGAGCGGCACGTCGGCCACCGGGCAGAGCGCCTTCGGCCGCTCGTTCGTGAGCGGCCGGAGGCGGGTTCCCGCCCCTGCCGCCAGCACCACGCCGGCCAGGTCCCCTGCTGGCACCGTCACCAGCCCAGTCTGGCTCGGACTCGCCGCCTGACGCCCCGTCAGGGCATGCTGGGGCGCATGACCACCGTGATTCAGGGCATTGCCGGTTTGAAGGAGCTCGTCGGGACGCACCTCGGGTACTCCGACTACCTCGAGATCACCCAGGAGCGGGTGAACACGTTCGCCGACGCCACCGGCGACCACCAGTGGATCCACGTCGATCCCGAGCGCGCCAAGGCCGAGAGCCCCTTCGGCGGGCCCATCGCCCACGGCTACCTCACGCTGTCGCTCGGCCCGGTGCTCGCCCCGCAGATCATGCGGGTCGACGGCATCAAGATGGGCGTGAACTACGGCGCCGGCAAGGTCCGCTTCCCGTCCCCCGTGCCGGTGGGCGCCAAGCTGCGCCTCGGCGCCGAGCTCACCAACGTCGAGGACATCCCCGGCGGCGCCCAGGTGTACATGACCTTCACCTTCGAGTGCGAGGGT
>DATMGQ010000078.1:0-3482 GCA_035555395.1 Acidimicrobiales bacterium
CCCGAACCCGCCGACCCTCGGCACCTGCCGGCGGTGCGGCGAGGCGATCACCGACCCGACCGTCGTCGCCGTCCCCCGCCCGGTGGTGGCCCGGCTCGTGTTCGAGTCCGGGCTCGTGGTCGACGTCGACCGGCCCCAGCTCCTGGGCCGCCGGCCCATGGCTCCCGCCGACGCCGACGACCTCCCGAACCTGGTGACCATCCCGAGCCCCGACGGCGACATCTCGCGGGCGCACACCGGCATCCGGCTGGAGGGGTGGGACGTGCTCGTCGAGGACCTCGGCTCCACCAACGGCACCGAGGTGCGCCTCCCCGGTGCCGATCCCGTGCGGTTGCGGGAGCACGAGCCGGTGCTCGCCGTCGTCGACACCCAGGTCACCCTCGCCGGCACCGTCCGGTTCACCATCCAGGCCCCCGAGTAGGGCATGCCCGAGGCCACGCCGCCGGAGCTCCCCGGCTACGACCACCTCAGAGCGCTGGGCCACGGCGGGTTCGCCGATGTCTACCTCTACCGCCAGCACCTCCCGTCCCGCGAGGTCGCGGTCAAGGTCCTGCGCGGCCCGGCCCGCACCACCGAGGACCGCGAGCAGTTCGAGAACGAGACCAACCGGATGGCGATGCTGTCGTCGCACCCCGGCATCGTCACCATCTACGAGGTCGGCGTGGCCCCCGACGGCCGGCCGTTCCTCACCATGGAGTTCTGCCCGAACGACCACTTCGGCAGCATCGCCCGGGCCCACCCGCTCACCGTGGCCCGAGCCCTCGACGTCGGCATCAAGGTGGCGGCCGCCGTCGAGACCGCCCACCGGGCATCGATCCTCCACCGCGACATCAAGCCGGCCAACATCCTCCTGACCGCCTACGGCGAGCCGGCGCTCACCGACTTCGGCATCGCGGGCGGCGACGGCGACGCCGCCGATGCCGACGCGCCGAGCCAGGGCGTGTCCATCCCGTTCGCCGCCCCCGAGGTGCTCAACGGGTCCACCACCGGCGACCAGCGATCCGACGTCTACTCCCTCGGCGCCACGATCTACGCCCTGCTCGCGGGCCGGTCGCCGTTCAGCACCGGCGCGCCCACCACCGACGCCGCACTGGTCCAGCGCATCCTCCACGCGCCGCTGCCGCCCACCGGCCGGAGCGACCTGCCGGCCTCGCTCGAACGGGTCCTGGCCACCGCCCTCCAGCGGGAGCCGGGCAACCGCTTCCAGTCCGCCGCCGAGCTGGGCCGGGCGCTCCAGGGCGTCGAGGCCGAGCTCGGCCTGGCCCAGACGCCCCTGCGCATCGCCGACAGCGGGCCCGCCGCCCCGCCGACCCGCCCGGCGGACGACGACGACAGCACCCGCTTCCGGTCGATCCAGCGGGTCGAGCCCGACGGCCCGCCCCCGCCGCCCGACCTCCCGCCCGGTCCCCCGCCGCCCGGCTCCACGCCGTCGTCGGGCTGGACCGCCGACGTCACGCCGGCCGCCGCACCTGGCGACCTGGGGCTCGGCGACCGCACCATCCACCGCGGCGGCGCAGCCGCGCCGGCCGAGCCCGAGCCGGCGCCCGCCGCCGACCCCGCGCCCGACCGACGCCGGCTGGTGGTCGCGGTGGCCGGTGGCCTGGTGATCCTGGCCGCGATCGTCCTGCTCCTCGCCCGGGCGGGCGGCGAGGGCGGCGGCGGCTCGACCACCACGACGGTCCCGGGCACCGAGCCGATCGTGCTCGGCAAGGGGCTGAGCCGCCCGGAGCAGGTGCGGGTCACCGCGGTGGACGGCGGCGGCCAGCGCATCACCTGGCGGGCGCCCTCGGCCGCCGACGGCGACACCTACCAGGTGCTGTTCACCGACGGCCCGAGCGAGGTGCGGGGCGAGGCGTCGATCGTGGAGGAGCGGGCGCTCGACGTCGACACGGACGAGCGGGTCTGTGTGGTGGTGCAGGCGATCCGGGACGGCCGGGTCTCCGAGGACAGCACGGAGGTGTGCAGCCGATGAGCACGATCGAGGTCGAGTACTGCGACGAGTGGTGGACCGTCGAGGAGGACGCCACCTTCACCATCGGGCGGGCGGCCGACCTGTCCGTCGACGACAACCCGTACCTCCACCGGACCTTCCTGGAGATCCGCCACCAGCACGGCGTGTGGCTCGTGGCCAACGTCGGCAAGCAGCTGTCGGCCACCGTGGGCGACGAGCGCAACCACCTCGTCGCCCACCTCGCGCCCGGCGGGGTGCTGCCCCTGGCGTTCGACCGCTGCTACGTGCGCTTCGGCGCCGGGCCCACCACCTACGAGGTGCAGCTCGTCCTGTCCGATCCGCCGTTCGCCGCCGCGGGCCCCGGCGGTGACGAGGAGGACGACGACCTCGCCGCCACCACCCGCTCCCCTGCCCGCCTCACCGCAGACCAGCGCGTCGTGGTGCTCGCCCTGGCCGAGCACGCCCTGGGCCGGACCGGGTCCGGTCCGAGCACGCTCCCCGCCAGCGCCGAGGCCGCCCGCCGGGTCGGGTGGTCGGAGAAGAAGTTCAACAAGAAGCTCGACCAGGTGTGCCAGAAGCTCGCCAAGGCCGGCGTCCGGGGGCTCCACGGCGGGCCCGGCGACATCGCCGCCAACCGCCGTGCCCGCCTCGTGGAGTACTGCCTGGCCAGCGGCGTCGTCACTGATGCCGACCTCCCCGAGCTGGACCGAGCCGCCGAGGCGAACCGCACCGCGGACCCCGACGAGTAGCCCGGATCCCGCGACACCCTTGACGAGCAGTACATGGTGCTAGTACCAATAGCACCATGCGCTGGACGATCGACCATGCCTCGCCGGAACGGCTGCAGGACCAGATCGCGGGCTGCGTGCGCCGGGGCATCGCCGGCGGCGAGCTCGCCCTGAACGACCAGCTGCCCCCCGCCGCCGAGCTGGGCGAGGCCCTGTCGGTCAACCGCAACACCGTCCTCGCCGCCTACCGCCAGCTGCGCGACGAGGGCCTGCTCGAGTTCCGCCGCGGCCGCGGCGTCCGCATCGCCGCCACCGAACAGGCCACCCAGCCGGTCATCGACGCCGCCGCCGACCTGCTCGCCCTCGCCCGTGACCACGGCCTCGACCGCCCCGCCGTCTTCCGCATCCTGAAGGAGCTGCCATGACCACCCACACCGCAACCGGTCCCCGCACCATCTACACCGGCCGCACGACCAACTGGCCGGTGATCGTCCCCACCGTCGTGCTCGCCGTGCTGCTCGTCGCCATGGGCTCCACCGGCGAGGGCGGACGGGGCGGCTCGGGCGACTTCGCCGTGATCGTCGCCCTCCTGGCCATCGGCATCGCCGCCAACATCCTCACGGCGTCCAGCGTCCGAGCCTCGGCCGGGCCCAACGGGTTCGACGTGCGGTGGGGCGTCGTGGGCTGGCCCCGCTGCGTCTACCGGCTCGACGAGATCCAGCACGCCGAGGTCATCGACCTCCCCTGGTACCGGGTGACCTGGGGCCTCTGGTGGTCGCCCCGTGGCACCAGCTGCACCGTCC
>DATMGQ010000079.1:0-9450 GCA_035555395.1 Acidimicrobiales bacterium
CCCCTCGCACCGTCTGGATCAGGCGGGGGTCGACGTGGTCGACCTTCTTGCGCAGGTAGCCGATGTAGGTCTCGACCACGCCGCCGTCGCCGCCGAAGTCGTACTGCCACACGTGGTCGAGGATCTGCGCCTTCGACAGCACGCGGCCCTGGTTGAGCAGGAGGTAGCGGAGCAGGTTGTACTCGGTGGGGGAGAGCGGCGTCTCGACGCCGGCGCGGGTCACGAGGTGGGCCTCGTCGTCGAGCTCCAGGTCGGCGCACGTGAGCACCGCCCCCTCCTTGGCGTTGCCGGTGCGGCGCAGCACGGCGTGGATCCGGGCCACGAGCTCGTCGAGGCTGAACGGCTTCACCAGGTAGTCGTCGCCGCCCATGGTCAGGCCCCGGACCTTGTCCTCGGTGGCGTCGCGGGCGGTCAGGAAGAGGACGGGCGTGCGGTCGCCGGTGGTGCGGAGGCGCTGGCACACGTCGAACCCGTCGAGGTCGGGGAGCATCACGTCGAGCACGATCAGGTCGGGCTTCACCTCGGGGACGGCGTCGAGGGCGTCCCGGCCGTTGGCCGCGGGGTGGACCTCGAAGCCGCTGTGGCGCAGCGCGGCCTCGAGCATCGAGCGCAGGTTGTCCTCGTCGTCGACGAGCAGGAGTCGTTCACCGGTCACGACGCCCAGCCTCGCAGCTGTTGCTGGGAGTTTCCTGGGAATCCCCTGACATTCCCATCGGCGTGCCGGCGGCGCTCGGACCCGGGTGGCCGGGCCTGGCGGTCGTAGCCTGGGTCGGTGATCGAGGCAGCCACCGACGACCGTCCCATCGGGATGTTCGACAGCGGGTTCGGCGGCCTCACCGTGGCCCGGGCGTTCATCGACCTCCTCCCCGACGAAGACCTCGTCTACGTGGGCGACACCGGCCGGTACCCGTACGGGCCGCGGTCGCTCGACGAGGTGGCCGGCTTCGCCCACGAGATCGCTCGCTACCTGGTCGACGAGCACGACGTGAAGCTCCTCGTGGTCGCGTGCAACACCGCGGCCGCCGCCGCGCTCGGATCGCTGCGCGAGGTGCTCGACGTGCCGGTCATGGGCGTCATCGACCCCGGCGTCCGGTCGCTCGTGCGGGCCACCGAGACCGGCCGCGTCGGGGTGATCGGCACGGTGGGCACGGTCGGCTCGGGGGCCTACCAGCGAGCGGTCGCGTCCAGCGGAGCGTCGGTGGACCTGACGGTGGCCGCCTGCCCCGGGTTCGTGGAGTTCGTCGAGGGCGGCGAGACCGACGGCGACCAGGTCCACGTGTTGGCCGAGCGGCTGCTCGCGCCCGTCGTCGAGGCGAAGGTCGACGCCCTCCTCCTCGGCTGCACGCACTACCCGTACCTCGCCCGCACCATCACCGACGTCGTGGGCCGCGACGTGGTGCTCGTGTCTTCCGCCGACGAGACGGCGTTCGAGGCCCTGGTGATGTTCCACCAGAAGGCGCCGGCACACGACGAGCCGGCCCTCGCCCCGGCGGCGGCGGGCCGGGCCGGGACCCACCGGTTCGTGTCTTCGGGCGACGTCGACCGCTTCCGCGACCTCGGCGCCCGCCTCCTCGGCCCCGAGCTCGCCGCCGCCGAGCGCGCCCCCTGGAGCCCCTGACCCGACACCGCTCCGACCCACGGACCTCCTCTGTTGGATGTTGCCGGGCAACCACCCGCACAGAAAGTTCGAGGTCGGGTCGGTCGCGATGAGGTGGGTCTGCGACGATGGTCCGCCCGCCAACCACCCAGCAGGAGCCTCCGATGCGTGCCGACGGCCGCCAGAACGACGAACTTCGACCGATCACCTTCGAGCGCGACTTCACGGTGCAGGCCGCCGGATCCGTGCTGGTCTCGTTCGGCGGCACCCGGGTGCTGTGCACCGCGTCGGTCGACGAGAACGTGCCCCGCTGGATGAAGGGCAAGGGCAAGGGCTGGGTCACCGCCGAGTACTCGATGCTGCCGGGCGCCTCCGCCGAGCGCATCAACCGGGAGGCGGCCAAGGGCAAGCAGTCGGGCCGCACTCAGGAGATCCAGCGCCTCATCGGCCGCTCGCTCCGGTCGGTGTGCGACATGAAGGCGCTGGGCGAGCGCCAGGTCATCGTCGACTGCGACGTGCTCCAGGCCGACGGCGGCACGCGCACCGCCTCGATCTGCGGCGGCTACGTGGCGTTGCACGACGCCCTGACCCGCACGCTCCAGGCCGGCGGCATCACCAGCCACCCGCTCACCACCGAGTGCGCGGCGATCTCGGTGGGCGTCGTCGGCGGCGTGCCGATGCTCGACCTGCCCTACGTCGAGGACTCGACCGCCGAGACCGACATGAACGTGGTCATGACCGGCTCCGGCGGCTACGTCGAGGTCCAGGGCACCGCCGAGGGCGCGCCGTACTCGCGAGCCGAGCTCGACGCCCTGCTCGACCTGGCCGAGGGCGGCATCGCCCAGATCGTCGAGCTGCAGCGGGCCGTGCTCGCCACGCCGCCCGCCGGCCGCTGAGTCGAGCCGTGACGGCGCGCACCCCCATCGTCTTGGCCTCGGCCAACCCCAAGAAGGCCGCCGAGATCGCGGAGATCCTGGGCGAGCACCTCGAGCTGGTGCCCCGGCCCGCCGAGGTCCCCGAGGTGATCGAGGACGAGGACACGTTCGAGGGCAACTCGCGGCTCAAGGCCGTCGCGCTGTGCGAGGCCACCGGCCTGGCGGCGGTGGCCGACGACTCGGGCCTCGAGGTCGACGCGCTCGACGGTGCGCCCGGCGTCTGGTCGGCCCGGTACGCCGGTGAGGACGCCACCGACGAGCAGAACGTCGACAAGCTGCTCGCCGCCCTGGCGGACCGCCCGGACCCCGCGGACCGCACCGCCCGGTTCCGAGCCGTCGTCGTCCTCCGCCACCCCGACGGCCGCGAGCTGGTGGCCGCCGGCCACGTCGAGGGCACCATCGCCGATGCGCCCCGCGGCCCCGGCGGTTTCGGGTACGACCCCGTCTTCATCCCGGTCGAGGGCGACGGCCGCACCTTCGGCGAGATGAGCCAGGACGAGAAGCACGCGATCAGCCACCGAGGCCGCGCCCTGCGCGACCTGCTCGCCCAGCTCGACGGCTGATCCAGAGGCCCGCGGCTACCAGCCGCGCAGGTCGACCGGCCAGCAGTCGACGACCTCGCCGGCCTGGTGGATCCAGAGCTGCTCGTGCTGCGAGACGGTGGGGTCGACGTGGGCGGGCCACACGACGGCCCGATCGCCGACCCGGGGGAGCGGGGCGCCGTCGTCCATCGAGAAGACGGTGTGCTCGTCGGCGTGGTACCAGACCGATGCGCCGTCGATGGCGGCGTTGCCGTGGTCCATGCCGAGCGCCTTCAGGCCGCCGTCGGCGGCCGCCCACCCGCCGGTCCGGTTCACCGACACGACCGTGAGGATCAGGCTGAGCGCCTTGGCGAAGCCGACCCCGGCCGCCTCGTAGTGCGTGTCCATGAGCGTGAAGCTGCCGGCCTGCAGCTCGGTGACCCAGTGGTTCCGCTTCCACGTGCCGGTCCCGCCGCCGGACACGACGTCGCCGCCGACCACGTCGTGGGCATCGAGCAGGACGGCCATGGCCTCCTCGACCTTGGCCCCCTGGTCGACGTCCTCGGTCATCAGGTGGCCCTCGTAGCCCATGACCCCGCGCACCACCAGTCCCTGCGACCGGGCGAGCTCGGCGAGCGGGCCCGCCTCGTCGGGCCGGCAGCCGCACCGGGGCATGCCGACGTCGACGTCGACCAGCACCTCGCGCACGCCGGCACGGGCCGCCACCTCGATGGTCTCCGCGGAGTCGACCGCCACGGTGATCCGCGCGTCGGGGACGTGGTCGACCAGGGCCTTCAACCGGCCGACGTCCACCACCTCGTTGGCGAGCAGGAGGTCCGAGCCCAGACCGGCGGCCGCCAGGCCGGCCAGCTCGCGGACGGTCGCCCCGCAGAACGCGGTGTGGCCTGCGGCCGCGAGCCGGGCTGCGAGCGCCGTGGACTTGAACGCCTTGGCATGGGGCCGCAGCCGCGTGCCCGGCCAGGCCGCTCCCATCCGGGCGATGTTGGCGTCGAGCGCCTCGACGTCGACCACCAGCGCCGGCGTGGGCAGCTCCTCGATCCGCATGGCCGGGACCCTAGAGGTCCTTCTGGAACCAGTGGTGCCCGTACGGCTCGTCGTTGAAGGCCTCGACCTCCTCGTAGCCGGACGTCCGGTACATCGAGATCGCCTCGGGGAGGTTGCGGTTGGTCTCGAGCTGGACCGCCGTCGCCCCACCCGCCCGGGCCGCGTCCTCGAGGGCGACGAGCATCCGGCGGCCCAGGCCCCGGCCCCGCACGGAGGCATCGACCCACATGCGCTTCAGCTCGGCCGGCTCGTCGCCGTGGAACTTGATCCCTCCGCACGCCACGGCCGACCCGTCGAGGCGGGCGATGAGGAAGGTGCCCAGCGGCGGCCGCAGCTCATCGAGCGGGAGCGGCAGGGCCGCCTCGACGTCGAACCCCTCGTCGAACCGCTCGTCGAGGACCGCGTAGTACGCCCGCAGGCAGTGCTGGGCGTCCGGCTCGTCTGGGTCGATGGCCTCGATCGCCACGTCGGTCCCCATGCGGACCGAACCTACCGACGCCGTCAGGGGCAGGTCAGGTCGGAGGTGCGGACCTCGACCGTCGCCGTGGTGCCGCCGTCGTCGGACGCCGATGCCTCCATCCACACCTGGTACGGCGCCTTCACGTAGGTCTCCCGCCCATCCGACAGGTGCTCGTACGTCCACCCGTCCGCCTCGAGGAGGTCGGTGAGCTGGTCGACCACCTCGTCGGGCGGCAGCGACGACGTGTCGGTGCGCGCGACCTGGGGGAACTGGCCTGCCGGGCAGCTCTTGGTGGACTTGGCGAAGAACCCCACCGCACCGGGGAGCCGGATGGTGGCGAGCGTCCGCTCGGTCGCCTCCAGCGTCTTCTGCTGCTCGTTCGCACCCGCAGGACGGGTCGTGGTCGCCGCATCGCCGGACCCGCCCTCGTCCTTGCTGCACCCCGCCGCGAGGCTCACGGCGGCGACGAGGGCGAGCACGACGGTCGAGGTCTTGCGGAGGGCGTGGCGGGTCACCACCCCTCTATCGCCCGCCGCCTCGCAGAATGGAGGGGTCGCCCGAGGATCGTCAGGTCGGTTGGCACACCGGGCAGGACCAGGTGGTGCGACCGGCGATCGGGTAGATGTCGAGCTCGGTGCCGCACCGCCCGCAGTGCTCCTGCTTGTAGACGTAGCGGCCCTCGCCCCGCTGCAGCTTCGACAGCGGACGGGGCAGCTCGTCGGGCGCCATGGTGACGATCCGGTTCCGGCGGACGCCCAGCTTGAGCTGGCGGGCGGTCTCCGCCCACAGCGCATCGAACTCGTCGCGGGTGACCGCCCGGCCGGGACGGCGGGGGTCCACGCCGACGATGTTGAGGACCTCGGAGCGGTACACGTTGCCGATGCCGGCGATGACGTCTTGCTCCATGAGGAGGAGGCCGACGGGCTTGTCGCTGCGCTGCAGCTTCGCCCACGTCGTGTCGGGATCGGCGTCCTTGCGCAGCGGATCGGGGCCGAGGCGGGCGGTGACCGCTCGCTTGTCCGCCGGCGTGATGGCCGCCGCGAGCATCGGTCCGATCAGGTCCCACGCCAGGTCGTCGTCCACACGGGCGAGCCGGAGGCGGGTGGTGTCGGTCGGGGCGGCGAGGACACCGTCGGCGTCGGGCGTGCGCCGGAACCACTTGCCGATCAGGCCGAGGTGCACGTGGAGCACCTTCCGGGACTCGAAGGTGAGGAACAGGTGCTTGCCCCACGCCTCGGTCCGGCGCAGCAGGTGGCCGTCGAGCAGCACAGCGGTGTCCTCGGACCGGGCCTGGCCGCTGGTCACGTGCAGCGGGCGCTGGCCGAGGTCGGCCCGCAGGTCCTTGGCGAGGCGGTGGATGGTGTGACCCTCGGGCATGGACGAGCAGGGTGCCAGAACCCGAACCCCGACGGCCACCTCGGGATGTGGTTGATGTGGTTCTCGTGCCGGCGGCGCGGTGGTTCTCGTGCCGGCGGCGCGACTCGAACGACGCACTGGCCAGGATCCGAAAGCTGGTGTTCTGGGAATGGCGGGGTGCCGGCGGCGCGACTCGAACGCGCACTGGCCAGGACCTAAACCTGGTGCCTCTGCCAATTGGGCTACGCCGGCGAGGCCGCTGATCCTAGGGAACGGCGCGGGCGACGGAGGGAGGGATCGGCATCGCCGGAAGGGGGTGGGTGGCCGCTAGCCTGCGCCGCTATGGAAACCCCGCTCGTGATGCCCGTCGCCCAAGGCCCTGGGGGCTTCGACCCCGGCTCGGACATCTACAACCGGCTCCTCAAGGAGCGCATCGTCTTCCTCGGCACCGATGTCAACGACACGATCGCCAACCAGCTCGCGGCGCAGATCCTGTACCTCGACGGCCAGGACTCCGAGAAGGACATCTACCTCTACATCAACTCGCCCGGCGGCTCCATCAGCGCCGGCATGGCCATCTACGACACGATGCAGTTCGTGACGGCCGACGTCGCCACCGTGTGCATGGGCCTCGCGGCCAGCATGGGCCAGTTCCTGCTCTGCGCCGGCGCCCCCGGCAAGCGCTCGGCGCTGCCGCACAGCCAGATCATGATGCACCAGCCCTCTGGCGGCATCCAGGGCCAGGCCTCCGACATCGCCATCCAGGCGGAGCGGATGGTCTACATCAAGCGCCTGATGGCGGAGAAGATCGCCGAGCACTCCGGGCAGTCGGTCGAGCAGATCGAAGAGGACTCCGAGCGCGACCGCTGGTTCACGGCCAACGAGGCCAAGGAGTACGGCCTGATCGACAACGTCATCACCCGGCGCGAGTCGATCGAGAACTGACCGCACGCGACGGCCGGCGGTTCAGCCGCCGGTCGTCGAGGTGTCCGTGGCCGTCGTGCTGGTCGATGGCGCGGTGATCACCGTCTCGGCTTCGGTGGTCGTGGTGGTGGAGCTCGAGCCGGCGCCGGTGAGGGTGGCGTCGAGCCGCACGTCGCACTTGTCCTGGGCGAAGGCGGCGACCTCGGCGCGGGCGGACTCGACGCCCTTGTGGGCGGCGACCGCCTTGCGGAGCTGGGCCGAGGCCTGCGCGGGGTCGGTGGGGTGCTCCTCCACGGCGTCGAGGGTGGCGTCCACGAGGCTCACGACCTCGTCGGTCTCCTCCGCGATCTGGTCGGGTGCGGCTGCTGCCAGGTCGTCGTAGGCGTCTCGGGCCTGCTCGATCCGATCGGCGAGCACGCCGGGGTCGGCTTCGCTGAAGCGGTCGAGCACCGTCTCGAGCGCCGGGACCTGCTTGACCTGGGTGCAGAAGGCCTTGGTCGAGCCGCGGTCCTCGGTGCAGGCGCCGGCGGCGGCGAGGACGAGGGCGGCGGCGACCGCAAGGGCCAGCCGGGGCGAGCGGCGCATCGTCAGGCGGCGTGGACGCCGGCCTGGGCGGCCTCGGCCTTGGTCCGGAGCTCCTCGATGGCGTGGGCCAGGCCGGCGGGATCGCGGAAGAGCGCGCTCCCGGCGACGAAGACGTTGGCGCCGGAGGCGGTGGCGGCGCCGATGGTGGTGGGGGCGATGCCGCCGTCGACCTCGATGTCGACGTCGAGGCCCCGCTCGACGATGGTGCGGCGGAGGTCGGCGACCTTGGCCTCCTGCGAGGCGAGGTAGGCCTGGCCGCCGAAGCCGGGGTTGACCGTCATGATCAGGACCATGTCGACCAGGTCGAGCACGTGCTCGATGGCCGACAGCGGCGTCGACGGCACGATCGTGACCGCCGCCCGCGAGCCGCCCTCGTTGATCTGCGAGAGGCAGCGGTGGAGGTGGATGGTGGACTCGGCGTGGATGGTGATGAGCTGGCAGCCGGCGTCGATGTACTCCGACAGCAGCACCTCGGGGGTGTTGACCATCAGGTGGGCCTCGAACGGGAGGTCGACGGCGTTGCGGCAGGCGGCGATCATGGCCGGCCCGAACGTCATGTTGGGCACGAACTGCCCGTCCATCACGTCCCAGTGGATCCGATCGGCCCCGGCGTCGGCCACTGCCTTGAGCTCGTCGCCCATCTTGGAGAAGTCGGCCGGGAGGACCGACGGGGCGATGTGGATCGGGCGGGGTGCGGGGTCGATGGGCACCCGGGCATCCTACGGCCCGGCCATCGGCCGGTAGCATGCGCCGGTGACGACGCCTTCGCTGACGACCACCGCCATGGCCGTGGGTGGCGAGGCCATCGCACGGGAGGGCTCGGGCCGGGTCGTGTTCGTGTCCGGCGCGCTCCCGGGCGAGACCGTCGCGGTGGAGGTGCTCGAGGAGAAGAAGACGTTCGCCCGCGCTGCGGTGGTCGAGGTCCTCGAGGCCGCACCGGAGCGGGTGGTGCCGCCGTGCCCGAACGTGGAGCTGGGCTGCGGCGGCTGCGACTGGCAGCACATCGAGGTCGGGCACCAGCGGGAGCTGCGCCGCGGCATCGTCGCCGACGTGTTGGCCCGCCAGGGGAAGGTCCCGGATCCGCAGGTCCGAGCGGGTGCGCCGCTCGCCGCCGAGGGGCTCCGCACGACGGTCCGGGGCGTCGCCGACGCCGAGGGGCGCTTCGCGTTCCGCCGGCGGCGCTCGCACGACCTGATCGCCGTCGACCGCTGCTTGGTCGCCCACGAGGCCGTGAACGAGGTGATCGCCCAGGGGACGTTCCCGCCGGGGGCCGAGGTCGTGGTGCGCGTCGGGGCTCGCACCGGCGAGCGGTCGGTGGTGGTCGGCCCGAGCGGCGAGGGGACCCGGGTGCCCGAGGGCGTCACGGTGGTGGGCGAGCGGGAGCTCGCCGACGGCCACCGGGCCTGGATCCACGAGGAAGCCGCAGGCCGGACGTGGCGGGTCTCGGCCCGCTCGTTCTTCCAGGCCAGCCCCGAGGGGGCCGAGGCCCTGGTGGATGCGGTCGACGGCTTCATCGCCGAGCACGCACCCGGTGCCGAGCGGCTCGTCGACCTGTGCTGCGGGGTCGGCCTGTTCGCCGGCACCGTCGGGGCGGGCCGGACGGTCGTCGGGGTCGAGCGCAGCGCCTCGTCGGTGGCCGACGCCCGCCAGAACCTCCCCGACGTCGATGCCCGCATCGTGAAGGTGGCCCTCGCCCGCTGGCGCCCGTCGCCCGCGGACGTGGTGGTCGCCGACCCGGCCCGGAGCGGCCTGGGCAAGGAGGGCGTCGCTGCCGTCACCGGCACCGGTGCCTCTCTGTGCGTGCTCGTGAGCTGCGATCCCGCGGCGCTCGGCCGTGACGCCGCCCTCCTCGCCGAGGCCGGCTACGAGCACGTCGGGTCGGTGGTGGTGGACCTGTTCGGGCACACCAGCCACATCGAGGTCGTGTCTGGGTTCACGAAGCGGGTGGAAGTGGGTACGGAACCGGGGTGACCCACCCCGAAGACCCTCGCGCCTCGTCATCCGGGC
>DATMGQ010000080.1:0-2992 GCA_035555395.1 Acidimicrobiales bacterium
AGTTCGTCGGCGACGTCGGGACCCTCCTCGAGGACTACTGGTCGAACGAGTTCGCGGCGTCGAACCAGGACTTCTCGAAGGCATCGCTCGTGATCTTCGATGCGCCCACCGACACGGGCGGCTGCGGCGTGGGCCAGCCCGAGGCCGGGCCGTTCTACTGCCCGCCGTCCGAGAAGATCTTCATCGACTTCGGCTTCTACCAGCAGCTCGAGGACCAGCTCGGCTTCGACGGCGACTTCGCCATGGCCTACGTGCTCGCCCACGAGTACGGCCACCACATCCAGAACCTGCTCGGCATCAACGACCAGGTCCGCCAGCAGCAGAACGGGGCGTCGCAGGCCGAGGCCAACGCCCTCTCGGTGAAGATGGAGCTCCAGGCCGACTGCCTCGCCGGTGTCTGGGCCAAGGCTGCGTTCCAGGACCAGCGGCTCGAGGACGGGGACTTCGACGAGGCGATCGACGCTGCCCAGGCCGTCGGCGACGACGCCATCCAGGGCAGCAACGCCCGGCAGGAGTCCTTCACGCACGGCAGCTCGGCCCAGCGCAAGCAGTGGTTCACCACCGGCTTCGAGTCCGGCAACCCCGAGAACTGCAACACGTTCTAGTTTTCTGTTCTAGGGTCGCCGGCCATGGGGACCGTGTTGCCGCAGGGGCGGCTGGCCGTGGGCATGCAGCTCCCGATCCAGTCCAAGTCGACCAACTTCGTGGAGCCGTGGGAGGAGCACGCCGGTGCGGCCGAGCTCGCGGCCGTGGCCCAGGCGGCCGACCGGGCCGGGTTCTTCTACGTCGGCGTGTGCGACCACATCGCCATCCCGTCGGAGAAGGCGCAGGTCATGAGCACCGAGTGGTGGGACACGGTCGCCACGCTCGGCTGGCTGGCCGGCATCACCACCGACGTGCGCCTCCTGAGCCACATCTACGTGCCGGCCTACCGCCACCCGCTGCAGGTGGCGAAGTCGTTCGCGACCCTCGACGCCATCTCCGGCGGCCGGGTGATCATGGGCGTCGGCGCCGGCCACGTGGAGGCCGAGTTCGAGCTGCTGGGCCTGCCGTTCGCGGATCGGGGCAAGCTGCTCGACGAGTCCATCGACGCCGTGCGCGCGGCGTTCGCCGAGGACTACCCGACGCTCCCCGGACCGGTCTGGCCGGCCGCGGACCTGGGCCAGCACCCCCGCCCGGTGCAGGAGGACGGTCCGCCGATCTGGGTCGGCGGCTCGTCGCCCGCCGCGCTCCGCCGAGCCGCCCAGCGCGGCGACGGCTGGCTGCCCCAGGGGCCGGTCACGCCGGAGATCATCGACCAGATCAAGGGGCTCCGAGACGAGGCCGGGCGGCACGACCCGTTCGACTTCGGAGCGCTCGTCGGCCCGGTGTACGTCGGCGATGCCGACTGGGATTTCGGCTCGCCCACCCTCTCGGGCCCGCCCGAGAAGATCGCCCACGTGCTGCGGAAGTTCCAGGCGATGGGCGTCGGCCAGGCCCAGGTCCGGCTCCGCTCCCGCTCGCTCGACGAGCTGCTCGACCAGATCGGCCGCTTCGGCGCCGACGTCATCCCCCACCTCGGCTGAACGCCGAGCGCCACGCATCAGGAGAACGGCATGCTGCTCGAAGGCAAGGTCGCCATCGTCTCGGGAATCGGCCCGGGGATGGGGCGCGACATCTCGCTCGCGTTCGCCCGGGAAGGAGCGAGCGTCGCCCTCGGCGGGCGCACGCTCAGCCGGCTCGAGGCCGTGGCCGAGGAGGTGGAGGCGCTCGGGGTGCGGGCGCTCCCGGTGGTGTGCGACATCGCGGACGAGGCGGCGTGCACGGAGGCCGTGAACGCGGCCGCCGCCGAGCTCGGCCGGCTCGACATCCTGGTCAACAACGCCTACGACGGCGGCGACGCCAAGCTGTTCATGGATGCCGACTTCGACCGCTGGCGCCAGACCATCGAGGTCAACCTGTTCGGCTCGCTCGCGATGACCCGGGCGGCCGTGCCGCACCTCGAGGCGTCGGGCGACGGCCGGGTGATCATGATCAACACCATGTCCGTCCAGCGGATCCAGGAGAAGTGGGGTTCGTACGCCGCGTCGAAGGGCGCGCTCGCGACGATCACCAAGACGCTGGCGCTCGAGCTCGGCCCGAAGGGCATCCGGGTCAACGGCATCCACCCCGGCTACATCTACGGCGATTCGGTCGAGTGGTACTTCAACCACCTGGCCGAGAAGCGGGGGATCTCCTTCCAGGAGGTCTACGACGAGGTCGCGTCGGAGACGTGCCTCAGGTACCTGCCCCACAGCGAGGAGATCGCCGGCACCGCCGTCTACTTCGCCTCGCCCCTGGCGAAGCCGGTCACCGGCCAGATGATCGGCGTCAACGCCGGCCACTGGTTCAACGGTTAGAGAATCCCCGGTCGATGGGTAGAAGGGCACCATGACCGCACCGCAGAACCCCGGACCGACCCCCGCCGACCAGGCCGTGATCGAGGTGAAGACCTCGTTCTTCTTCCTCGCCTTCCTCTTGCACTTCTGCAAGGTGTACGTGGCGCTCAACGGCCAGGCCGCACCGCAGCGGTGGGGCACCGTCGCCATCCCGGTGGCGCCCGGCCGCTACACCATCGAGGCCTGGTGCAACTACTTCATCGCCCCGGAGATGGGGCGCAACGGCGTCGTCATCGACGCCATGCCCGGGACCGTGACCCGGGTCCACTGGAAGGCGCCGTGGCTGATCTTCCTCAAGGGCTCGATCCAGGTGCTGGACGTGCAGCCCCTGGGGCCCGGCGCCGCGGCCCTGCCCGCGCCGCCCTCGGCGGCGGCGCCGACGCCCCCGGCCACTGCGGGCGGCTGGCACCCCGATCCGTCGGGCCGCCACGAGCAGCGCTACCACGACGGCCAGCAGTGGACCGAGCACGTGAGCACCGCCGGCGTCGCCGGCACCGACCCGATCGCGACCAACCCGTGACCTCCACCGAGCGAGGGGACCATGCCTGACCCCACCCCGCCGACCAGCGGCGACG
>DATMGQ010000081.1:0-24787 GCA_035555395.1 Acidimicrobiales bacterium
CGACGCCTCCTCGGTCGCCCGCCGCCAGATGCTGTCGCTGGTCACCGCGTCACCTGAGGCCATCCGGGCCAAGTTCCGCAGCTGCTCGGCGGTGGTTGCTGTGGCCACAGCAACCCGCCTGCGCATGTCGGCTTCATGGGATATCGAGACCCGCACCTACGCCGAGGCCATCCGGGATCTCGCCCGGCGCGCGCTGGCCATGCAGGCCGAGGCCGCCGTCCACGAGAAGGCCATCCTCGCTGTCATCAAGACCTGGCGGCCCGACCTGCTCAACCAGCCGGCGTCGGCCCCATCGTCGCCGCCACCGTGCTCTGCGCGTGGTCCCACCCCGGCCGCTGCCGCAACGACGCCGCGTTCGCCAGCCTCGCCGGCGTCGCGCCGATCCCCGCATCGTCGGGCCTCACGACTCGCTACCGGCTGAACCGCTGCGGCGACCGGCAGCTCAACCGCGCCCTCCACGTCATCGCCCTCTCCCGGCTCCGCTACGACCCCGCCACCCGCGCCTACGCCGAACGCCGCCGAGCCGAAGGACGCACCGACCGCGAGATCAAGCGATGCCTCAAGCGCTACATCTCCCGCCAGATCTACCGGCAGCTCGAGAACCCGCCCTCACCCACTTGACGATCCATAGGAGCGTCCCCTCGGCCGCACGTACGCGTCGAATCGACGTCGATTCGACGCGTACGCCGCGGATCGGTCGCTACGGGACGAGGACGGTCTTGCCCTGGAGCCGCCGCTCGAGCAGGTCCCGCAGGACCGCACCGGCGTCGGCGAGCGGCCGCTCCGCCGGAGCGACCGGGTGCAGGTCGCCCAGCCGGACCCCGTCGAGCACCTCGTCGAGCACGACGGCCTGGGCAGCGGGGTGCTGCATCGCCCAGGCGCCCCAGTCGACGCCGACGACCGTGCGGTTCTTCAGCAGCACCTGGTTGGCGGGAAGCGAGGCGATGCCGCCGGCGGCGAAGCCGATGACCACGAGGCGGCCGAACACGCCGAGGGCGCGCAGGGCCGGGTCGGTGTGCGGGCCGCCGACCGGGTCGATGACCACGTCGACGCCGCCTTCGGACAGCTCGCGCGCCCGGGCCTTCAGGTCCTCGGTCTCGTAGGCGATCGTGTCGCTGGCACCCATCGCCCGAGCGGCCTCGAGCTTCTCGTCGGTGGAGGCGGCGGCGATGACCCGGGCACCCATCGAGCGGGCCACGTCGATGGCGGCCAGCCCGACGCCGCCGCCCGCGCCCAGCACGAGCACGGTCTCGTCGGGGCGCACGGTGGTCCGCCGCTTCAGCGCGAACCAGGCGGTGCAGTACGACTGCACGAGGGCGGCCGCGGAGGGCAGCTCGATGGCGTCTGGGATGCGGGTGAGGCTCAGCGCCGGGAGCACGGCGTGGCTCGCGTACCCGCCGAGCCCCAGCGACGAGAGGACCCGGTCGCCCACCTCGATCAGCTCGACGCCGGGCCCGACGGCCGTGACCGTGCCGGCGAGCTCGCTGCCCGGCGTGAAGGGCGGCGGCACCTTGATCTGGTAGGTCCCGGCGACGAACAGGGCGTCGACGAAGTTCACGCCCGCCGCGGCCACCTCCACCAGCACCTGGCCCTCGCCTGGGACCGGGTCGGCCTCGTCGACGAGGACGAGGTCCTCGGGCGGGCCCCACTGGGTGCACACGATGCGTCGCATCCGCGCACCCTACGGCTCGGTGGCGCCGTCAGCCCCCGGTGGTGGTGCTGGAGGCGGCGGCCCGAGCTTCGGCGTTCAGGTCCACGTCGAGTTGGCCGTCGACGACCTTCACCGGGAACTGGGGGAGGCCCTTGCCGTCGGCGGGGGCGGTGAGCTCCTCGTCGCACTTGGCGCGGAAGAGCTCCTCGTCGGGCTGCCAGATCCACGTGCAGTCACGGGCCTTGTCGATGGGGGCGGCGAGGAACGCGTGCCAGCCCTTGGCGGGGTCGTCGCCGATGTGCTGGAGGATCATGTCGCGGTCCTTCCGGCCGGACACGTCGGCGTAGAGGATCGGCCCCGACTCGGCGATCAGCTCGGCCTTCTTCTCGGCGCTGCCGGCCTGGAACGTCTGGTCACCGATGTTCAGGTCGGTGCTGTTGCGGCCGCCCAGGGCCAGCGTGACCAGGCCCAACGCGATCCCCAGCACCACCACCCCGACGAGGGCGACCGTGGCGGCCCGGCCGACGTGGTTCCGTGATTGGTCGACGGGGCTCACGCAGCGCCCTCTCGGCTCGGGCTCGGATGGGAACAGGTTCCAGGCACCTGCCTAGTATCGCCCGGTCACGCGCTGAACCTCATCTCAGGAGTCCGAGTGGACCTTCTCGAATACCAAGGCAAGCAGTTCTTCGCCAGCTACGGCATCCCGGTGTCGCAGGGCGAGGCGGTCACCACGGTGGAGGATGCGGTGGCTGCAGCCGACCGCATCGGCTACCCGGTGGTGGTCAAGGCCCAGGTCCACGTCGGTGGGCGCGGGAAGGCCGGCGGCGTCAAGCTCGCCAGCAACACGGACGAGGCCCGCGAGCACGCGACCAACATCCTCGGGCTCGACATCAAGGGCCACATCGTGCAGACGATCTGGATCGAGGCCGCCTCGGACATCGCCGAGGAGTACTACGCGTCGTTCACGCTCGACCGTGCCGCCAAGAAGCACCTCGGCATGCTGTCCGCCGAGGGCGGCGTCGAGATCGAGGCCGTGGCCGAGGAGAACCCCGACGCCATCGCCAAGATCTGGATCGACCCGGTCGACGGCCTCTCCGAGGAAGCCGCTCGGGCGTGGGTCGAGGCCGCGAACCTGAACCCGGCCGCCAACGACGGCGCCGTCGACATCCTCCTGAAGCTGTACGAGGCCTACACCAAGGGCGACGCGGACCTCTGCGAGATCAACCCGCTGATCCTCAAGCCCACCGGCGAGGTCCACGCGCTCGACGCGAAGGTCACCCTCGACGGCAACGCCGAGTTCCGCCACGAGGGCTGGGACGTCTTCGACGCCACCCAGATCCGCGACGAGCGCGAGCAGGCCGCACACGACAAGGGCCTGCAGTACGTCGGCCTCGACGGCAGCGTCGGCGTGATCGCCAACGGCGCCGGCCTGGCCATGTCCACCGTCGACATCGTCAACCAGGTGGGCGGCAGCCCGGCCAACTTCCTCGACATCGGCGGCGGCGCCAACGCCGAGGTGATGGCCGGAGCGCTGGAGGTCATCAACAACGACCCCAACGTGAAGTCGATCTTCATCAACATCTTCGGCGGCATCACCAAGGGCGACGAGGTGGCGAACGGCATCGTCACCGCCCTCGGCCGCGTCCAGATCGACGCTCCCATCGTGATCCGCATCGACGGCACGAACGCCGAGCAGGGGCGGGCCATCCTGGCCGACCACGCCTCCGAGAAGCTCCAGTCCAAGCCCACGATGATCGAGGCGGCCAAGGCCGCCGTCGAGCTGGCGAAGTAGAGGAACCACCATGGCCATCTTCGTGAACGAGAACACCAAGGTCCTCTACCAGGGCCTGACCGGATCGCAGGGCAAGTTCTACGGCCTGCGCAACCGTGACTACGGCACCCAGGTGGTGGCCGGCGTCAACCCCAAGAAGGCCGGCACCGACGTCGACGGCATCCCCGTCTACGCCACCGTGGCCGAGGCCAAGGAGGCCACCGGCGCCACCGTGTCCTGCGTCTTCATCCCGGCTCCCGGCGTGCAGTCGGCCGTGCTCGAGGCGGCGGAGGCCGGCATGGAGCTGGTCGTCGTCATCACCGAGGGCGTCCCGGCGCAGGACGAGGCGTACTTCTTCAACAAGGTCCGCCGCGACTTCCCGAACACCCGGATCCTCGGCCCGAACTGCCCGGGCATCATCAGCCCCGGGAAGGCCAACATCGGCATCACCGCCGGTGAGATCGCCAAGCCCGGCGGGCCCGTCGGCATCGTGAGCCGCTCCGGCACCCTCACCTACCAGGCGCTCTACGAGCTGAAGCTCCAGGACATCGGCGTCACCACCTGCGTCGGCATCGGCGGCGACCCGGTCCCCGGCACGTCGTTCATCGACTGCCTGGAGGCCTTCGAGGCCGACCCGGAGACCAAGGCCGTCATGCTCATCGGCGAGATCGGCGGCTCCGCCGAGGAGGAGGCCGCGGAGTTCATCAAGCACAAGATGACCAAGCCGGTCTCCGCGTACATCGCGGGTGTCACCGCCCCTCCCGGCAAGAAGATGGGCCACGCCGGCGCCATCGTCTCCGGTGGCAAGGGCACCGCGGCCGCCAAGATGGACGCCCTGCGCGACGCCGGGGTCAAGGTGGGCAACAACCCCACCGAGGCCGGCGAGCTCATGGTCGAGATCGTGCGGGGCCTCGGGCTCTAGCCCGTCCCGTCCTGCAGACCTGCTCGGTGCCCGCCCTCCAGGGCGGGCACCGGCGCGTCCGGGCTCAGAACGGCGTCGGAGGCGCGCCCGGGCCGGTGCCGACCGGCGGGGCCTCGTCGGTCTCGTCCTTGCCGAGGAAGGCGCCGGCGACCATCGACGCGGCCAGCAGCAGACCGAGGTAGGAGCCGAAGCCGAGGAACGTGGTGTCGAGCGCCAGCTTGATGGCGAGCACGGCGAACACGACGGCGGTGGCGGCCAGGTTCACCTCGCCGATGGGGCGGGGGAGCGTCGGCAGCGACACGTCGGTGAAGCGGCGGACGGCGGTGAGGGCGACGATGGCGACGGTCAGCAGCACGGCGAGCGTGCCCCACCAGCCGCCGGGCGCCTCGGTGGCGGTCCGGCTGAACGAGAAGACCTGGTGCCACGGCAGGAAGAGCAGGTCGATGACCAGGAGGAACGCGGCGCCGACGACGACCTTGTCGCCCAAGGTGACCCTGCTCGTGTCCATGCCCGCTCCTCCCTCCGCCTCGTGCGCCGCCGGCTGGTCCCGGGTCGGGCCACGGTACCGGTGACCGCCGGATCGGGGCACTCGGGGCGGCTGGTAGCGTCCCGGCACGTGCGAGTGGGCGTCTTGGTGTCAGGAACGGGGTCGATCCTCGACGCCATGATCGACGCCGGCGTGCCGGTGGCCCTCGTCGCGGCCGACCGTCCGTGCCGGGGCCTCGAGATCGCATCGGAGGCGGGCATCGCCTCCGAGCTGGTCGAGCGGGACCGCTTCGACGCCGCCTTCGACCGCGACGCGTACTCGGCCCGGTTGGCGGAGGTCCTCCACGGCCACCAGCTCGACCTCGTGGCCATGGCCGGGTTCGGCACCGTGCTGACCCAGCCGATGCAGGACGCGTTCGGCGGGCGGCTGCTCAACACCCACCCGGCGCTGCTGCCGGCGTTCAAGGGCTGGCACGCCGTGCGCGACGCCCTCGCCTACGGGGTCAAGGTCACGGGCTGCACGGTGCACGTCGCCGGCCTCGACGTCGACACCGGGCCGATCCTCGCCCAGGAGGCGGTCCCCGTGCTGCCGGGTGACACCGAGACCTCGCTCCAGGAGCGCATCAAGACCGTCGAGCGCCGGCTGTACCCCGCGACGCTCCTCACGATCATCGAACAGGGCCGGGTGCTGGCGTGACGACGTGCGCGCCGGGGACCGTCCCACCTGCTGAAGGGAACCGCCTGCCATGAGGGCGCTGCTGTCCGTGTACGACAAGACCGGGATCGTGGAGCTGGCCACCGGCCTCCACGAGCTGGGCTGGGACCTCGTGTCGAGCGGGGGGACCGCCCGGTCCATCCGCGACGCCGGGATCCCGGTGGCGGACACCGCCGAGGTGACGGGCTTCCCGGCCATCCTCGGGCACCGGGTGGTCACGCTCCACCCGAAGATCCACGGCGGGATCCTCGCCGACCGGTCCAACGCCCACCACGTGACCGAGATGGCGGACTACGGCATCGAGCCGTTCGACCTCGTCGTCGGCAACCTGTACCCGTTCGGGTCCGATCCGTCGGCGTTCACCCACGGGGGCGGCACCGCCGAGGACGTGATCGACATCGGCGGCCCGGCCATGGTGCGCGCCGCCGCGAAGAACCACGCCCACGTCGGCGTGCTCACCGATCCGTCGGCGTACCCGGCGATCCTCGAGGAGCTCCGTTCGTCCACGACCGGGACGCTCTCGGCCGAGACCCGGCGGCGCCTGGCCCGGGCTGCGTTCGCCCACACGGCGGCCTACGACGCAGCGGTCGTCGCCTGGTTCGACGAGGCTGACGATCCGATCCTGCCCCCGACGCTGCACGTCGCTGCCACCCGCGAGGAGCGCACGCTGCGCTACGGCGAGAACCCGCACCAGCGGGCCGCGCTCTACCGCACCGACGGCGCCGATCCGTGGTGGGCGTCGGCCACGCAGTACGGCGGGATCGCCATGAGCTACCTGAACCTGTTCGACGCCGACGCCGCCTGGCTGCTGGCGCACGACATCGGTGCCGCGTCCGGCGACAAGCCGGCGGTGGCGATCATCAAGCACGCCAACCCGTGCGGTGCCGCGGTGGCCGACTCGCTGGCTGAGGCGTACCAGCGGGCGTTCGAGTGCGATGCCCGCTCCGCGTTCGGCGGCATCGTGGCCCTCAACCGTGTCGTCGACGACGAGACCGTGGTCGAGATGGTCGCCGCCGCCCAGGCCGACCTCGTCATCGCTCCGGGCTACGCCCCCGGCGTGGTCGAGGCGCTGCAGGGCAAGCGGAAGAACACCCGGCTCATCGAGGCGGTGCCGCCGGTGCCGGCGTCCCGTCACCTGCGTCCGATCAGCGGCGGGTGGCTCGTGCAGGAGCCGCACCGCCTCGTGACCCCGCCGTCGGACTGGCAGGTCGTGACGAAACGGGTGCCGACGGCGGCGGAGCTCGACGATGCCGCGCTGGCGTTCCGGATCTGTGCCGCGGTCACCTCGAACTCGATCGTCCTGGTGAAGGACGGGGTGGCGTGGGGCATCGGCGCCGGTCAGCAGAACCGGGTCGAGGCCGGCCAGATCGCTGCCGAGAAGGCGGCCGGTCGGGCGGAAGGCGGGGCGTGCGCGAGCGACGCGTTCTACCCGTTCCCCGACGGCATCGAGGCCGCGGCCGCTGCCGGCGTGGCCGTGATCGTCCAGCCGGGCGGGTCGGTGAAGGACCCCGACACCATCGCCCGAGCCGACGAGCTCGGCGTGGCGATGGTCTTCACCGGCGAGCGCCAGTTCAAGCACTGAGGACGAGGAGCACCCGATGACCGCACGCATGATGCCCGGAGGGCCCGTCGCCGAGGCCGTGTTCGCCGACCTCGCACCCCGGATCGAGGCGCTCGTCGCCGCCGGGCACACGCCGGGCTTGGGCACGATCCTCGTCGGCGGCGATTCGGCGAGCGCCGGCTACATCCGGATGAAGATGGAGAAGGCCGAGTCGCTCGGGTTCACCTCGCCCCACATCCACCTGGGTGACGACGCCACCCAGGCCGACGTCCTGGCGGCGGTACGGGAGATGAACGACGCCGACGACGTCGACGCCGTGCTGATCCAGCACCCGACGCCGCCGCAGATCGACTTCGACGCCGCCCTGCTCGCGCTGGACCCGGCCAAGGACGTCGACGGACTGCACCCCGTCAACATGGGGCGCCTGGCGCTCGGCATGCCGGGTCCGGTGCCGTGCACGCCTGCGGGCATCGAGGCGCTGCTGGCCCACTACGAGGTCCCCGTCGCCGGCCAGGAGGTCTGCATCCTGGGTCGGGGGACGACGCTCGGCCGTCCGCTCGCCCTGCTGCTGTCGCAGAAGCGGCCGACGGCGAACGCTGCGGTCACGGTCGTGCACACCGGCGTCGACAACTGGGCGGACTACACCCGGCGAGCCGGGATCGTGATCGCTGCGGCGGGCGTGCCGGGCATCCTCCAGCCCGAGCACATCTCGCCCGGTGCGGTGGTGGTCGGGGGCGGGGTCCGCTACGAGGGCAAGCGGCTGCTCCCCGACGTCGACGAGCGCTGCGAGGAGGTGGCGGGGGCGATCACCCCGCGCGTCGGCGGCGTCGGTCCGACGACGATCGCCCTCCTGTTCCGCAACGCCGTCGAGGCCGCTGAAGCCCGAGCCGGCCTGGCCTGAGGTTCCCGCACCCCGTCGTCCCGCCCGACCCCGTACGCGTCGAATCGACGTCGATTCGACGCGTACGCCGCGGATGAGGGGCGGCGGGGAGGGTCGGGCTGGCCGGCCGAATCCGAGCATGGGGCGCTTCGACCCGGTGGCCTAGCCTCGGTGGACCATGACCAGGATCTCCGACCTCCTCGCCAAGGGACCCACCTGGTCCTTCGAGTTCTTCCCGCCCAAGACCCCGGAGGGCATGACGTCGTTCGACCGGGCGGTGACCGACCTGTCGGCGCTGGAGCCGGCGTACGTGTCGATCACCTACGGGGCGGGCGGCTCGGCCCGTGACACCACCTACGACCTGGTGGTCCGGGTGAACGAGGAGCAGGCCTTCCCGGCGATGCCCCACCTCACCTGCGTCGGCCACACCCGGGCCGAGCTCGTCGACCTGCTCGAGTCGTACCGGGCCCACGGCGTCGACAACGTGCTCGCCCTCGCCGGCGATCCGCCCAAGGACGGCTCGGAGCCGGGCGGCGACTTCGTGTACGCCACCGAGCTGGTCGAGCTGGCCCGAGAGGTCGGGGACTTCTCGGTCGGCGTCGCCGCGTTCCCGGAGATCCACCCCCGGTCGGCCGACCGGGCCACGGACCGCCGGTTCCTCGCCGCCAAGCTGAGCGCGGCGGACTTCGGCATGACCCAGTTCTTCTGGGACGCCGACCACTACCGCGTGATGATCGAGGAGCTCGGCGACCTGGGCTGCACCACGCCGGTGCTGCCCGGCGTGATGCCGTTCGTCAGCGTCGCCGGTGCCCGCCGGATGTCGGCGATGAACAACACCGACATCCCCACGTGGCTCCAGGAGCGCATGGACGAGGTCGACGGCGATGCCGAGGCCACCCGGCGGCTCGGCGTCGAGGTCGCCACCGGTCTGACCGAGCAGTTGCTCGAGATCGGGGTCCCCGGCATCCACCTGTACGCGATGAACCGGGCGCAGTCGATCCAGGAGATCTACGACAACCTCGGCCTGCGCCGCTGACCCGATCCCGGGCCAGCGGCCCGGGCGTCAGCCCAACAGGGCGATGGCGGCGTTGAGCGTGGGGCTGGGCCGCATCGCAGCCGAGGCCTTGGCCTCGTCGGGGGCGTAGTAGCCGCCGAGGTCGACGGGCACGCCCTGGACGTCGTTCAGCTCGGCGACGATCGCATCCTCGCCCGCGACGAGGGCGGCGGCGACCGGTGCGAACCGCTCGGCCACCTCGGCGTCGGTGGTCTGGGCCGCCAGCGCCTCGGCCCAGTAGCGGGCGAGGTAGTAGTGGCTGCCCCGGTTGTCGAGCTCGCCGACCTTGCGGGACGGGGACCGGCCCTCGTCGAGGAAGCGGCCGGTGGCAGCGTCGAGGGCGTCGGCCAGGAGCTGGGCCCGGGCGTTGCCGGTGGCGTTCGCGAGGTGCTCGAGCGACACGGCCAGGGCGAGGAACTCGCCGAGCGAGTCCCAGCGGAGGTGGTTCTCCTTGGTGAACTGCTGGACGTGCTTGGGTGCCGACCCGCCGGCGCCGGTCTCGAAGAGGCCTCCGCCGTTCATGAGCGGGACGATCGAGAGCATCTTGGCGCTGGTGCCGAGCTCGAGGATCGGGAACAGGTCGGTGTTGTAGTCGCGGAGCACGTTGCCGGTGACCGAGATGGTGTCCTCGCCCCGGCGGATCCGCTCGATCGAGTAGCGGCAGGCCTCGGCGGGCGGGAGGATCTCGAGGGTCAGGCCGTCGGTGTCGTGGTCGGCGAGGTAGGTCGTGACCTTGGCGATGATCTGGGCGTCGTGGGCGCGGTCGGCGTCGAGCCAGAAGACCGCTGGGGCGCCGGTGGCCCGGGCCCGCGTCACCGCGAGCTTCACCCAGTCCTGGATGGGGGCGTCCTTGACCTGGCACATCCGCCAGATGTCGCCGGCGCCGACCTCGTGCTCCATCACGCTCGTGCCGGCGGCGTCGACGACGCGGACGGTGCCGTGCGAGGGGATCTCGAACGTCTTGTCGTGGCTGCCGTACTCCTCGGCCTTCTGCGCCATCAAGCCCACGTTGGGGACGGTGCCCATCGTGGCGGGATCGAAGGCGCCGTTGCGCTTGCAGTCCTCGATGACGACCTCGTAGATGCCGGCGTAGCTGCTGTCGGGGATCACGCACTTCGTGTCCTGCTGCTTGCCGTCGGCGTTCCACATCTGGCCCGAGGCCCGGATCATGGCCGGCATGGACGCGTCGACGATCACGTCGGACGGCACGTGGAGGTTGGTGATGCCGTGGTCCGAGTCGACCATGGCGACCGAGGGGCCGTTGGCGTAGGCGGTGGCGATGGCGCCCTCGATGGCCGCCCGCTTGTCGCTGGGCAGCCCCTCGATGGCGGTGAGCATGGCGGCGAGGCCGTCGTTGGGGTTCGCGCCGATCTCGTCGAGCAGGGCGCCGTGGGTGGCGAACAGGTCGGCGAAGTAGGCCCGGACGACGTGGCCGAAGATGATCGGGTCGGAGACCTTCATCATCGTGGCCTTGAGGTGGACCGAGAACAGGACGCCCTGGGCCTTGGCGTCGGCGATCTGCGCGGCGAGGAAGTCCTCGAGGGCCACCTTGCTCATGACCGTGGCGTCGACGACCTCGCCGGCGAGGACCGGCAGGGAGGGCTTCAGCACGGTCACGGTGCCGTCATCGGCGAGGTGCTCGATGCGCAGCGTGTCGGCTGCCTCGAAGGTGTGCGAGCGCTCGTTGTGGCGGAAGTCGCCGGAGGACATCGTCGCGACGTGGGTGGCGGAGTCGGCTGACCAGGCGCCCATCGAGTGCGGGTGCTTGCGGGCGTAGTCCTTGACCGACTTGGGGGCCCGGCGGTCCGAGTTGCCCTCGCGGAGGACGGGGTTCACCGCGCTGCCCTTGACCCGGTCGTAGCGGGCTCGGGCCTCCTGCTCCTCGGGTGTGGCCGGCTCGTCGGGGTAGTCCGGCAGGGCGTAGCCGCGCGCCTGCAGCTCGGCCACGGCCTCCTTCAGCTGGGGGACCGAGGCGCTGATGTTGGGCAGCTTGATGATGTTGGCCTCGGGCCGCGTGGCCAGCTCACCCAGCTCGGCGAGGGCATCGGGCACGCGCCGGTCCTCGGGGAGGAGGTCGGCGAAGGCCGCCAGGATGCGGCCGGTGAGCGAGATGTCGCGGGTCTCGACGGCGACGTCGGCCGCGCCGGTGAACGCCTCGATGATCGGGAGCAGCGAGTAGGTGGCCAGGGCCGGGGCCTCGTCGGTGTGGGTGTAGATGATCTTCGAGGTGTCGGTCATGGCGCGGCGTCCAGCGGGGGAGGGGTCAAGTGGTCCCCGAGACCCTACCGAGGGCCGCTGACGGTGCCGAACGGGCGGGGTGCGAATCCGGGGGATGCCGGACCCGAGGTGGCCGGTTACGATCTGACGGTCCGTCAGAAACCGCCGGAGGATTCCATGCTCGACCACCTGATCACGGGCGGCACCGTCGTCGACGGGACCGGAGCCGCACCCCGCCTGGCCGATGTCGCCGTGCGCGACGGCCGGATCGTGGCGATCGCAGCGCCGGGCGAGATCACCGAGGACGCGGCGGCGGTGATCGACGCCACGGGCCAGTTGGTCATCCCCGGGGTGATCGACCCGCACACCCACTACGACGCCCAGCTGTTCTGGGACGGCGGTGCGTCGCCGTCGAACGTCCACGGCGTGACGACCGTGATCGGCGGCAACTGCGGATTCACGCTGGCGCCCCTCAAGGCCGAGGACGCGGCCTACACCCGCGAGTTCATGGCGAGCGTCGAGGGCATGTCGGTGGCCGCGCTCGAGGAGGGCGTGCCGTGGAACTGGGAGACCTTCGCCGAGTACCTCGACCGGCTCGAGGGCCGCATCGGCGTCAACGCGGGCTTCCTGGTCGGGCACAACGCGCTGCGCCGCTACGTGATGGGTGCCGAGTCGGTGGGCAGCGAGGCCACGCCCGAGCAGGTCTCGGCGATGCAGTCGCTGCTGGCCGAGTCGATCGAGGCCGGCGGCCTGGGGTTCTCGACGACCCTGAGCCGCACCCACTCCGACGGCGACGGCAAGCCAGTGGCGTCGCGCTGGGCGACCAACGAGGAGCTGCTGGCCCTGTGCGCCGTGGTCGAGCAGCACCCGGGGACCACGCTCGAGGCGATGACCGACGGCTGCCTCGACCAGTTCTCCGACGAGGAGATCGAGCTGTTCTCGGACATGACCGCGACAGCGAAGCGCCCCCTCAACTGGAACGTGCTCACCATCGACTCCCGCGAGCCCGCCCGGGTGCCCCGGCAGCTGTCCGCCGGTGACGTGGCGGCGGCGAAGGGCGGTCGCATCGTCGCCCTGACCCTGCCGGTGCAGGTGCCGATGAACATGAGCTTCCTCAACCACTGCGGGCTGTTCCTCATCCCGGGGTGGAAGGACGTGCTGGGCTTGGCGGTGCCCGAGCGCATCGTCGAGCTGCAGAAGCCGGAGGTGCAGGCCCGGATGCTCGAGCAGGCCCAGTCGCCGGAGGCGGGCGTGTTCAAGCGCCTCGCCGACTTCGAGAACTACATCGTCGGCGACACCTACTCGTCGGCGAACGAGGGGCTGAAGGGCCGTCGCGTCGGCGAGCTCGCCGCCGAGCGGGGCCAGGACGCCTTCGCGACCCTCATCGACATCGTGGTCGCCGATGGCCTGCGCACCGTGCTGTGGCCCATCCCGCCGGACGGGGACGACGCCTCCTGGGAGCTCCGCCGCCAGACGTGGGCCGACGACCGGGCGATGCTCGGCGGTTCGGACGCCGGCGCCCACCTCGACCGCATGTGCGGCGCCCCGTTCCCGACCCGCTTCCTGGGCGACACGCTGCGCGGCCGCAAGCTGGTGCCGTTGGAGCGGGCGGTCCAGCTGATGACCCAGGTGCCCGCCGAGCTGTTCGGCCTCGAGGACCGTGGGATCCTCGCCGAGGGGTTCCACGCCGACATCGTGGTGGTGGATCCCGAAACCGTCGGTTCGGAGCTGGCCGAGCTCGTGCACGACCTCCCCGGCGATTCGCCCCGCCTGACCGCCGACTCGATCGGCGTCACGCGCGTCCTGGTCAACGGGACCGTGGTGGTCGTCGACGGCAAGCCCACGGGCGAGCTGCCGGGGACGATCCTGCGCAGCGGGCGCGACACGCGGACGGTCGCCACCTCCTGAGCAGCGGACCGCCTCGGGTCAGGAGGCCGTCGCCTCGGCGGCGGCCTTCAGCCGTTCGAGGGTGACCTGCATCCCGTCGGCGAGCTGGCGGCCCCGAACGCCCTCGAGCGGGAGGGAGAGGAGCTTGATCGGCAGGGAGGCGTTCACGTCCTCACGGGTCTCGGTCACGGTGCAGCCGGCCCCGTCGGCGGTGGCCTCGAAGCGGTAGGTCCAACGGGCACCGGAGAGGCCGGTGTCGAAGCTGAACGCCCGGCCGCGATCGGCCTGGCGGATCGTGCTGGTCGTGGACCACGTGGCGGGCACGCCCAGGACCTTGGTCCGGTTCCACCCCTTGAACCGCGCGCCCGGGAGGGCGGTGGTCGCCCCGTCCACCCATGCGGTCCGGTAGCACTCCGGCGACCACCGGCCCATGTTCGTGATGTCGGCGACGAGGTCGTAGACCTGCTCGGCCGGAGCGGCGATCTGGATCTGGGCGGTGTCCATGCTGCGAATCCTTGCCGGTCGGCGGCGACGGGCACGGTTCCACCTGATCGTCTTCGGGGCCTGGCCAGGTATGGAGCGCGGCATTGGAGCCGGGCGCGCCGGGCCACGCCTCGGGGTCGAGGTCCAGCATCGGGTCACCGAGGCCGGGTTCCGTGTCGGCCCGCCACCGGCTCATCGGCGCGTCGGGGTCGATCTCGTAGACGCCGCGCTCCACCCGGCGGACGCGGCCACGGGCCAGCTCGTGGCCCATGGCGTCGGCCAGCGCCTTGGTGGGCGTCTCGCTGTACACGGCGTAGCCGTAGTGGTGGAGCAGGGCGTGGAGCGCCCGGAGCTGCAGCCGGCCGTGGACGCGCAGGATCGCCCGGCACGTCGCCCGCAGGCCGCGGCCCCACAGCTCCCTGGCCTCCGGATGGGCAGGGGGCATGGGGAGCTGGTCAGCGTCCGGAGGCTGACGGCCGAGGCGGTGGGGCCAGCGGGGCCATAGCGCCTCCCGGGTCTCGTCGAGCCCGTCGAGGATCTCGATCCGCCGGTTGGTCAGGTGCTCGAGCTCCTGATCCAGATCGGTCAGCTCCATTCGGAGTTCGTTGCGCTGCGTCTGGAGCCGGACCCGGCGTTGGTTGGGGATGCGCTGGATCTGCCGGAGCGACTGTCGGCGGAGGCGCATCTGGAGCGTTTGCTCGGCGGGCGAACCGGCGGGCGGAAGGGACCAGATCTCGTCCAGGTTCATCGTGGCCTCGTACGTGGGTGGTGGTGCGGAAGGAGCTCCCCGGGAGGCCGGCGACCGGCGATGGCTCCATGATCGCCAGGGGGTCTGACATCGAGCCCGGCCGGTCGGCTTCCGTCGACCGCCCCGGCCGCCACCCTCCCGAGCAGGCCGCCGGTCGGCCTGCCACCCGCCCTTACGCGCCGAATCGACGTCGATTCGGCGCGTAAGGGCGGCGCTCGGGAGTGGGGAGGGGGTGGAGTCGGTAGCGTCGGCACGGCTGAAGCCGGGCGGCGTCCATGGCCCTCGGTCCACCGACTCGGGAGTGAAGATGCAGACGTACCCGCAGCTCTACATCGGCGGCCAGTGGGTGGACCCCCACGGGACCGGCACCATCGACGTGGTCAACGCCTCGACCGAGGCCGTCATGGGGTCGATCCCCGAAGGCGACGAGACCGACGTCGACCGCGCCGTCGCGGCGGCTGCCGACGCCTTCGAGGGCTGGGCGGCCACCCCGCCGGTCGAGCGAGTCGCGTTCGTCCAGGCGATCGCCGAAGGCATCGGTGCCCGGAGCGACGAGCTCGCCGAGACGATCTGCGGAGAGGTGGGCATGCCGATCTTCCTCTCGAAGCGCATCCAGGCCGGTCTCCCGCAACTGATCGCCGGCAGCTACCCCGCCATCGTCGAGGCCTTCTCCTGGGAGGAGACCGTCGGCAGCTCGCTGGTCGTCAAGGAGCCCCTCGGCGTGGTCGGCGCCATCACGCCGTGGAACTACCCGCTCCACCAGATCGTGCTGAAGGTCGCACCGGCGCTGGCGGCGGGCAACACCGTCGTCCTCAAGCCGAGCGAGGTCGCACCGCTGAACGCGTTCATCCTCGCCGAGATCATCGACGGGACCGGGCTCCCGGCAGGCGTGTTCAACCTCGTGTCGGGCATCGGACCGGTGGTGGGGGAGGCGATCGCCGCCCATCCCCGCGTCGACATGGTCTCGTTCACGGGGTCGACCAACGCCGGTCGCCGAGTGGCCGCAGTGGGAGCGCAGACGGTGAAGCGCGTCGCACTCGAGCTCGGCGGCAAGTCCGCCAACATCCTCCTCCCGAGCCTGGAGGGCGACGAGCTGGCGAAGGCGACGAAGGCCGCCGTGGGCTCGGCGTACCTCAACTCCGGTCAGACCTGCACCGCGTTCACCCGGCTGCTCGTCCCCGCCGACAAGCACGACGAGATCGTCGACGCGCTGCGGGAGGAGGTCGAGTCCACCTACACGCTCGGCGACCCGGCGACCGGCGGCGGCCGCCTCGGCCCCCTGATCAGCGCCGCGCAGCGCGAACGGGTCCGCAGCTACATCCAGAAGGGCATCGACGAGGGCGCATCGCTCGTCACCGGCGGTGCCGAGCAGCCCGAGGACCTGCCCACCGGCTACTACGTGAAGCCCACCGTGTTCGCCGACGTCCGCAACGACATGACCATCGCCCAAGAGGAGATCTTCGGCCCCGTGCTCTCGGTGATCCCCTACGGGAGCATCGACGAAGCGGTCGAGATCGCCAACGACTCGTCGTACGGGCTCTCCGGCGGCGTGTGGGGTGCCGACGTCGACGAGGCCAAGGCCGTGGCACGGCGGATCCGCACCGGCGGGGTCGAGGTCAACGGCGGCTCCTACAACCCGCTGGCGCCCTTCGGCGGGTACAAGCAGTCCGGCATCGGCCGTGAGGCCGGCGTGTACGGCCTCGAGGAGTTCCTCCAGACCAAGTCGCTGCAGCTCTAGGGCGGAGCCGCCCCGAAGCCGTCAGCGCTCCGGCTGGTCGAGCCAGGCGTCGATGCGCCGCCACGTCGAGTGCATCCGGGTCGCATGCCAGGCCCAGGCCTCCGTCACGCTGTCGACCGGCACCCGGATCCGCACGTACGGGTCGACCGCCGGATCGGGGGCGGGGCCGATGCCCTCCATCTCGTCGAGGTCCGGCAGCAGAACGGCGAGGGTCCCCTTCGAGAACCACACCACCCAGCCGGGGATGTGCCGCTGGTCCAGGGTCGTCCCGAACACGGCGGCCGGCCACCCCTGGCCGGTGTCGTAGAGGGTGCCGGGCACGGTGGCGGGCCGGTGGTCGATCGCGTGCGGTGCGAGCATCGACCAGCGCAGGTGGCCGGGCATGAGGGTTCCGTACACGAACAGCGCGTCCTGCCGGTTCACCCTCGACCTCCCTCTCCCATCCCCCAACTGTGCCCGACGAGCCGGCCACGCCGCTTGACCCGGCGGTCAAGATCGGTACGCTCAGCGGCGATGAACGCTCCTCCCCTCGGCCGCGTCGCATCGATCGGGCGCCTGCTGCCACCGTCCGCGCGCTCCGCCGCGGCCCGCCTGCCCGGGTCCCTCGCCCCGCCCGTCGAACCCGGCCTGGCGACCCCGCGGATCGCGATCATCGGCTCCGGGTTCGGCGGCATCGGCATGGCCTGCCGGCTGCGCCAGGCGGGGATCGAGAGCTTCACGATCTACGAGAAGGCCGACGCCGTCGGCGGCACCTGGCGGGACAACACCTATCCCGGCGCGGCCTGCGACGTCCCCTCGCACCTGTACTCCTTGTCGTTCGCACCGAAGACCGACTGGACCCGCAAGTTCCCCGAGCAGCCCGAGATCCTCGGCTACCTGAACGAGGTCACCGACCGGTTCGGGCTCCGGCCGCACCTCCGGCTCGGCACCGAGCTGACCGAGGCGACCTGGGATGACGACGCAGCCTGCTGGCGCCTCGCCTTCGCCGACGGGAGCACCGACGTGGCCGATGTCGTCGTCGCCGCGACCGGGCAGCTCAACCGGCCGCAGATCCCCGTGATCCCCGGGCTCGACGACTTCGAGGGAACCGTCTTCCACTCGGCACGATGGGACCACGACCACGACCTGACCGGGCGGGACGTGGCCGTGATCGGGATCGGTGCCAGCGCCATCCAGTTCGTCCCCGAGATCGCCAAGACGAGCGGCGAGCTGACCCTCTTCCAGCGCAGCAGCAACTTCGTCGCCCCGAAGCCCGACGGGGTGTTCTCGGAGCAGACTCAGGAGCGGTTCCGCCGGTACCCGGCGCTGCAGCGGCTCTACCGGCTCTCGATCTGGGCCCGGTTCGATGCCCGCTGGCTGTGGTTCCGCAAGGACTCCCGCGCCGCCAAGCTCCTGGAGAAGCGCTTTGCGGCCGAGCTCGGCAAGGCGGTGAGCGACGAGCTCCCCGCCGAGGCGCTCCTCCCCGATTACCCGCTCGGGTGCAAGCGGATCCTGATCTCCAACGACTGGTACCCGACGCTGTTCCGGCCGAACGTCGAGGTGGTGACGGCACCGGTCGAGCGGATCACCCCGACGGGCGTCGTCGCCGGCGGGGTGGAGCACCCGGCCGAGACCATCGTGTTCGGCACCGGGTTCGCCTCCACCGGCTTCCTCGCGCCGATCACCGTCACCGGACGCGACGGCCGCGACCTCCACACCGAGTGGCGGGACGGCGCCGAAGCCCACCTCGGCATCACGGTCGCCGGGTTCCCGAACCTCTTCGTCCTCTACGGCCCCAACACCAACCTCGGCCACAACTCGATCATCTTCATGCTCGAGCGCCAGATCGCCTACGCCCTCACCTGGATCCGCCGGCTCGTCGAGGACGACGCCGCCTCCGTCGAGGTCCGAGACGAAGCGCAGGCCGCGTCGAACGCCCGGCTCCAGCGCCACCTCGAGCGCACGGTGTGGGCCGCTTCGTGCCACTCCTGGTACAAGACCGCGTCAGGGAAGATCACGAACAACTGGTCGGGCCCGACGCTCGCCTACTGGTGGCGCACCCGGCGCCCCGACCGGGCCGAGTTCGCCACGAAGCGCCGGCCGAGCCGCCACCCCGTCCATTCGGGTGGGGCCGGGTCACCGGAATAGGGTCGGAGCCGCCGCTTGGCGCCCCGGTGCCAGGCCTGCCCGAGCATTCGTGCCCCCATCGAGGAGACCATCCCATGACCACCGAGCCCGTACGCGTCGCAGTCACCGGCGGAGCCGGCCAGATCGGGTACAGCCTGCTGTTCCGCATCGCCAGCGGAGCGCTGCTGGGCCCGGACACCCCGGTCATCCTCCAGCTGCTCGAGATCACCCCGGCGCTCGGCGCGCTCGACGGCGTCGCCATGGAGCTCGAGGACTGCGCCTTCCCGCTGCTGTCCGGTGTGGTCAAGACCGACGACGCCGACGTCGCGTTCGGTGACGCCGACATCGCCCTCCTCGTCGGCTCCCGCCCCCGCACCGCCGGCATGGAGCGCGGCGACCTGCTCGCCGCCAACGGCGCCATCTTCACCACGCAGGGCAAGGCCCTCTCCGACAGCGCCAAGAAGGACGTCAAGGTCCTCGTCGTCGGCAACCCGGCGAACACCAACTCGCTGATCGCCATGAACAACGCGCCGAACATCGATCCCCGCCAGTTCACGGCCATGACCCGCCTCGACCACAACCGGGCGATGGCGCAGCTCGCCACCAAGACCGGCTCCACCGTCAACGACATCACCAAGATGACGATCTGGGGCAACCACTCGGCCACCCAGTACCCGGACCTGTTCCACGCCGAGGTCAACGGCCAGAACGCGGCGGCGCTGGTCAACGACCAGGCCTGGCTCGAAGGCGACTTCATCCCGACGGTCCAAAAACGCGGCGCAGCCATCATCGACGCCCGCGGCTCGTCGTCGGCGGCGTCGGCGGCGAACGCGGCGATCGACCACGTGCGCGACTGGGTCGCCGGCACCCCCGAAGGCGACTGGGTCTCCATGGCCGTGCCGTCCGACGGCAGCTACGGCGTGCCCGAGGGCCTCATGAGCTCGTTCCCGTGCACCTGCAAGGACGGCGAGTGGAGCATCGTGCAGGGCCTCGAGATCGACGAGTTCTCGCAGGGCCGCATCGACGCCTCCGTCGGCGAGCTCGCCGAGGAGCGCGACGCCGTCAAGGAGCTCGGCCTCATCTGAGCGCCCTTGCGCGCCGAATCGACGTCGATTCGACGCATCCGAGGTTCATGAGTCGCAGGACGGGGGTGCCGTACGGCACCCCCGTCCCGCGTCCGACCGGTCATCGCAGGACCACCGCCGGCCGGTCCGGCCCGACCGAGCCCCTCGAGTAGCGGACGCGTCGAATCGACGTCGATTCGACGCGTACGGGCTCGAGCGAGGAACCCGGGGGCGGTGGTCCCTCTCGACGCGAGCCAGGTCGGGCCGGGTCAGGCGGAACCCGGACCGGACCCGGACCGGGCACGGTCTCGCTACTTCAGGAACTTGCTGGTGGTGTTGTCGGCGAGGACCTTGCCGTCGGTCTGGCACGTCGGGCAGTAGACGACCGTGTAGGCCCGGTACTCGACCGTGCGGAGGGTGTCGCCGCAGCGCGGGCAGGGCTGGCCCGCGGCGTGGTGGATGCCGCCGCGCTCGGCGGACTTCACCATCTCGTCGTGGGTCCGCTCCTCGGCCAGCGACTCGGCGATGCACTCCTGGACGGCGGCGGCGAGGGAGGCCACCTGCTCCGGCTTGAGCTTCGACGCGTTCGCGAACGGCGACAGCTTCGCCCGGTGGCAGATCTCGTTGGCGAGCCGTCGGCCGATGCCGGCGACGGCGTGCTGGTCGCGCAGCACCCCGTGGAGGCGCGACGAGCGCGAGGCGAGCACGGCCGCCCAGCCGACGGCGTCGAGGGTGTCGGCGTCGGGGCCGAGCCCTTCGATCGGGGCTTGCGACTCCAGGTCACCGGCCACGACCCACACGCCCGCCTTGCGCTCCGTGCCGGGCTCGGTCAACAGCAGCGCCCGGCCGTCGGCGAAGGTCCAGCGGGCGATGCCGCCGCGGGGCTTCGCGGCCTGCTTCTCGTCCGGGCGCAACCGGCCGCCCTGCATGAGGTGGATCACGAACGTCACCGGACCGACCTCCATCAGGAGGTACTTGCCACGGCGCCCGAACGACGCGACCGGCGACCCGAACGCCTCGGACGGATCCGGCTGGTACGTCTTGAGCGCGGTGAACGTGATCGGCCGGAAGCCAGCCAGCTCGACCCCGCCGAAGTCCTCGCCGAGGCGCTCCGCGTGCGCTTGCAGCTCGGGCAGCTCGGGCACCGGTCAGCCTTCGATCCCGGCGACCACCGGCGGCGCCGTGCGGGCCCGGACGGTGGCGAACACGTCCTGGAGCTGGGCCAGCACGTCGCCGTGGGCGAGCAGCACCCGCAGGTCCCCGCCGACCCGCAGCCGCCCGGTCATGAACGCCCGCTGCGCCGAGCCGTGGCCCATGGCGATCGAGGCGGCCGTGGCGTAGTCCTGGTGGAAGCGGACGGTGGCATCGGCCACGGGGCCGGGCGTCACCGCCACCGATCCCCGGTCGAACCGCATCCCGTAGCGCACGTCGCCGTCCGGGCCGCCGGTGACCTCCTGCTCGATGGTGAGCGACACCTCGCGGGTGCGCTCGGCCAGGTCGGCGTCGGTCGACGCCGCCTCGTGGAGGGCGCCGATCCACTCGTCGCTCAGGAACGTCAGCATCCCCGTCACGCTACCGGCGCGGCCCCCTACGATCGCCGCTCGGTGCCATCCGACGTCCGGAGCGGTCACCGCAGGAGCAGAGGAGCACCCGTGCCCGACCCCGCAGGCCCCGCCAGCAACGCCAGCAACGCCAGCAACGCCAGCAACGCCAGCCCCGCCGACCCGTCCGACGAGCAGCGGCACGCTCCCACCGAGGAAGCCCTCTGGAGCGAGAGCTGGTACCTGGACTTCTTCGACCCCGAGCAGGGGATCGGCGGCTACGTCCGCCTCGGCCTCTACCCCGGCCTCCAGACCGCCTGGTACTGGGCGTGCGTCGTCGGCCCCGACCGCCAGCTCGTCACGGTGATCGACCACGACGTCGCCATCCCGCCCGGCCGCTCCCACGAGATCCGGACCGAGGGCCTGTGGGCCGACTACACGGTCGAGACCGCGCTGGACCACGTGTCGGTCGGCGTCGAAGCGTTCGCGGTGGGAGTCGACGACCCGGCCGAGGTGTACGGCGAGCTGCGCGGCGACCGGGTGCCCCTCGGCTTCGACCTCGAGTGGGAGACCGACGGCGGCTCGTTCGCCTACCCCGGCGTCACCCGGTACGAGGTCCCGTGCCGCGTCCACGGCGAGGTCCTCGTCGGCGCCGAGCGCTTCGAGATCGACGGCTTCGGCCAGCGGGACCACTCGTGGGGCGTGCGCGACTGGTGGAGCTACGGCTGGAGCTGGACCGCCGGACGCCTCGACGACGGCACCCGCTTCCACGGCGTCGACGTCCGCCTCGGCGCCGACCCCCTCTACGGGACCGGCTACGTCCAGGCCCCCGACGGCACGATGACCGCCGTCGACCAGACCTCGCACACGACCGATCCCGACGCCGCCGGCCTCCCCACCGCCGCCACCTGGCACCTCGGCACCAGCACCAGCCCCGGGGCCGGCGGCGCCGAGGCCCTCGACCTCACCATCGAGCCCGTCGCGTTCTCGCCCGTCCTGCTCACCGCGCCCGACGGCCGCCTCAGCCGCTTCCCCCGGGCGTGGTGCCGGTTCACCGCCGCCGACGGCCGCACCGGCCACGGCTGGACGGAGTGGAACCAACCGCAGCCGGGTTAGCCAGCCGAGGTCGCCGCCCGGTCCGGCAGCAGGGACAGCGCCACGGCGACCACCGCGGTCACCGCGAACGCCTGGGCCGGGCCCGAGAAGGTGCCCGTCGTGTCTCCGACGTCCGCTCCGGCGGCGACGAACGCCACGGCGCCGGCCGCCGCCATCGCCCCGGCCGCGGCGACCGGCAGCCACCGGTCCCGGCGCGGCACCAGCGCGAGCGGCACCGCGACGAGCACCAGCGGACCACCCAGCGCCACGCCGGCACCCACCACGAGCACCCACACCGCCACCGCCGGCCACGGCCGCGAGCCCGGCGCGGCCCACGGGTCGAGCGACGCCGAGCGCCGAGGCCGGAGGACCGCGGCGGCGACCAGGGCGAGCAGGGCCGCCACGCCGACCGCGAGCCCGGCGCGCTGGGCGGTCGCCGGCCGGTAGCGCATCGCCACGGTGCCGCCGTCCCCGGCCGGGACGAGCCAGCCCTGCCGCCACCCGTCGACCCGGATGGGGGTGAGCACCTCGCCGTCGAGCGTCGCCTCCCACCCGTCGTTCGCGTTCTCCGTCGTCGCCAAGATCGCGTCGTCGCCGGCGTCGATCGACACCGAGCGCGCCGAGCTGCCCCACGACCCGACCGTCACGGTGCGCGCCTCGGGTGCGGGCGGCACGCCGTCGACGGGCTCGACCACCAGGGTCGACACCACCAGCGCCCCTGGCGCCGCCGTCACCCGGTGGGTGCCGTCGGCCATCGCCACGGGGTCGCACGCTTCCCACGGGACCGCCGCCCCGTCGAGGAGCTGGCCGACCGTCGCCGTCGCCCGGGTCGGCACGGCCCGCCCGTCCACGGTCACCGGCGGTCCGTCGCCGCACGCCAGGTCGACTTCGGCCGACCGGTCGGGCACGGTCGCGGTCCGCCCGAACAGCGCCGGGACCGAGACCTCGGCGATCGCGACCTGCCGGGTCGCGGCCACGGCAGCCGGATCGCCGGGGAACGACACGGTGAGCTCGTCGGTGACCGTCGACGGGATCGACACGCGGCCCCCCTCGACGGTGCGGTCGTAGGAGGTGCCACCAACGGTCACCACCGCCCGGCCGACCGGGTTTCCGATGCCGGGCAGCTCCGTGATCTCCACGCCGTCGACGGGCACCGGGCGGTCCCAGCGCAGCGTGATCGCCGGCGGCGTCGCCTGCGGATCGCTGATCCACGCCGTCTGGGGGTCGCCGTCGACCGCCGCGCTCGGGGCGAACGCCGGCTGGCCCCGAAGCTGCGAGGTCGCCGTCACCTCGATGGCGCCGTCCGCAGGCGGCCCGGCCGCGGCGGCGAGCAGGTCGTCGAGCGCGGCGCCGGCCGACGCGCTGGCCGTGCCGTGCAGCGCCGCCGGGTCGTCGCCGCCCCACCGGAACTCCCGGTCGAGCACGCGCTGCTCGTCCTGCCGGGTCAGGGAGAACCGGTCGACGCGGTCCCGGGAGAGGCTCACCACGTCGGCACCGCCCGGCGCGGGGGAGGGGACCACGAGCGGCCGGTGCACCTCGACGCCCGGGATCTCGATCTCGCTGATGCCCACCCGCTCGACCTCGCGGCTGCCCACGATCTCGTCGATCACGACCCGCACGGTCCGGGTCGGCCCGCCCGCCAGCTCGACCGTCGCGGTGCCGTCGCGGTCGAAGCGGGCGGTCTCCTCGCCGTGGTCGGTGACGACCCGCACCCGCCCGATGCGCTTCCCCTCCGTCGCCGGGAGCTGCAGGGTCACCGGCCCGTCGGTCGGCTCGTCGAGCTCGATCTGGATCCACTCGCCGACCTCGGCATCGGCCGGCCCCCACGCCGTCTCGGGATCGCCGTCGAACGCCGCGAACGGCTGCTGCCACGGCCGCAGCGGCTGCCCGGGGTGGTGGCTCGCGGTGAGCGACGCGGCTCCCTCGAGGCGGGCCGACGTCAGCCCGGTCGGTGCATCGGCCGGCCACCGGTCCGCCGGCGCCTCCCCGGTGTCGGGCGACCGCTCGCCAGGCGTCAGCGTGTACGTGACGTTGTTGCGGATGGCGCCGAAGCGCACGTCACGGCGGCGGGCGGTGTCGGTCGCCACCAGCACCGGACCGGGCAGGTCCTCGGCCCCGTCGTCGACGGCCAGCACGACGGCCCGGCCCTCGGTGAGCGACGGATCGAGCTGGAGGACCGCCTCGGGGCCGCCGCTCGTGACCGCCGCGCCCTCCGCCGGATACGCGGTCGCCCGGTCCACGGGATCGGGCACCTCGTACACGTCGATGGTCCGGAACGCCTCGGCGGACGCCGCGCCGGGGATCGGGGCGACCCGCTGGTCGCCGCCCACGTCGGGCTGGATCGGTCCGAACGACGCCACCAGCTCGAGGTCCGGCTCGGTCGCCAGCAGCCGCCGGACGGTCGCCGGAGACGGGCCGAACGTCCGGCGCAGGTCCAGGTCGTTGCGGACCAGCAGGAACTGGACCCCGCCGCGCTGGAGGGCCGTCACGAAGCCGGGCGGCAGCGCGTCGCTCGCCAGCGCCCCGTCGATCGCGTCGAGGACCCGGGTCGAGCCGTTGCCGCCCAGGGGGATCAGGTCCCGGGCCGCCCAGTCGGTGTCCTGGACCGAGGAGATCGGCTCGTCGAGCGGCCGGCCCCACCGGAACTCGCCGAACGCGGCGCCGGGCAGCAGCAGCGTGCGGTCGCCGTCGTCGTGCGCCTCGAGCCAGGCGCCGGCCTCGCGCCAGGCGGTGGGCACGTCGTCGAACGAGCCCGGGGCGGTGAGCTGGTCGGCGGCCGGGGCGATGGCGAGGCCGACCAGGACGATGGCGACGGCCGGGGCGGCGAAGCGCCCGACCCGGCGGGCACCGGCACCGGCACCGGCACCG
>DATMGQ010000082.1:0-12722 GCA_035555395.1 Acidimicrobiales bacterium
CCGCAGCAGGCCTGCCGCCTCGGGCGAGCCCTTGGGGCGCAGCCACGTCACGAGCGGACCCGACGACAGCGCCGGCTCACCGGCCTGGGCGGGCAGGCCCGCGGGACCGGCCACGCTCGCGCCAGAGGTGACCAGGTCGGCGAACGACGGAACGGTGTGCGCGCTGCGCAGCTGCCGCTCGGTGCTCCCGGCCAGGACGAACAGGGTGGGGATGCCAGCGAAGGCGAGGCTCGACGCCAGCTCCTCGGCCAGCGCCACGGGCGGCTCCATCCCGGCACCGATGATGAGCACGGACGAGGCGTTGCCGGGCGTGCCGCCGGCCACGAGCTCGACGGCGAGCCGGTCGATGGCGGTGTCGATCTCGGCGGGGGTGGCGTGGCCGCCCTCGGCTCCGGGCATGACGCGGACGTTGGCGTTGGGCAGCAGCGCCTCGACGCGGCGGCGGCCGCCGCCGAGGCCGTCGCGGCGGTCGAGGAACCAGGCCAGGGCGAGGCCGCCCAGGACGAACAGGCCGAAGACGCCCACGGCCTTGCCGAGCGCCATCTTCGAGGTCACCGGGTCCGGCACGCTGGCCTTGCGGGTGATGGAGCCCACGGCGTCGGGGTCGAACTGGCGGATCTTGGTGGCCTGGGCCTGGAGCTGGGCCAGCTGGCTGTTGGCCGCCTGGAGCGAGGCCTGCGCCTGGGCGCGCTCAGGGGTGCCGGATTGCGTGGCGTTGACCGCGGCGGTGGCCTCGGTGACCGCGGTCTTGGCCGCGTTGATCTCCTCGTTGAGGCTGGTCAGCGCCTTGTCGGCCGTGGCCTTGGCGCTGGCCTTGCGGGCGTTCAGGTAGCCCTCGGCGGCGGCGTTGGCGCCGGCCTCGGTCTCCTTCGCCGTGGCGCCGTCGAACGTGATGGCCATGACGTCGGAGTTGCCCTCCGGATCGGTGACCACGGTGATGTGCGAGAGGATCGCCCGGTTCTCGCCGCTGAGGCCGACCTTGGTGCGGATCGCCTCGGCCACGGCATCGGACTTCACCAGGTCGCGCTCGGTGGACATGTCGACCTCGGCGCCCTTGCTGTCGCCGAAGGCATCGTCGAACGGCAGCACCTGCACGCGCGACGTGGCGCTGTAGGTGGTGGGCGCGGACGCGTAGACGAGGTAGCCGGCGATCAGCCCGAGGACGACGGAGCCCACGACGACCGGCCAGCGCCGCACGACCATGGCCACCACGTCGCCGATCTTGAATCCGGATTCCAGTTCGCTCATTCGGTCCTCGTGCCGTCGTTCGGGTGCCGGCGCAGCAGGGTGCCTTTCAGGATCGGCGGCGGATGCCGTTCCACAAGGCATCCAGGTGGAGTTCGGCGCGCACGAGCGAGAGGGCGACCAGGTACGCGAGCACCCCGAGACTACTGGTGAGCAGCAGACCGGGCGTGTCGTCGCCCAGCCAGAGGCGGCTTCCGAGGCCGATGAGACCGATGGTCGCGGCCGCCACCGCGACCGCCACGAACGCCGGTCGGCCGAGGGTCGCGACGCCGAGCGAGCGAGCCGCCTGCCACCCCGGCAGCAGCGCGGCGACGAGGATCGTGGCCCCCCAGGTGACGCCGGCGGCGGTGATGCCGTGGCTCGGGACGAACAGCAGGTTGCCGCCGACGTTGATCACGACGAGCACCAGTGTGTTGAACATCGCCTGGCGGCTGCGGCCCGCCATCAGGATCACGGAGGCGACCGGTCCGGCCGGCGCGGTCACGAGCATCGCCACCGAGATGGCGACCAGCGCCCCCTTGGCCTCGACGACCTCGGGCCCGAAGACCCGCAGCAGCGGTGACGGGAAGAGGGCGGTGATGAGGTACAGCGGCCACATGACCGCGGACTGCCAACCGGCCACCACCTTGATGAGCTGCGAGGCCTCGTGCTTGTTGCCCTTGGACAGCAGGCCGCTGATCCGGGGGCCGGTGACCTGCATCAGGGCGTTGGCGGCGTAGACGCCGGGGAGGATGTAGCGGGTGCCCGACGCGTAGATCCCGGCTGCGGTCGTCGAGGCCAGGAAGCCCACGAGCACGGTGTCGATCCAGTTGACCGCGACCTCCGCCGACTGCCCGACGGCCCGGGGTGCGGTGAACGCCCAGAAGTCCCTGGCGATGGCCCGGGACGGGGCCACCGGCGTGAGGCCCTTGTTGGCCGTGGCCCGCTTCACCCGCTTGGCCATGGCCCGCGACGAGAACACCAGCGCCACCACGGTCGTGGCGGCCCAGCAGGCGCCGACGCCGACCGGGCCCATGCCCAGGCCGACCGCGATGGCGACGACCATCGGCAGCGCGGTGGCCCGCCCGACCCGCTCGATGAGGGTCTGGGGGATCATCGTGTTGAACCCGCGGGTGCCCGAGACGATGACCGAGTGCAGCGTGGCGAACGGGAGGAACAGCGACATCGCCCGCAGCACGTCGGCCACCAGCTGGGTGTCGCCGTCGTCGGCCAGGAGCCGGGCGAACGGCTCGGCCAGGACCCACAGGGCGGCCGCGCCGATGAGCGAGGCGACCACCACCGGGACGATCGCCACGATGACGGTGGCCCGCAGCAACTCGTGGCGGTCCATCGCCCGGTCGCGGCTCAACATGCGCACCAGCCCGGTGCCGCACCCCAGCTCGGCGATGGTCTCGATGATGTTGAAGATGGCGATGGCCACCAGGACGATGCCGGCCTCGGCCGTGCCCAGCACCCGGTTGAGGACGACCAGGAGGATGAAGTTGGCCGCGCCGTAGACGATGGACCCGGCCATGTTCAGGGCGCCGCCGCGGGCGACGGCGCCGACGCTGTCGGTCGCCTTCGTGCCCTCCGCCGGCGCGGTGGTCTCGCTCATGGGATGGCCACGGCGTCGAGCGCCGCGGCGAACAGCTCGGCCTGGTCGGCGGGCGGCTCGCCGAGGAGGCGCTCGAGCTCGGCGCTGCGGGTGATCAACATGGCGACGTGAGCATCGGCGAGCCACCACTGGGGTGCTCCGTCGTACCTGGTCGCGGCGTCCAGTCCCGCGGTGGCGGGCTCGTCGAGGCGGTGCGCGGCCGAGCGGGCGACGGCCAGGCTGTCCGCGATCGAGCGCCCTTCCACCACCCGTGCCTGCTGGTAGGCGCCGTGGACCTCGTCGAGGCCGACCGGGGCGCCCGGTTCGGAGTACTCCCAGTCCCAGGCCACGAGGCCGCGGTGGCACCGTGCGAGGTTCCACGGGACCCAGTCGCCGTGCCAGCGGGCCCACGCGCGCTCGGACCCGCCGTGGCGCTCCTCGAGGCGGGAGAGGATCCGGTCGACGGAGGGATGGTCGGCGCAGGCGGCTCGCCGATCGGTCCACCACGGCGCGCCGCTGAGCGTGGCGCGCGCCTCGGGCGGGTCGAGGTCGCGCACGGCCCACGCCGACGGCGACCCGGGCGGGAGGCGGCGGGCGTCCTCGGGCAGCGGTGCGACGACGGCGATGCGCAGGCCGTTCCACGTGGTGTCGGCGATCAGGTCCGGGACGACGAGCCGGGGATCGGGGTGGGCGGCCCAGGCGGCGAGGGTGTCGGCCTCGGTGCCGACGAGCCGGTCGCCCACCGGGCCCAACCCGATCTTCACGAACGCGGCGGGGGTGCCGTCGGGGCGGAACACCTGGAGGGTGGGCTTCCACACCTCGTCGATGCGGTTGAGGCCGATGGCGACGGCCAGTCCCGGCTCCTCGTCCGGCTCGGCGAGCAGGTCCTCGAGCAGCGCGACCAGCGAGCCCGCTCCGGTGGCGGCCGTGAGCACGTCGCCGACCACGGCCCGGCCCAGGCCGAAGCGGAGGGCGAGGCCGACGGCGCCCCGGGCGACCTGGGTCTTGCGGTCGCGCAGGCCGAGGTAGGCCAGGCAGGCCTCGGCCGTGGCGTCCGGGAAGTCGAGCGGCACGAGGAACCGGCCACCCACCACGCCGAGCCGGGTGCGTTCGGCCCCGTCGGCCCCGACGGCGCGCAGGTCCAACAGGTCGGTGAGGGCGTCGAGCGACGACGCCGGCCGCGACGAGGTCACAGGCCCTTGCCGCGCTTGTTGAGGGCGGCGGTGAGGGCATCGGCGGAGACGCCGGCGGCGATGAGCAGGGCGATGTAGGCGCGCGGCTCCCGCCACGACCACCCGATGGTGGTGCGGACGTGCTCGAGCGCCTCCTTGCGCCGGCCCTGGGCGGCGATGGCGACGGCGATCTGCCCCTCGACCCGGGCCCGGCCCGCCGGCTCGCCGGCGAACTCCGGGTTCCGGTCCAGCACCTGCGACAGCGCCGCCTCCCACGACGGCCACTGGTCGCGGAAGTGCGATTGCACGTCCCAGCCGACCCGCAGCAGCGGTTCGGGGTGGACGGCGATCGGCTGGTGCCGGGCGGCGCGGAGCATCCAGTCGTAGTCCTCGGCGTAGCCCCCGGGGATGTGCTCGTCCATCGGGCCGATCACGTCCCAGAACGCGTCCTTGCGCACCACCGCCGTGCACATGCACGCTTCGGGCCGGCGGGCGCGGAGCAGGTCGGTGAAGCGGAGGACCGTGTCGGGCTCGCCCTTCGGCACGAGCTGGTCGTCGATCTGGACCGCCAGGTTGGTGATCGAGGTGTCGGCGCCGGTGGCGTCGAGGAGGGCGAGCTGGTGGCGGGCCTTCGACGGCAGCCAGACGTCGTCGTCGTCGCAGAACCCGACGTAGGGCGCCGATGCCGCCGCTGCGCCGCAGTTGCGGCTGCCCGGCAGCCCGTTGCCCCGGTCGTTGAACAAGATGCGGACGGGCCGGTGCGGATCGTCGACGGCGAGGTCCCACTCGGGCTCGTTCTTGTCCCACACGACGATCGTCTCGATCGGCCCCGGGTGGTCCTGGGCCACGATCGCCGCGATCGCCTCGCGCACCTGCACGGGCCGTGCGTACGTGGAGATGACGACGCTGAGGTCGAACTCGCTCACTGGGGCCTTTCCGGGGTGCGGCCTGTCCTCGAGTCCCTCCCGACTCGGCTCCAGACGCTACTGAGTGCGATGCGATCCATCGGCTACCGGCGGGCGTTGATGAGGCCGCCGGTGTTGCCCCAGCCGATCGGCGCCACCAGCAGGCCGTCGTCGACGAGCGCCTGAGGCACGTTGAACCCGTAGCGCTGCTGCTCGACGAGGGGGCCGGGGGAGCGGTCGAACGCCATGCACCCGACGAGGGAGAGCTCGCTCGCCGGCTCCACGTAGAAGCCGTCGGCCGAGTCCGGGGCGCCGCCCACGTCGGCCATGGCCGCGGTGTCGGCCACGCAGCCGCTGAACGTGCTGCGGGGGCCGGTGATGTGCCAGCCGTGGCCCCCCGTGTCCTGGGCCTCGCACCCGGTGAACGTGTTGCGGCCGGTTGCGACCAGCCAGCCCACCCCTCGGCAGTACCAGGCCTTGCAGGCGTGGAAGTGGCAGTTGCCCGCGCCGATGCCGTCGGAGCCCTCGACGGCCTCGCCCACGTAGAACCCGGCGCCGTCTGCGCCCTGGGTGGTGGCCTCGCACGCGATCCAGACGTTGTCGGGCGCCTCGACCCGGTAGCCGTACCGCTGGGCCCGGCGGACGCGCACCCGGCTCGTGATGCAGGCCTGGGTGTCGGTGCCGCGGTAGACGATGCCGTCCTGGGCGGGGTCGAGCACCCACAGGTTGTCGAGCCGGCACACCGAGTCGGGCTCCTGCTGGAAGTTCCCGGCGGTGCCGACCACGTCGAGGTCGATGCCGACGGCGGCCCGCCGCTGGGCGTCGACGACCAGGTCCGCGATCGTGACGCCGCCGACCGGTCCGCCGTCGCCGATGGCGATCACGGCCGCGAGGTCGGCATCGGCCCGCAGCACCGTGGCCTCGCCGATGCCCCGGATGGTGACGCCGGGCCGAGGCACGATCGGTGCGGTGACGGGGTACTCGCCGTCGCCGAGCTGGATCGCCCGGGCGCCGGCGTCGATCGTCGCCTGGATCGACCCGCCGGGCGCCACGACGTGCCAGGGCCCGCCGTCGCCGCCCGCCACGCTGCCCGCGGCGAGGCTCGGCGTCGGCTCGGGGTCGTCGCGCCCGATGAGGGTGGCGGCAGCCGCGCCCGCGCCGGCCCCGGCGAGCGCCGCCACCGCGCCGGTCACCAGGGCGCGCCGGCCGGGCGACGGGGCGCCGCCGTCCTCGCTCACCCGTTGAAGCGGGCGGCGTAGCGGTACGAGGTGCGGAGGCTGTCGACCAGGCTGCGCTGGCTCAGCGCCTGGCTCGCCGTGATCTCCGCGGCGTTCGGGACGGCCCGCAGCAGCCCGAACCTCGTGGTGATGATGCGCACCAGGGCATCGGTCTTGCGGCGGTACTCGGACGAGTTCGACAGCTCGTAGAGCACCTGGCCCCGACCGGTGCCCTTGTCCAGCTTGGCGACCCAGTAGGCCCGGCCGGTGGGGTCGGGACCGCGCTCGAACACGTTCTCGTAGATCCGGCTGACGAACTCGTCGTTCGACAGCGAGCCGTAGCGGCCCCGGAACTCCGACGAGGCCGTGAAGAAGTTGGCGATCCAGACCGGGCTCTTGCCGCTCCACCGCTTGCGCACCCAGAAGTCGAGGCCGGCGGAGTCCGGGTTGCGGAGGAAGGCGGCGCGGTAGAGCCGGGCGTTCATGCCGGCGTTGCCGTCCCACGCGGCAGACGCCTGGAGCTCGGTGATGAGCGTGGCCGCCGGGGTGCTGCGCAGCCGGCTCACCCACGTGGCGCGCTCGGAGGCCGTGGGCGCCCGGCCCACGAAGTCGCGGTACTGCTGGGTCACGTAGGCGCTGCCGTCGGGGTTGAACGGCCCGAACCGGCGGGCGTTGCCGATCCACGACGAGGTGGCGGTGAGGCGCTGGTAGACGCCGGGGTAGCCGGGCCGGGCGCATCCGAGGCCGAACGACACCGTGCCCACCAGCCGCCACGACGCATCCGGCGCCTGGACGGCGAGCGGGCCGCCGGAGTCGCCCTGGCAGGAGTCCTTCCCACCGCCGAGCGGCCCGGCGCAGATCATGTTCGAGCTGTGGTACTCGAGCAGCTCGCCGTCGGCGACGAAGCCCGGGTAGTAGGCGCTCCCGCAGGTGGCGTGGGACTGGATCGGCACGGCGACGTAGCGCAGGGCGGTCGAGATCGACCCGCCCGAGGAGGTGGTGCCCCAGCCCGAGACGTAGGCCGTGGCGCCGGCGTCGTCGAGCGGGAGCTCCGAGGCCGTGGTGCCGATGACCGCGATCTCCGGGGCGCTGATGGGCCGGGCCAGGCGGAGCAGGGCGACGTCGTAGTCGCTGCTCGCGAAGTCGTACGACGGGTGCGGGTACACGGCGGCCACGTGCACGAGCTGGCCGCCGGTGGTCAGGCTCTGCGTGCCGGCCAGGACGTCGAGGAAGCCGGGCGCGACGTACTCGCCGTACACCGAGTCCGGGTACTGGTCCTGGTAGTCGATGACGCAGTGGCCCGCGGTGAGCACCCACGAGCGGGACAGGACGACGGCGCCGCAGCGGAACCCGTTGGTGCGGCCGGCGCCGCGGCGGATGAGGGCGGCGGTCCAGCCGTAGGACCCGGCCGGGGCGATGCTGCCGCCGACGATGTGGGTCTGCACGGGCGGGTGCGGTTCCTCGGCGCCCGCCGGTGCAACCAGCCCGACGACCACCGCTGCGCACGCGAGGAGGGGGAGGATCCGTCGCAGCACGGCGAACACGCTACCGGTTGGACGGATGTCCGTACCGGCGGCGGTCAGGGGCCATCGAGGCTCACCGGCGTCCAGAACGGGAACGCGAGGTGGGCGACCCCCAGGTGGTCCACGATGCGTCCACCCTCGCGGAACCGGTCGATGCACGGGCGCACGACCTCGGCCCCGCCGGCCAAGGTCGCGTAGTCGGACAGCGGCAGGAGCAGCGGACCGGCGTCGGCGTCGCCCTCGCGGATGACGGCGTCGACCTCCAGGGTCGGGCGGCACGGGTTGGCTCCGTCGACGAGCGCGCAGTGGTAGACGATGCCCTCGAACACCGAGAACGCCCGGATGATCACGCCGCTAGGTTCGCTCGCCGTGGCGCCCCCCGACAATCCCCCCTCCGACGAGGAGCTGCTGGCCTCCCACGCCGCGGTGCTGGCGAACGGCATCGAACGGGCGCTGGGCCCGTGGGTGGTGCGGTGCGTGGTCGATCGGGCGGACGCCTGGCAGCCGGGCCTGGGCCGCACGCTCCTCGGCGCGGCGGAGGACGCGGGCCGCCGGGCCGGGGCCGAGGTGGGCCCCCAGGTGCGCGCCCTGCTCGCGCTCGACGTCGACGCCCAGCCCACCGGCCCCCTCGCGGTGCTCCGCGGTGCGGTCCGCTTCCCGACCGGGGTGCTCGCCGAGGCGGGCGTCCCCGACGTGGTGCGCGACGAGTTCGCCGAGCGGGCGTTCCCCGAGGACCGCTACGACCTGGCCCCCGCCGCGTTCGCGGACCTCGACCCGGCCCTGCACGAGCCCGGGCTCGTCTGGGGCGCGGCGAAGGCCCACGTCGTGTTGGCCCGCCGGCGTGCCGAAGGGCGCCGCTGAGCCTTTTTTCCGGAACGGCGTCATGAACGGCGCTCGGACGGCCTTGAGGACGAGCGGGTGAAAGTCCCGCCGCCCCAGCCCCACCCCGAGCCACCCCATGACGACGACGGACCCCGACATCCTGAGCGACGACCTCAGCGATCCCGCGAGCGAGGCCGCGCTGCTGCAAGCGGTGCGCGACGGGTCCACCGGCGCGTTCGGCATCCTCTACGCCCGCTACCGGCCCTTCGCCGTGACCGTCGCGTACCGGGCGCTGTCCCGCAACGACGGCGCGCTCGCCGAGGACGTCGCCGAGGTGGCCTTCATCCGGGTGCTCACCGCGCTGCGCAACGGCAAGGGGCCTACCGACACGCTGCGGGCCTACCTCGCCACCACCGTCCGGCGCGAGGTCTGGCGGGCGGAGCGCCGGCTGCGGCGCCAGGCCGAGGTCACCGACCGCTGGGCCTCCGACGACGAGCGCAGCGGCGAGCCCGCCCTCGACGCGCTGCACGCCGAGGTCCGCGACCTCAACGCCCACGCCCTGCTCGGCGAGGCCTTCCGGGGCCTGTCGGACCGGTGGCGCTCGGTCCTCTGGCTCACCGAGGTCGAGGGCCGGCGGCCGGCCGAGGTGGCGCCGATGCTGGGCGTGTCGGCCGGGACCGCGTCGGCGCTGGCGTACCGGGCCCGCAACGGGCTCATCACCGCCTACCTGGCGGCCTACCGGCGGAGCTCGTCCGACGAGGCCTGCGTCGCCATCGCCCCGCGCCTGGGCAAGTACCTCGCGGCGCGCGAGCCGCTCCAGGGCTACGACGACGTCCGGGCCCACCTCGACGGCTGCGCCTCGTGCCGCGACGTCCTCCGCGGGGTCGACGTGCTCGGCGCCACGCTCGCGTCGTTCGCGCCGTTCGGCCTGCTCACCGCCGGCCTCTGGGCCAAGGGCGTGGGCGGCGGGTCCGCTGGCGCGGCGGGGGTGGCCGGCGTGGCCGGCCGGACCGCTCGGGGGGCCGGGCCCGGATCGACGGGCGGCGCCGGCGTCGTGGCCGCGGCGGTGGCGGCCGGACTGGTGGTCGCCGCGGGGGCCGCGGCCTGGGTGGGCGCCCTCCGCTCCACCTCCGACGCCGCGGCCTCGCGCGCCTCCTCGCGCCCCTCGGCCACCGCTCCCGCCGCCGGGCCGGGCGCCCGCCCGGCCGCCACCGCCGGCACCTCGCCCACCGCCGTGGCGCCGGCGGGTCCGGGCACGCCCGCCACCACCGCGCCCTCGACCTCGACCTCGACCTCGACCTCCACCACCACGCCGACCACGTCCACCTCGATCGCCGGCCCCCACGCACCGCCCGCTCGACCGCCGGCGATGACCGTCTCGAGCCGGCCGTCGGTCGCCACCACCGCGGCGCCCACCACCACCACGAGCTCGCCACCCGCCTCCACGTCGACGTCCACGACGGCGTCGACCACGACCTCGACCTCGACCTCCACCACCAGCCCGAATCCGGGCGGGCCGGTGCAGGGACCAGCGCAGCTGTCGGGTCGGGCGACCTCGGGCGCCGCTCCGTCCGGCGCCGGCTCCGTACCCGTCGCCGACGTCGCGGTGGTCGCGTCCGACGTCCTCGGGCCGCCCGGCGGGCACCACCCGCACCGGGGCCGACGGCAGGTGGCGGCTCGACGGGCTGGCGCCCGGCCGCTACCTCGTGGTGGCCGTCGTCCCCGCGGCCTACCGGCCGGCCGAGGGCATCGACCCTTGGCTGGGTGGCCCCACGTGGACCGCGGTGCTCGGGATCGTCGACGTGGCCAGCGACCCCATCGACCTCGTCGACCTGCGCCTCGTGCCGCGCTGAGCGCAGCAGCCTCAGCTCAGCGGATGACCCAGGCGTCGTCGGGGTCGGCCAGCCGGTCCACCTCGGGCACCAGCTTCCCGTCGCGCAGGTCCGCCAGCGTCACCTGCTCGAGGACGGCCCGCAGGTTGGCCCGCACGGCGATCCAGGCCCGCTGCAGCACGGCGAGGTCGTCGGGGTAGTCGAGGGCGTCGGGCCGCTCGCCCCGCACGTCGGCCAGGGGGCCCTCGGCGGCACGGATGATGTCGGCCATCGTGATCTCGGCCGGCGGTCGGTGGAGCCAGTAGCCGCCGTCGGCACCGCGGACGCTGCCCACGATCTGGCTGCGCTTCAGGTCGGCGAGGATGTGCTCGAGGAACTTCGAGGGGATGTCCTGCGCCTCGGCGATGGCCTGGCGGGTGAGCGGCACCGGCCGCGACCCGTCGGTGGGGTAGGACCGGGCCAGCTCGATCGCGGCGCGCACGGCGTAGTCGACCTTCGCGGTGATCCTCATCAGCCGTCGTCTCCTTCGAAGCGCTGCCACCCGGCATCCGTGATCGAGCGCGGCTCGAAGAACAGGCAGAACTCCGGGCAGGCGAACGGAGCCTTGTCGTTGGCGTCCACGCGGCACCGCTGCACCTGCTCCCCGGACGCGACGGTGCGCGTCGAGTAGTGGCGACAGTCCTGACGCACGGCCATGGACGCAGTTTCGCATTTCTGGTGGAACAGCGGGGAATAGCCCCTGGCCAGGCGCGACCGTCGGTAGTCTGCGCGCCATGGCAGACCGGCTCGTGGTCATCGGAGGTGATGCGGCCGGCATGTCGGCCGCCACCAACGCCCGCCGTGGTCGGCCCGACCTGGAGATCGTGGTGCTGGAGAAGGGGGTGCACACCTCGTACTCGGCGTGCGGCATCCCCTACGTGGTCAGCGGCTCGGTCGACGGCCTCGACGAGCTCGTCGTCCGCACCCCGCAGGAGTTCCGCGACGGGTTCCGCATCGACGTGCGGACCCGGCACGAGGCCCGGGCCATCGACCTCGACGCCCGGCGGATCGAGGTGCGCGCGCTCGACCAGGAGCGGACGCTCCACCTGAACTTCGATCTCCTGCACCTGGCCACGGGCTCCCGCCCGATGCGCCCCGACCTGCCGGGGATCGACGGCCCGGACATCTTCGGGGTGCAGACCCTCGACGACGCCCAGGAGCTCCTCGACGCCATCCGTGACCGGCCCCGCCGGGCCGTCACGGTCGTCGGCGCCGGCTACATCGGCCTGGAGATGGCCGAGGCGTTCGTCCGCCGCGGCGCCCGGGTCACGCTCGTCGACGGCAACCCGCTGCCGATGCGGTCCTTCGACCCCGACATGGGGGCGCGGATCGCGGCGGCGGTGCGCCGGTTCGGCATCGACCTGCGCACCGGCACCAAGGTGGAGGCGTTCGAGCCCGGCCGGGTGCACACCAGCCAGGGGCCGATCCCCTCGGACCTGGTGATCCTCGGCCTGGGCGTCACGCCCAACTCGGGCCTGGCGGTCGACGCCGGCCTGGAGGCCGGGGCGGCCGGCGCGGTGAAGGTCGACCACCGCCAGCGCTCCAGCCACGAGGGCATCTACGCCGCCGGCGACTGCGCCGACACGCGCCACCAGGTGAGCGGCGAGCGGGTCCACATCGCCCTGGGCACGGTGGCCAACAAGACCGGCCGCGTCGCCGGGCTCAACCTCGGCGGCGGCTACGCCACCTTCCCCGGCGTGCTGGGCACCGCCGTCACGCGGGTGTGCGAGGTGGAGATCGCCCGGACCGGCCTCAGCCAGGACCAGGCCGACGCCGCGGGCATCGAATACCAGGTCGGCACGGTCGAGGCCACCACCCGCGCCGGCTACTACCCGGGGGCGGAACCGCTCCACGCCAAGGTGCTGGCCGAGCGGGGGACCGGGCGGCTGATCGGCGGGCAGCTCGTCGGCGCCGACCGGGCCGGCAAGCGCATCGACACGCTCGCCACCGCGATCACCGCGGGGATGACCGCATCGGACTTCGTCGACCTCGACCTGGCCTACGCGCCCGCAGTGGCGCCGATGTGGGACGCCTTCCAGCTGGCCGCACGCTCCACCCTCAACTGACCCTGGACGCGCCACCGCCCCCGACCAGGGGTCGAGGGCGGTGGTACGAGCGTCGGTGGCTCAGCGGGTCAGATGGCGTCCGTCCCCTGCTCGCCGGTGCGGATCCGCACCAGCTCGTCGATGGAGGTCACCCAGATCTTGCCGTCGCCGATCTGGCCGGTCCGAGCGGCGGAGGTGATCGCCTCCACCACCTCGCCGACCAGCGCATCGTCGGACACGATCTCGAGCTTCACCTTCGGCAGGAAGTCCATCTGGTACTCGGTGCCCCGGTAGGTCTCGGTGTGGCCGCCCTGGCGGCCGTAGCCGTTGACCTCGGTGACGGTGATGC
>DATMGQ010000083.1:0-15946 GCA_035555395.1 Acidimicrobiales bacterium
GCGCTCGCCCGGCGCTCGGCCGTGCCGGTGGGCGACGAGGACCGGTTCCGCCTCCGCCTGGTGACCCAGGCGGCGATCGGTGCGCTGCGGGCCGCCATCGACCGGTGGGCGGCGAACGGGGCCGAGCAGGACCTCGGCGACGTGGCGGTCGAAGCCCTCGACGCCCTCGCCGCCGGCTTCGGCCGCACGCCCGAGCCCGCGCCGGCTCCTGCGCCCGAGCCAGCCTGACCGGGCGTTCCGCCGGCTCCGAGCGGGCTGGCGATCGCAGGTTTACAGTGTTCACCATGCCGCTGCCCCGGACGCTGTTCGCTCGTGATGCACCCCAGGACCACGATCTCGCGCTGCGATCCGGAGCTTGGCCGGACGGCCTCACCGGCGAGCTGGTCCTGAGCGCGCCGCACCCCGACACGTTCGACGGGCCGCACCCGTTCTTCGGCGAGGGCATGACCTACCGCCTCTCGCTGGAGCCCGGTCGCCACGGCGCCGGCCCGGCCGACCTGGCGTGGCGCCAGGCCAAGATCGACAGCCCGTCCGCTCGGTTGCGGGCCGCCCGGCCCGACGTCTTCACGCCGACGATGATCGGCGTGCACTCGCCCTTCGGTCACGTGAACGCGGCCAACACCGCGCCGCTGCCGTGGGGCGACCGGCTGTTCATGACCTGGGATGCCGGTCGTCCCGTCGAGGTCGATCCGCTCACGCTCGGCTACCTGGGCGACGTGGGCCACCGCTCGGAGTGGCTCGACTTCGAGGTCGGCCCGCAGCCGGTCCTGCCGATGGTGATGAGCACGGCGCACCCGGTGATCGACCCGGACCGCGACGTGCTGTGGACGGTGAACACCCACTGGGGCTCGCTGCACGTCGTGCGGTGGGACGGGGTCGGTCCGATCCAGCGGTGGCCGATCGCCGGCGGGCTGATCCCGCAGTCGGTGCACACGATCACCCAGACCCGCGAGTGGCTGATCGTCGCCGACTGCGCCTACAAGGTCGAGCCGCAGGTGCTGTCGGGTGGCGCTCGCACCGAGCCGGCGAACCGGTCCGGTCCCGTGTACCTGATCCGCAAGGCCGACCTCGAGGCGGTGCCGCCTGGCACCGAGGTGGCCTGCCAGGTGTTCGAGATGGCGCCGGAGAACAACCACTACTACGCCACCTACGACGACTCGGACGGCGTGGCGATCCTGTTCGAGCACACCGAGAGCGCCGACATCGCCATGACCCAGCAGGCCGGCGACGTCGATGCGCTGGGGCGGCCGTGCGACCCCGCCCTGCGCGGCCTCTACGGCTTCCCGATGGCGCCCGACCGCACGACGTTCGTGATCGTGGACCCGGCCACCGGCACGATCCTCCACCAGGCCGAGCAGCGCGATCCCGAGCGGCTGTGGACCCGCCAGCTCAACGCCCTCGACTGGAGCACCGAGGGCCGGTCGAAGCCGACGCTGCACCACACCGTCCACCAGGGCTTCCGGCCCGAGGGCATCACCCAGTCGATGCTCGCCCTCTACGGCGACCGGGTCGACCGCACCCTGCTCCCCGACGGCGAGACCCGGCCCCGGGTGCTCAGCACGGCGATGCCCGACCTGGAGGTGACGGCCGAGTGGGAGCTGGCCCAGGACGACTTCCCGACCTCACCGATCTTCGTGCCCCGCGACCCCGGCGCCGATCCGGCCAAGAGCCGCTACGCCGGCTCCGACCCGGGTGGCCACGACGGCTGGGTCGTCGTGCCGATCGTCAACGACGACGGCTTCCGCGTCGAGGTGTTCGACGCGGGCGACGTGGGTGCCGGGCCGGTGGCGGTGGCGGCGAAGCCGGGGATGGTGGTGCCCTTCGTGCTGCACTCGGCCTGGATGCCCCGGGTCGTGTCGACCGCCGGCGACGGCCATCGCCGCACCCGCTTCGCCGACGAGCTCGAGCGCATCGGCGAGCTGCCCGACGACCTGGCGGCCGTCGCCCTCCAGGTCGCCGACGACCTCGACCAGGGCGCCCCCCTCCCCGCCTGACCCGCGCCTTCCGCGGCGAATCGACGTCGATTCGCCGCGCTTCGGCCTCGCTCGTCGCTACCGCTCGGCCTCGGTTCGTCGCTCCTGCTCGTTCTCGAGGATCCACGGTCTCGGCCTTGAACGGCTGCCAACCCACGCGTCCGGGGCATCGCGCGTTGCGCCTTCGACTGGCCTCGCTCCCTCGCGGCCCTCGATCTCACCCAGCGTCGTCGCCGTTCGCCCCGACCCGGGGGTCCGGCCGAAGTTGGTGTGGAAGTGCATCCCATACGCTCATTTCCACACCAACTTCGCTCGGGCACCCCGTTGGAGGCTCGGTCCCAACACGCTGGGTGAGATCGAGGCGGAACCAGCCCAAGGGTCACGCCGAGACCGCAACCAGCGATGCCCTGGGCGCGTGGCTTCCAACGGTCACCGGGGGCTCGCCGAATCCCTCGACGAGGACCAGCCGCAGCCCGAGCGGGAACCGACCGAACCGCCCAACCCCGCCCTCGCCCTCCCGCGGCGAATCGACGTCGATTCGCCGCGCGCGGGGTGGGTGCTACTCGCCGAGGTAGCCGGATTCGACGAGCTCGGGGCGGTCCCGGAGCTCGGCGGCGGTGCCGGCGAACGCGACCCGGCCCTGGTTGAGCAGGTACGCGCGGTCGGCCACGGTGAGCACCAGGCCCACGTGCTGCTCGACGAGCAGGACGCCAGCACCGGTCTCGGTGGCGATCGAGCGGAGCACCGGGAGGAGCTGCTCGACGATGATCGGGGCCAGGCCGAGGCTCATCTCGTCGACGAGCAGCAGCCGGGGCCGGCCGATGACGGCCCGGGCGAGGGCGAGCATCTGCTGCTCGCCGCCCGACAGGAGGCCGGCCTTGCGGGTCAGCACCCGCTCGAGCGCCGGGAACCAGGTGAGGACCTGGTCCATCGGCACCGACTCGCCACGGGACGGGCGGCCGAGCCGCAGGTTCTCGGCGGCGGTGAGGTCGAAGAAGAGCCCCCGGTCCTCGGGCACGTGGGCGACGCCCCGGCGGGCCAGCTGCCACACGTCGGCGACCCGGACCCGGCGGCGCTCGTGGGTGGCGTCGCCGGCGACCGCGATCGTGCCGGCCAGCTTCGGGACCAGCCCGGAGATCGTCAGCAGCGTCGTCGTCTTGCCGGCGCCGTTCGCGCCGAGGAGCGCCACCACCTCGCCCGCGTCCACCGCCAGGTCGACGTCGTGCACCACGGCGATGCCGTCGTAGCCGGCGGTCAGGCCCTGGACCGAGAGGATGGCCTCGCCGCTCACGACGACGCCTCCGTGCCCAGGTAGGCGGCGATGACCGTGGGGTCGTTGCGCACCTCGGCGGGGGTGCCGGTGGCGACCAGCCGGCCGAAGTCGAGCACGTGCACGACGTCGCACACCCCCATGATGAGCGCCATGTCGTGGTCGACGACCAGGACCGTCGTGCCGGTGGCGGGGAGGCGGCGCAGCAGGTCGGCGAGGGCCGCCGTCTCGGCCGGGTCGAGCCCGGCGGCGGGCTCGTCGAGCAGGACCAGCTGCGGCGACGACACCAGGGCCCGGGCGAGGGCGACGACGTGGCGCTGGCCGTTGGAGAGCTCGGTGGGCAGTCGATCGGCCACGTCGCCCAGGTCGAGCAGGTCGAGCACCCGGCGGGTCTCGCTGCTGTCGTGCGACTTCGGCCAGAGCGCATCGGTGAGCGTCGACCAGAGCGTCGGCGTGTGCGCCGCGACGAGCAGGTTGTCCTGGACCGACAGGTCGTCGAACAGCTCGAGCGACTGGAACGTCCGGACGAGGCCGGCGCGGGAGCGGGCGTGGGGCGCCGCGCCCGTGATGTCGGCCCCGGCGAACGACACCCGTCCGCGGTGCGCCGGCGTGAAACCGGTGATGGCGTCGATGAACGTCGTCTTGCCGGCACCGTTCGGTCCGATCAGCCCGACGATGGACCCGGCCTCGACGGCGAAGCTCACCTCGTCGAGGGCGACGAGGCCGCCGTGCTTCACGGTCAGGTCGGACACCTCGAGCAGGCTCATGCCGTCGCCGCCTCGGATGCCGCCGGCGCCGCCGGACGGGACGGACGGAGGCGGGCGCCGGCCGATCGGACCAGCCCGGTGATGCCCTCGGGTGCGGTGATGGCGGTGACGATGAGCGCGAGGCCGCTGATGGCGAACACGTAGGTGTTGGCGTCGCCGCCGGTGAGGTCGTTCATGAACGCGGTGTAGATCCCGGCCTGGGCGAGCGCGCCGGCCACGAGCGCGCCGCCCACGCTCGACACGCCGGCGAGGTAGGTGAGCGCCACCGCCACGAGCGACCCGATCACCAGGAACGACGTCGGCGAGAGCGTGGTGACCGAGAACGCCATGAGCACGCCGCACAGCCCGGCGAGGAACGACGACACGGCGAAGGCGCCGAGCTTGGCCCGGGTCACGTCGATGCCCGCGGCCGCCGCCGCCCGCTCGTTGGCCCGGACCGCGAGCCACCGCAGGCCCGTGCGGTTCCGGCGCAGGTTGACGACCGCCAGCGACGCCAGGGTGAGCACGCCGAGGCACACGAACCCGAAGGCGGCCCGGAAGTTGCCCGAGCCCGTGGCACCGACGCCGACGTCGATGCCGAACAGGAACGGCCGGGGTGCGCTCGCCCCGGCGTGGCCGCCCGAGAACGGCTCGCTCGCCAGCACCAGCTCCTCGATGGCCACGGCCATGGCGAGCGTGGCGATCGCCAGGCTCATGCCCCGGACGCGCGTGGCGGGCCACCCCACGAGGACGCCGATCGCGGTCGCCAGCAGCGAGGCCAGGACCAGCGCGATCGGGAACGGCACGTGGTGCTCGGTCAGCTTGATCGCGGCGAACCCGGCGACGCCCGCGAACGCCAGCTGGGCGAGCGAGATCTGCCCGCTGAACCCGGTGAGGACCACGACCGAGAGCGTCAGGAGGGCGAACACCATCGACACGATCAGGGCGTGCCGGTACCCCGAGTCCAGGGTGACCAGGCCGACGGCGACCAGTCCGACGAGCGCCACCGTCCACGCGGTGACGTGGCGGGGCTCGGGCGACGGCGGCAGCCGCTTGCCGGTGATGGCGGCCCGGTCGGGGAGGGCGTCGCCCCGCCACAGCAGCACGCCCAGGATCACCAGCACCGGCACCAGCTGCTGGAGGCCGGTGGTGGGGATCCAGTCCGGGATCCACCGGGTGTCGGGCCGGACCGACCAGCCGAGGATCAGCGACTGGACCATGCCGATGGCCAGGCCCGCCGCGGTGGTGATCGCGAACGACTCGAGCCCGCCGAGCAGTGCCGCGGCCAGTGCCGGGATCACGAGCAGGGTCGTCGTGGTGGCGCTGAGCCCGGCGATGGGCTCGATGAGGATCACGGCGACGCCGGCCAGCACCGAGGCCACCGCCCAGCACACCGACGCCAGCCGGTCCGGCGAGATGCCGAGCAGCAGGGCGCCCTTCTCGTTGCCGGCCGCCGCGCGGGTGGCGAGGCCGAACCGGGTGAAGCGGAACACCGCGCCCAGGACGAGTGCGACCACGACGACGAGGGCGGCGAGGATCAGCCGGTTCTCGGTGACCGTGGTGCCGAACAGGGCGACGGGCTCGTCGGCCAGCACCGGGCGGCGGGTCACCACCGACGCCCCCGCGACCGGGAAGCGCAGCCGCACGATCTCCTGGAGGTAGAGCAGCAGGCCGAGCGAGGCCACCACCCGGGCGAGGGCCGGCGCCTGGCGCAGCGGCCGGAACACGAGCAGGTACACGACGAGCCCGAGCGCCACCGCCACGATCACCGCGAACGCGAGCGCGCTGGCCAGCGTGGGCCGGGCCAGCAGGTGGACGCGGGCCGGCAGACCGATGACCGGGACCACCCAGTCGCCCGTCTCCCGGAACTCGAAGAACGCGAACGCCACGTACATGCCCATCGCGGCGTGGGCGAAGTTCACGACGCCCGACGACCGGTGGGTCAGGACCAGCCCGAGCGCGAGCGATGCGACGACCGCGCCGCCGCCGAGCCCGGCGAAGAGGTAGCCGAGGTAGGTGCTCAGGAGTCCGCGGCGATCGTGCCGACGTCGATCCAGTCGCCCAGCTGCGAGAGCGTGCCGTCCTCCATCTGGGCGAGGACCTGCTGGGGCGAGCACATGGCCGGGAGGCCGGGGTACTGCTTCCCGTCGCACGTGTACGGGTGGCCGCTGAAGCTGGGGGCGTCGACCTGCGCCTTCAGCGCGGTGGTGATCGACTCGGGCGTGATGTCGCCGTCGAGCTGGTTGAGGATCACGTACAGGTTCATCAGCGAGCGGAACGACACGGTGCCGGCGCCGACCGGGTCGAGCCCGTCGCCGTACTTCTCGATGACGGCGCTGTAGAGCACGAAGTCCGGGTTCGGCGGGTCCTGGCCCACCGGCCCCTCGACGTTGAAGATGGCGCCGTCGGTCTTCTCGGTCCCCACCTCGTTGGTGATGGTGGGTGCGGCGCAGGCCCCCACGTAGAACGTCGCCGCGTCGAGGCCGAGCGAGGCGACGCCGTCGAACCCGGCCTTGCACCCGGAGTCGGCGGCGAGCACGAGCAGCGCGTCGGGCTTGGTCGCCGCCGCGGCGTTGAGGGCCGAGCTGATGTCCGTCGCCATGATCGGGTACGGCACCAGCTGGGCCTCGACGCCGCGGCTCGTCAGGACCCGCTCGGCCTCCTCGGCGCTGTGGGTGATGGATCCGAACTCGCCGTAGACGATCGAGACCCGCTTGGCGTCGAGCTCCTCGGCGGCGTACCAGGAGAAGGCCACCGCCGCACCCCAGGTGCCGCCGCTCCACTGGAACGAGTTGGGCGACTTCACGGACTGGAAGCTGATCGGGATGCCGCCGATGTACGGGATGCCGTTGTCGGCCAGGGTCTCGATGCCGTTGCCGAACACGTCGATGCCGCCGAGCACGGCCGGGACCTTCGCCTCGACGAACTCCTGGCCGCACGAGGTGGAGCCCTCGGCCGAGAACTCGGTGTTGCAGACGTCGACCTCGATGGGCCGGCCGTCGACGCCGCCGAGCTCGGTGTTGATGAACTCGGTGGCTGCCTGCACCGCTTGGCTGAGCTCGGGGTAGGAGCCGGCGGCGGTGTTCTCCTGGTTGATCATCCCGAGCCGGATCGGCTCGCCGGTGGCCTTCGTGGGCTCGTCCGGCACGTCGTCGCCGATGGTGGAGTCCTTGGCGCAGGTCAGCAGGGCGGCGCCCTCGCACGCCTCGGCCGCGTCGGTGGTGCCCTTGCTCATCCCGGTCTTCGCCTCGGGCGCAGGCTCGCTGCACCCGGCGAGCACCGAGGCGGTGAGCACGGACGCAGCCAAGGTCGCGGCCAGGATCGCAGTTCGCCTCACGTTGCCCCCAAGCTCCGTGTCGTCTGCTCCGCGAGCGGAGCGGTTGCCGAGTCCCCTGACCTGGCCTTGCGCCGAGATGGTACGGGGTGAACACTGTTTAGCGCAGTGCGAGCGGGCGCACCGTGGAGCCGGGGGAAGACATGGCAACGCTCACCAAGAACCTGTTCCGGGGCCAAGGCGAGCGCGACCACGCGCTCGTCGTGGTCGAGGGGCACTGGCCCACCGACGTCGAGGGCTCGGTGTTCGTGGTCGGCCCGGACAAGCGGGCGCCCGAGGGCCACTGGTTCGCCGAGGCCGGCCTCATCGAGAAGATCCACCTGGTCCCGGACCGCCACGGCCGCATCGCCGTCCAGCACCGGATCATCGACACGCCCCTCCAGCGGATCAAGCGCCGGCTGGGCTTCCTCTTCCGCCGGGTCGCGTTCATGGAGCTCTCGCCGTTCGGCGTGACCAACCTGGCCAACACCAACGTGCAGGCGATCGAGGGCCGGATGTTCGTGGGCTACGACGCCGGCCGGCCGATCGAGATCGACCCCGAGACCCTCCGCTTCCTCACACCGGTCGGCAGCAACGGCGAGTGGCTCCAGGCCGCGCCGGGCGTGTTCGAGCCGCTGTGCGCGGTGGCGGCGCACCCGGCCTCGGACTTCGAGGAGCGGGCGCTCTACTTCGTCAACTACACGCAGATCGCGCCGCCCGGCGTGCCCAAGGAGACGTGGATCGCCCGCTGGGGGCTCGACGGCCCGGTGCGCCGCTGGCGGGTCGAGGGCATGTCCGAGTTCGACTCGATCCACGACATCAAGGCCACCGAGCACCACCTCGTCTTCAGCGACCTCCCGTTCGTGGTCGAGCCCGAGATGATGCAGGGCAAGCCCCGCGCCCGGCGGATCCAGGAGCACACCTCGCTCTGGATCGTCGCCAAGGAGGACCTGCGCGGCACGCCGCCCGGCGACGCGGTCCGGGCCCTCGAGGTCCAGCTGCCGATGCCCACCGGCCACCTCTACGCCGACTACGAGGAGGTCGACGGCCGCCTGCGCGTCGCTCTCCAGCACGCGCCGCTCGGCGACCTCATGGTGACGCTGACCCACGACCAGCTCGACCACCGCAACCAGCAACCGATCGAGCAGGACTACGAGGGCATGGTGGCGCTCATGCTCCAGCCCGCCGTGGTCGGCCGCTACGAGATCGACCTGGCCACCGGCGAGGTCCACGACGCCGAGACCGCCATGGACGTCGACCGGGTCTGGGGCGGCATCCTCCCCACGACCGACACGTCCACCGCCGCCGCCCGGAACCGCCAGCGCCAGCTCTGGTACGCCGCCGCCGGCTTCGACCCCGACCTCATCCCCGAGGAGTGGTGGCGGCTCTACGGGACGGCCACCGACGGCGCCGTCGCCCCGGCCGACCTGCCCGAGGGTGCCGTGCCCGGCACGCTCGCCCGCTTCGACCTCGAGTCGATGAAGGTCGCCGAGGTGTGGACCTACGCCGACGGCGCGTTCCCGTCACCTCCGACGTTCGTCCCCCGCGTCGGCGCCGACGACCCCGACGACGGGTACGTCGTCGTGGTCGTCCACCAGGACGGCGACAAGGAGATCCAGGTCTTCGACGCCCTCCACATCGAGGCCGGCCCCCTCGCCCGAGCCACCGCCCCGGGCTTCAACCCCGGCCTGCTGCTCCACTCCTGCTGGATGGCCGACCGCATCGGCCCCCGTCCCAGCACCTACCGGGTCTCCCACGGCGCCGACGTCGCCGGTGCCCTCCGCGGCCTCCCCGGCGTCTTCGCCAGCTTCTTCCGCATGGGCAAGGCCATCGCCGAACAGGAACGAGCCGCCCGCCAGTCCTGACCTCGGCCGCCCGGTTTCGGTTCTTGTCGACGTTCTGCACCTTCAGGGTGTCGTTCGACGACAAGTTCGGCCCGGTGACGGTTCTTGTCGACGTTCTGCACCCTCAGGGTGTCGTTCGACGACAAGAACCGATCGATTCGCACGAGGACCGACCCGGCTCGATCGAGCGACGAGGCCTGACCCACCACCACTGGGGCGCGTGCTGGCTACTCGGGTGGGGTGTCGTCGAGGCTGAGGAGGACGGTGCGGAGCAGGGTGGCGAGCTGGTCCTGCTGCTTGGGGGTGAGGGCGGCGAGGAGGTCGCGCTCGGTGGCCATGTGGCTGGTGGAGACCTCATCGACCTTGGCCCGGCCGGCGTCGGTGAGGGCGACGATGACCGTGCGGCGGTCGTGGCCCGGACGGCGCTCGACGAAGCCCAGCGCCTCGAGCCGGTCGATGCGGTTGGTCATCGCCCCCGTGGTGACCATCGTCCGGGCGACGAGGTCGCCGGCGGTGAGCTCGTAGGGCGGTCCACCGCGGCGCAAGGTGGCGAGGACGTCGTACATCCAGTCCTGGAGGCCGTGCTCGCCGAAGTTCTCGCCCAGGCGCTTGTCGATGAGCCGCGAGAGCCGGGAGACCCGTCCGATGACCCCCACCGGCGACATGTCGAAGCGCGGGCGGACCTCGGCCCACTGCTCGAGGATCCGGTCGACGGCATCGGCTTGGTGACGGGCCACGATCCGACCCTACCGCCGACATCTTGACCATGATTAGCTCAACGTTAAGATAGTCAGCATGAAGACGACCGCGCTGCGCACGGTGCTCGCCCCGATCGCCTGGGGCACGACCTACGTCACCGTCACCGAGCTGCTGCCGGCCGGTCGGCCGCTGCTCGTCGCCGCGGTCCGCGTCGCCCCGGCCGGGCTCCTGCTGCTGGCCATCGGGCGGCTGAGCTCCCGCTGGCGGCCGAGCGGCATCGAGTGGGGGCAGACCGCGCTCTTGGCGCTGTGCAACTTCGGCCTGTTCTTCCCGCTCCTGATCGGCGCCGTGTACCGCCTGCCCGGCGGGGTCGCCGCGGCCGCCGGCGGCGTCCAGCCCCTCCTGGTGACCGCGTTCTCATGGGCGGTGGTCCGGCGCTCGCCTCGGCGCCACGAGCTGCTCACCGGCGTCATCGCCGCCATCGGCGTCGGCCTGGTGGTGGTGCGCCCGGGTGCCGGGCTCGACCCGGTCGGCGTGCTCCTCGCGCTCGGCGCCAACGTCTCGTTCGCCATGGGAGTCGTGCTCACCAAGCGCTTCCCGACGCCGCCCAACCGCATCGCGGCCACGGGCTGGCAGCTGACGATGGCCGGTGCCCTGCTCCTGCCGGTCGCCCTCGTGGCCGAGGGGGCGCCGCCCCGTCTGACGGGCGAGCACCTCGTCGGCTTCGCCTACCTGAGCCTGGTGGCGACGGGCGTCGCCTACGTGCTGTGGTTCGACGGCATCCGCAAGCTGCCCGCGCCGGCCCCGCCCCTGCTCGGGCTGGCCGCGCCGGTGACCGGCGCCGTGATGGGCTGGGCCGTGCTCGGCCAGTCGCTCTCGCCGGTGCAGCTGCTCGGCTTCGCCGTCACCCTCGGAGCCATCGCTCGAGGCGCCACCCTGCCGGCAGGCGACGGGCCGGTACCGTCGCAGGCATGGCCCGAGCGAGCAGCCTCCAGGACATCGGCGACGCAGACGGCTGGCGATGCTGGCTCTGCGACGAGCCCGTCGATCCCGGCATGTCCGTGAACGACCCCCGCGGGCCGAGCGTCGACACCCGGATCACCAAGGCGAAGGCCAAGGCCAAGGCGAAGTCGGGCGGGGCCGGCCCCGACCGCCTGGCGCACCGCGGGTGCAACACCGGCAAGGGCGCCACCTCGCCGGAGGTCCCGTGGTCCGACGACCTGTTCGTGGTCGACCCGGCACCCATCATCGCCAGCGTCGAGCGCCTGGCCCGCAAGGGCGGTCGCGAGGTCATGGCCCGCTGCCCCACCGAGGCCGATGCCGACGCCGCCGCCGAGTGGCTGGTCGACCGCATCTCCCGCCTCGAGCCCGGTCTCGACGTCACCGCCGAGGTCGACCCCGGCGGCGGCCAGTACCTCGTCTCCCTCCGCGCCTGAGCGAGCGCGTCGGGGGCTGGTCGATCCGGCGCGGTCAGTCGGTGCGGCCGACGTAGACCCAGCGGCCGTCGACGCGGGTGAACGTGCTGACCTCGTGGACGACGTGGTCGCCGGGCTCGTCGTCGGCGCCGCCCGTGTGGTGCGCCTCGAACTCGACGGTGCCCTCCTGGTCGAGCAGGCCGCCCTTCGTGGTGGCCAGCACGTCGAGGCCGGTCCAGCGGCGGGTCGGGTCGTCGTGGATGCGGCGGGGCGTGGTGTCGGGGTGCCACGAGTGCGCCAGGTACGCCATGTCGCCCACGGCGAACGCGCTGTAGCGGGACCGCATGAGCGCCTCGGCCGTGGCGGCGGGGGCCTCGCCGCGGTGGATGCGGCCGCAGCAGGCGTCGTAGGCGGCGGGGCGCCCGCACGGGCACGGCGCGCCGTCGGGCAGGGGCCGGGTCACGGGCGGTAGCCGGCGAGGAGCCGCTCGGTCACCTCGTCGATCATGGCGTCCTCGAGCTCGGGTGGAAGGCCGAACCCGAGCTGCAGCACGTTGGCCACGCCGTGCGTGCCGCTCCACAGGGTGAGCGCCACCAGCAGCGGGTCGTCCGAGTCGATCTCGCCAGCGGCGATGGCGTCCTCGACCGCGCTGGCCGCGGCCTCGAACGCCTTGGTGGCGCCGGGCAGCTCGACGCCGGCGGGCACCGTGGCCGGACCCAGCTCCGGCGGGAACAGGAACATGACCCGGAACAGCTCGGGGTTCTCCCGGGCGTGCTCGACGTAGGCGCGGCCGTGGCCCTTGATGCGGGCGATCGGGTCGAGGTCGGCGAGGGCGTCGAAGCGGGCGACGAGCGCCTCGAACTCGCCCTCGGCCAGGGCGCGCAGCAGGTCCTGCTTGTCGAGGACGTGGGCGTAGAGCGCCGGTGCGGTGACCCCGAGCTCGGCGGCCAGCTTCCGCAGCGACAGCGCCTCGAGCCCGTCGGCGATGATCAGCGAGCGGGCCGCGGCGATGATCGCATCGCGCTGCAGCGGAGGGCGGTCGGCGGTGGGCACCCATCGATCGTACCGGCGGGGCGCGGCCGGCCCTTGGGAGCGCTTCGTGGTGAACACCGTTCACCGTCGGCGCTGCGTTGCTACCGTTCGGCCCATGACCGTCACCCCGGATGCTCCCGTCGACCCGTTCGCGTCGAGCCCGTGGCTCCAGGGCACCTTCGCCCCGGTGGCCGACGAGCGAGACGACGCCGACCTCCCGGTCTCGGGCGTGCTGCCCGCCGGGCTCCGCGGCACCTTCCTGCGCAACGGCCCGAACGCCCGGTTCCCGCCCATCACCCGCTACCACCTCTTCGACGGCGACGGCATGCTCCACGGCCTCACGTTCGACGGCGAGGGCGGCGCCTCCTACGCCAACCGCTGGATCCGGTCGGCCGGGCTGGAGGCCGAGGTCGAGGCCGGCCACGCCCTCTTCGGCGGGATCGCCGAGTTCCGGCTCCCGCCCGACGACGTCTTCGCCAAGGCCGGTCCGGTGAAGAACACGGCCAACACCCACGTGGTCCGCCACGCCGGGCGGATCCTCGCCCTGCTGGAGGCCTGCGGGCCCACCGAGATCGCGCCGGACCTCAGCACGGTCGGCGAGTACGACTTCGCCGGCGCGCTGCAGGGGCCGATGACGGCGCATCCGAAGATCGACCCGCGGACGGGTGAGATGGTCTTCTTCGGCGCCTCGCCCTTCCCGCCGTTCCTCCGGGTGCACGCCGCGGCCCCGGACGGGACCCTCACCTGGTCCACGGAGGTCGACCTCCCGGCGTCGGTGATGATGCACGACTTCGTGATCACCGAGACCAAGGTGCTGATCTTCGACCTGCCGGCGGTCATGGACGTGCAGGCGCTCGTCGCCGGGGGCACCGGCTTCTACTGGGACGCCGACCGCGGGGCGCGCATCGGCGTGCTCGAGCGGGGCGCACCCGGCAGCACGACGCGCTGGATCGCGGTGGACCCGTTCTGGGTGTTCCACTTCCTGAACGCCCACGACGTGCCGGGCACCGACGCCATCGAGGTGGTCGGGTGCCGCTCGTCGCAGCTCAACGCCTCGTTCGACGAGACCGAGGTCGATCCGTCGGTGCAGCCCATGCTCCACCGCTGGAGGATCGACCCCGTTGCGGGCACCGTCGTCGACGAGCAGCTCGACGACCGGCCCACGGACTTCCCCCGCATCAACGACGCCTTCGCCGGCCTGCCCCACCGCTACGGCTACGGCGGCCACAGCACCGGGTTCGCCGAGGGCCAGCCGCCGTTCGACGGCGTCACCAAGTTCGACCTGCACGCCGGCACGACCACGACCCGGCGCTACGGCCCCGGCCAGGTCTGCGGCGAGGCCGTGTTCGCCGCCGACCCCGCATCGGCCGACGAGGACGCAGGCTGGCTGCTCAACTTCGTCCACGACCGCGGCACCGAGCAGAGCGACGTGGTGGTGCTCGACGCCGCCACGATGGACGAGGTCGCCCGCGTGCACCTCGCACGCCGGGTCCCGTTCGGGTTCCACGGGAGCTTCCTGCCGTGACCGCGCTGCTCGCCGACATCGTGGCCGCGCGGGGTGACGAGCCCGCGGTGGTCGACGGGCGCGGCACCACGTCGTGGATCCAGCTCGACGACCGCGTCACCCGGCTCGTCCACGCGCTCGAGGACCGGGGCCTGCGCGTCGGCGACTCGGTCGTGGCCATGCTCGGAAACCAGGTCGAGCTCCTCGAGCTCACCCTCGCCTGCGCTCACGGCGGCTGGCTGATGGTGCCGCTCAACTGGCACTGGGTGGCCCGGGAGGTCGCCTACGTCCTGGCCGACGCCGACGCTGCGGCCGTCGTGGTGGACGAGCGGTTCGCCGACGTGATGGTCCACGCCCTCATCGACGCCGACGTCCCCCGCGTCCGCTGCCGCCTCCTCGCCGGCGACGGCGCCGTGCCCTCCGGGTTCGAGCGCTACGACGACGCGGTGCGAGCCGCGAGCGGTGCCGCGCTGGTCGACCCCCAGCGCGGCGGGCCGATGTTCTACACGTCGGGCACGACCGGCTGGCCGAAGGGGGTGCGGTCTGCGCTCAGCGCCATCGGCGGCCCGCCCGAGGTGCTGCTGCTCATCGCCCACACCATGGCGCCCACCATCGGCGTGAAGCCCGGCGACCCCATCGTCCAGCTGGTGTGCGGCCCGCTCTACCACTCCGCACAATGGGCCTTCGGCGTGTTCGCCCTGTTGTGCGGCGCCACGATCGTGCTCCAGCACCGGTTCGACGCCGCCGAGGTCCTCGCGCTCATCGACGAGCACGGCGTCACCAACGTCCACCTCGTCCCGACCCAGATGATCAGGATGCTCGAGCTCCCCGATGACGTCCGGGCCGGGTTCGACGGCTCGTCGCTCGTGCAGATCATCCACGGGGCCGCACCGTGCTCGCCCTCGGTGAAGCGCCGGATGATCGAGTGGGTCGGCCCGAAGATCTCCGAGTACTACGGAGGCACCGAGGGCGGCTTCATCTCGCTGATCAGCGCCGAGGAGTGGCTCGAGCGGCCGGGCAGCGTCGGCCGTCCGCTCACCGTCGTCGAGATCGTGATCCACGGGCCCGACGGCGAGTTGCTCGGCGTCAACGAGACCGGCGAGGTCTGGTTCCGGAACCTGCTCGGCTCGGACTTCGAGTACCACAACGCCCCCGAGAAGACAGCGAGCGCGCACCGCACCGGCGGCCTCGGGACCCTCGGCGACGTCGGCTACGTCGACGACGCGGGCTACCTGTTCCTGAGCGACCGCAAGATCGACATGATCGTGTCCGGCGGGGTGAACATCTACCCCGCCGAGATCGAGGCGGTCCTCACCGACCACCGGGCCGTCGCCGACGCCGCGGTCTTCGGCATCCCCGACGACGAGATGGGTGAGGCCGTCCACGCCGCGCTCGTCCTCCGCCACGGGCACGTCTGGTCCGACGCCCTCGCCGCCGACCTCGAGGCGTTCTGCCGCGAGCGCGTCGCCGGCTACAAGGTCCCCCGCAGCTTCGAGGTCCACGCCGACCTCCCCCGCAGCGAGGCCGGCAAGCTCACCAAGCGCCAGCTCCGCGACCCCCACTGGGTCGACCGAGACCGAGCCATCTGACCCTCCCGCACGCCGTCCCGCCGAATCAGGTCACCTGAGCCGCCCCATGCGGCACAGACGACCCGATTCAGGGCAGGCGTGCGGAATCAGGTCACCTGAGCCGCCCCATGCGGCACAGACGACCCGATTCGGGGTGGGTCAGGCGTTGGCGGTGGCGGCGGCGACGGGCGGGGCGACCATCGGCCAGGGGCGGTTGCGCTCCACCGAGAGGGCGACGTCGAAGAGCAGCTCGTCCTGGTGGTGCTTGCCCAGGACCTGCATGCCGACGGGGAGGCCGTCGACCGTGCCAGCCGGGATCGACGCCGCCGGGTTGCCGTACACGTTCGAGATGATCGTGAGGGCGCCCATGGTGACCATGTCCGGGAACTTGGCCGAGGCGTAGTCGAGGATCAGGTTCGGGAGCTTCGGCACGATCGACGACGCCACGCGGGTGGCGAAGAGCGCGCCGCGGCCGACGTACTTGGCCGCCTGGCTCGACTGCACCATGTCCAGCAGGTCCGACTCGGAGTTGCTGGTGGTGGCGGTGGCCGGGAAGGCCGGGCCCGGGTTGGTGGCAGCGAT
>DATMGQ010000084.1:0-24282 GCA_035555395.1 Acidimicrobiales bacterium
GTCGGTGGCGGTCATGGCGCGCTCCAGGATCGAGTCGTAGCGGGACGATCCGGGCTCGGGGGGAGGATCGGCGGCCGGCGCGAGGCGAGCCAGGCTGGTCAGCAGCTCGTCGTGGTCATCGGTCATCGGGCCCCTCCTTCCGGGCTCGGGGATCGGTGGAGGGATGTCCGGGAGGCGGGTGGATCTGTCGATCGGCCGGCGGCGTCGAGGGCGTCGAGCGCGGCGGCGAGGCGGCGGCGGGCCTTGTGGAGCCGGAGCGAGACGGCGTTCGGCGTGCAGGCCAGCAGCACCGCCAGGTCGGTCACGGGGAGGCCGTCCCAGGTGCGGAGCAGGAGCAGCTCCCGGTCGTCCTCGTCCAGGCTCGCGAGCGCGGCCCAGAGCGCGTCGCCGGCGGAGTCGTCCGCCGGTCCGGCGTGCGCGGCGGGGGCGGTCATCGCCGCCTCGGCCGCTCGCAGGTGCAGGCGGTCGCGGCGGCGGGCCGACCGCTGCTGGTTGGCGAGGACCTTGCGGGCCACGCCGTAGAGCCAGAGGCGCACCTCGTCGTGGGGCGGGAGGTCGTGGCGGCGGCGCCAGGCGACGGCGAACACCTCGGCGGTCACGTCGTCGGCGTCGGCGCTGCCGTCGCACCGGCGGCGCACGAAGCGCCAGATCTCGGCCAGGTGCTCGCCGTAGGCGGCCCGGAACGCCGCTTCGGCGGGATCGGCGGTGCGGCCCGACCCGGTGCTCGTCGCCACGTCTCCGCCCGCCACCGGGTCCTCCGCCATCGCCATCGCCGTCCCATGTCCGGCGGCGCGCCCATCTTTCCAGCCCCCGGACCTCCGCGCGGCCGGGGTGCGGTCAGACCAGTGCGTTGGCGATGTCGTCGGCCCAGGCCCGGATGGCCTCCGGGTCGCGGTAGTCGCCCTCGTGCTCGCCCACCAGCTTCATCGCGGCGCGCTCGGCGAGGTTCAGGTCGTGGCGGTCCAGGGCGCCGTTGAAGATGCGGTGGTCGCGGACGTCGAGCTGCTCCTCGATCGCGTGGACCTCGACGGGCTCGTCGTCGGCGGTCGGCGCCTTCTCCAGCGGCCCGCTCGAGAACAGCCACACCGGCCGGTCGGCGAGCTCGTCGGCGTGGTGGTCGACGAACCGGCGAGCCGGCTTGAGCCAGTGGCCCAGGTAGACGGCACTGCCGATGACGACCGCGTCCCGGCGGCCGAGCTCGGCGCGATCCAGGTCGTCCGCGGCCTCGGCGTCGAACACGGTCGCGGCGTGGCCCCGCTCGACCAGCCGGTCGGCGATGAGCCCGGCGATGACCTCGGTCGAGCCGTGCTTCGATGCCTGTACGACGAGCACGTCCATGGCGGACCTCCGATCTCGGTGCCGCTCCATCGTCCGCCGACGGGGAGGACCGCACCAGGGCCGAAGGACCCGCCGCTACCAGTCGAGGCCCAGCAGCTCCCGCATCGCGCTCGTGAACTCGGCGTCGCCGAGCTGCTTGCGCGCGCCGAGGACCATCTCGGCGTCGGCGCCCACCGGGACCCGCAGGGGCGTGTCGGGATCGGCGATCGCGTCGGCGATGGCGTGGCCCACCAGCTCGGGACCGGGACGGCCGCCGGGACCCACCATCGTCTCGTCGGCGCCGCTCCACTGCCGGCGCAGCTCCTCGTAGACGGTGCCGTCCTCGCCGTGGCGCACCGCGTTGCGCATGCCGGGGGCGATGTAGCCGGGCTCGACGATGACGACGCGCACGCCGAAGTGGCCGACCTCGAACGCCAGCGACTCCGACAGCGCCTCGAGCGCGTGCTTGGTGCCGCAGTAGCCGCCGGCCAGGGGCGCGGCGACCCGGCCCTCGACCGAGGTGACGTTGACGACGACGCCCTCGCCCCGCTCGCGCATCGCGGGCACGAGCGCCCGGACCATCCGCATCGGCCCGAAGACGTTCGTCTCGAACATCTTGAGCAGCACCTCGTGCGGGTACGTCTCCATCGGGCCGGTCTCCGTGATGCCAGCGTTGTTGACGAGCGCGTCGATGCGTCCGGCCTCGGCCACGCACGCTGCGACCGAGGCGTCGTCCGTGACGTCGAGCGCCAGGCGCTGGGCCACGTCGAGGTCGTCGAGCACGTCCAGCCGGCGCGCGGTGGCCACGACCTCGTGGCCCCGTTCGGTGAGGACCTCGGCGGTGGCCCGCCCGATCCCGCTTCCGGCTCCGGTCACCAGGATCCGCATGTCATTCGCCTCCTTCGAGGTGGGCGTGGAGGAAGGCGATCGTGCGCTCCCAGGCCAGGGCCGACGCCTCCGGGTGGTGGTCGTCCCGCAGCTCGCAGTTGAAGCCGTGGCCGGCCGGGTAGGTGTGGAACGAGGCCTCGGGCCAGCGGGCGGCGAGCGCCTCCCCATCGGCCGGCGTGACCCGCGGGTCGAGCTCGCCCAGGTGGACCAGCAGCGGGATGTGCGGCTGGTCCTTCACCAGGAGCTGGGCCGCCATCGACGGGTAGTAGGCGACCGCCGCGCCGAGGTGGCGGGCGCGGCGGCTGGCCATCGCCGCGCTGAGCATCCCGCCGTAGCAGAACCCCACGGCGCCCACGTTGGCCGCACCCCCGACCTCGGCCGCGAGCAGGTCCGCCGCGGCGGTGATGTCGGTGAGCGGGTGGTCCATCGGGAGGTTCCAGGCGAGGTCCTTGCCGGCCTCGGCGCCGGGGGCGTCGTAGGCCAGCTCGGTGCCGGGCTGCACCCGGTCGAACAGGGCGGGCGCCACGGCCACGAAGCCGGCGTCGGCGAAGCGGTCGGTGACCGAGCGGATGTGGTCGTTGACCCCGAAGATCTCCTGGATCACGACCACGGCACCCTGCGGGGTGCCGATCGGATCGCTGCGGTGCGCCGTCAGGACGTGGCCGTCCTCGGCGGTGAGCTCGATCGTTGCCATGGGAGGCAAGGTAGACGCCCGGCCATCCCTGCGGGCACGGTCGGGCGGCGCTACGGGCGGTCGGCCGGGTCCTCGTGGCTCGGCTCGGCCGACGCGGCGACGGCCGAGATGATCCCGGTGACGTGCATGGGCGTGAGGCCGAGCGACGTGCCGACCCGGTCGAGCAGCCAGCGCTGGTGCGGCGTGATCGTGTGCGCGGCGAGCGCCACCTGCACCATGTCGGCCACGAGCCGCTCCTTGCCCGCCACCTCGAGGGCGTTGGCCAGAGGCGTCACGTGGACGGCGACGCCCGCCGGGTCGAGCGCCACCATGTCGGCATCGAGCCGGTTCTGGTGGTAGCCGGGGATCACCGTGCGCACGTGCTGGACCGCCCGGCGCCGCATGGCCCGGTCGCCCGGGTCGCCGGCTCGCACGGTGGTGGCGGCGAGGATGCGGGTCAGGTCCACGAGGCGCTTCGCCAGATCCTCCGAGGTGAGCACCTCGAGGCAGCTGATGGGGTGGACCGTGGCGCAGGTCGTGCACCGGACCTGGCCGTCGCCCTTGGTCCACGGCAGGACCGGCAGCCCGGCGACCGCCAGGCGTCGGCGGCCGTCGCAGACCTCGCCGACGCGGTCGCCGCCGCAGTCGGGACAGAAGAAGGCGGTCGCGTGGTCCACGCGGGCGCGGATCGAGGTGAGGCGGAGTCGGGTCATGGCCATCGCCGGGGGAGGAGGAAGGGCAGAGGGTTGCCGGGACTGTACCGACTGCACGTTTCCGGTTCTCGTCGACTGCCTGATCGGAGCCTGACCACGGTGTTCGTCCGGTCCGGCGCACCTCGGGACCGGCCCGGCGCCCGGCCACCGGGACCGATCCGCTCCGGGTGGCCGTTCCGGGTGGCCGTTCCCGAACGGGTCGCCGGTAGCCTGAGGAGACCATGGAAGACGCCCAGAACTCCGCCGACACCACCACCGCCACCAAGCCGGTGCCCCTGCGCGTGACCGACGCCGCGCTCGTCCAGGTGCTGAGCATCCTCCAGGCCGAGGACGACCCCGACGCCCTGGGCCTGCGGGTCGCCGTCACCGGCACCCGGGGCGTGGAGTACGCCTACGACCTGTCGTTCGAGGAGCGGTCCGAGGCCGCCGACGACGACGTGATCTACAACCAGGGCGACCTGATCGTGATGGTCCCCGCCGACAGCGTCGACGCCCTGTGGGGCGCCACCCTCGACCTGCCCTCCGCCGAGGGCCAGGGGGGCCTCGTCATCCGCAACCCGAACCGGCCCGACCCGCTGGCCAACCTCGACATCGAGCTCACCGGCACCGTCACCGAGCGGGTCCAGCAGCTGCTCGACCAGCAGATCAACCCGGCCCTGGCCTCGCACGGCGGCTTCGCCTCGCTGGTCGAGGTCCGCGACACCACGGCCGTCGTCACCATGGGCGGCGGCTGCCAGGGCTGCGCGGTCAGCGCCGTCACCCTCCGCGAGGGCATCCAGAAGGCGATCCTCGAGCACATCCCCGAGATCACCGACGTCGTCGACACCACCGACCACGACGCCGGCGAGAACCCCTTCTACACGGACTGACGCCGCCCGCTCCGAGCGGCGTCAGTCGCCGCGGTAGAGCAGCTCCGGAGCGGGGCCGGGGGCGTACCAGAGCACCGACGACGTGCCGGCGGCCCCGGTGAACCCGCCGATCACGGGCCGGTAGCCGGAGCCGACGGCTGCGTTGCCGCTGGCCTGGGTGGCCGACGCGGGGTCGAACGACCAGATCGACGGGCTCTGGCCCGGCGACCAGGACATCACCCGGTCGACGCCGCCCTCGAGCACGTAGGCGTTGCCGGTGAGCGAGGTGGTGACGGTCCGCGAGGACGGCCGGCCGGTCTTGAGGCTCCACAGCGAGTCGGCACCTTGGCCGGCCTTGTGGAACAGCACCTCATCGGTGGCCGGGTCGCCGACGAAGTTGCCGGTCAGCACCTGGTAGCTGCCGGCCACCGGCGTCGGGTTGGAGAGCTGCGACTCGGAGCGGCGGCCGTTGCCGGCCAGGAACCAGGTCGTGTCGGCTGCCGGCCCGGGGGCGTACCAGAAGACGTCGGCGTAGCCGTTGCCGTCGTAGTCGCCGACGATCGGCTGGTAGGTCCCGCCGACCGACACGCTCCGGCTGGTGACGACCGGTGTGCCGTCGATCGGCCACGTGATGGCGTCGATCCGGTCGGGCGCGGAGCCGGCGGCGTACCAGAACACCTCGGCGTGGGGGCCGCCGTAGTTCACCCGGTGGGGCAGGACGAAGGCCTGGGTCACCTTGGCCGGGACCGTGATCGGGGCCGAGGCCACGACCGGGGCCGCCGAGCGGGCGTTGCGATCGAAGCGGACGAGGTAGGCCGTGGTCGAGCCCTTGGCCGTGTAGAGGATCTCGTCGCGCTCGTCGCCGACGAAGTCGCCCACGAGCGGGGTGTACGAGCCGTTGACCGCCGGCAGGTCGAGGGAGGTGAAGCCGCCCTGGCCGTCGGCCACGTGGAGGAAGTCCTTCGCCGCGCCGGGGGCGTAGTAGACGACGTCGTCGTTGCGCGACCCGGCGAAGTCGCCCACCAGCGGCTGGTACGTCCCGTTCACGGCGGGGGCGGCCGCGGGCTGGAACCAGGCGGCCGACCGCTTGGTCTCGGTCCGCCCGATCACCTTGCCGTCGGCGTCGAGGGCCTGGACGGCCAGGAAGCGCCCGCTCGGCACCGTGGTCGTGGTCTCGAACCCGGTGCGGTCCACGGTGGCCGCGGTCTGCAGGCTCGATGCCGAGGCTCCGGTCAGGATCCGCCACTTGGCCGTGCGGGTGTCGCCGTTCCAGCTGGCCGACACGGACAGGTTCGAGCCGTTGGCCGTCGCCACCACGTCCGGGGGCGTGGCGGGGGCGCCGGTCCACGGGAACCGGTAGATGCGGTAGCTCGCCCCGCTGAGGCTGAACCGGAAGCCCGGGGTGCCGGCGGCGTCGAACTCGGTGGCGGCACCGAGCCCGCCCCAGGCCACGAGGTGGTGCCCACTGGCCAGCGTCTGCATCGTGCCCTGGGTCGGCCCGAGCAGGTCGGGCGTCGAGCGCAGGATCTGCTCGTACGTGGCGGTCTTCGCCCCCTCGTCGATCGTGACGACGGCGCCCCGCGAGTGGCCGCGGCGGTTGCCGTTGTCGAAGTACGTGTAGGTGCCGCCGCCGAGCGAGCGCAGGTGGTGCGGGAAGTCCGGACCCTGGACCGCGCCCGAGTCCCCGATGATCGTGAGCGACTCCGCCCGGGCGGCGCCGCCGAACGACCAGATGACGGCGCCGGTCTGGCGGTCGACCTTGTAGTCGGCCGAGGCGTTGCGAGACGAGATCAGCACGTCGCCGTCGACGTCGAGCGCCACCGAGTTCACGTGGAAGTAGTCCCAGAGGCCGTTCTCGATCGAGACGGCCGAGGCGCTGAGCGGGACGTGGTCGAGGCTGTGCCACTCCCACAGGACCGCGCCCGTCGTGAGGTCGACCTCCTGGAGCACGGCGTCGAGGACCGTGGTGCCCTCGGGGCAGCCGGCGAACGCGCCGGTCCCCGTGCAGCTGAGCGGGTTGTACGCCATCAGGTAGGCGGTGCCCTGATCGGTCAGGTACAGGTCGTGGATGTCGGCCTGGTAGCCGTTCCCCATCCGGATCCGCCCGATCTCCTGGTAGCTCTGGTCGACCGCGATCCACTCGCCGCGGTAGCTGCCGGCGCCGTAGGGCGCGGTGCCCTCGAACCAGAGGAGCGCCGGCTTGCCGAGGTAGCGGTCGACGAACGCATCGCCCGACACCACGCCGGGTGCGGTGACCGGGTGGAACCAGACCGTCTCGCCCTGGTCGTCGAGGACGTGGATGCCCTGGTCGGATCCGGCGGTGGCCCGAGGCGTGGTGAACAGGAGGCCGTCGCTGCTGGTGGTGGACGGCGACGTGATGGTGATGCCCGGCGGGAGCAGGTCGGGCCGGGAGGCGAACCGGTCGGCGGCGTCGGCGGCCGCGCTCGGGGCGGCGGCCTCGTCGGCGAGCTGGAGGCCGGGGTGGTCGGCCGGGGTGCCGACCGTGAAGGAGTAGCCGTCGGCGTCGGCGACGGTGGCCGACGCGGCGTCGACCGTGACCGTCTCACCGGGCTGGAGGTCGGCGCGCGGGTCGAACACGACGCCTCGCCCGTCGGGCAGGGCGGAGAGCGTGCCGGCGATGCGGCCGCTGGCCGAGCCCGTGGCCGTGACGGCGCCGATGTCGCTCGGCGCAGCCCCGGTGAGCGTGATCGAGGTGGCCGGATCAGCGGTCTGCGAGCCCGGTGCCGGGAACGCCTCCACGGGGGCCGGCACCGACCCGGAGGGTGCGGCCTGGGCGGCCGCCACCGACGGGAGGGCGGTCACCGCCAGTGCGGCGCCGGTGGCCAAGACCACCCCGCGCCACGTCGCTCCGACTCGAACCGGTCGACTCGCCACGTGTGATCATCCCCTTCGCCGTGCTGGTGAACGCACGGTAGCCGCCGCCCGCGCGGGCGCCGAACGTCAGCCCAGGAGCGTGCGCGTGGTGGCCGCGATGCCCTCGGGATCGAGGGCGAGGGCCTGGAGGATGGCGTCGGGCTTGCCGTGGGCCAGGTACTCGGTGGGCACGCCGTTGACCGAGACCCGGGGGGTGCGGCCGGTGCCGAGGGTGCGGTCGGCGACCGCGTGGGCGATGGCATCGCCGATGCCGCCCTCGCGCAGGCCGTCCTCGACGGTGACGACGACGTCGAACGTGGCGGCGTCGTCGAGCATCGCCGGATCGAGCGGCTTGATGACCCGGGGGTCCCACACGGTGGCGTCGATGCCGTCGGCCGCGAGCAGCTCGGCGGCCTCGAGGCACGAGCCGAACATCTTGCCGACCCCGATCAGGCACACGTCGCCGCCGTTGCGGGCCTTGCGACCGGCGAGGCCGTGGCCGACCTCGCTCTCCTCGACGGTGGGCGCCGCCGTCTTGGGCCAGCGCAGCGACACCGGGCCGTCGCAGAGGTCGAGCGCGTCGTGCAGCTGGACCTGGAGCTCCTGGTACGAGGAGGGGGCGAACATCGTCATGCCCGGCACCTTCGAGAGCAGCACCATGTCGAGGATGCCGTGGTGCGAGGGGCCGTCGTCGCCGGTGATGCCGGCGCGGTCGAGGCAGTAGACGACCGGCAGGTGGTGGAGGCCGACGTCGAGGTTGGCCTGGTCGAACGCCCGGCTCAGGAAGGTCGAGTACACGGCGACCACCGGGCGGAGACCGCCCATGGCCATGCCGGCCGCCGAGGTGACGGCGTGCTGCTCGGCGATGCCGACGTCGACGAAGCGCTCCGGGAAGCGCTCCTCGAACGGGAGGAGGCCGGTGGAGCCGGGCATCGCCGCGGTGATGGCGACGAGCTCGGGTCGGGCCTCGCCCTCCTTCACGATGGCCTCGGTGAAGGCCGACGTGTACGACGGGGCACCCGGGCCCTTGGGCTGCGGGCCGATCTCCGGGTTGAAGACGCCCGACGTGTCGTGGAGGTGCTTCTCGGTGTCCTGCTCGGCCGGCGGGTAGCCCTTGCCCTTCTTGGTGAGGACGTGCACGACGATGGGGCCGTCGAACTCGGCGGCGTTGCGCAGCGCCTCCTCGAGGCGGGGGATGTCGTGGCCGTCGAAGGGTCCGCTGTAGCGGACGCCGAGGGTCTCGAAGAAGATCGGCGGCTCGAACATCTCGCGGAGCCCGGCCCGGGCGCCGGCGAGGCCCCAGGCGACGTGCTGGCCGACCATGGGGACCTGGCGCACGATCTCCTCGGCGCGGCGGCGCTGGCGGAGGTAGCGCGGGTCGAGGCGGAGCCGCGAGACGCTGGCGGTGAGCCGCCCGACGGTGGGGGCGTAGGACCGGCCGTTGTCGTTGAGGATGATGATCGCCCGGCTGTCGGTGTGGCCGAGGTTGTTGAGCGCCTCGTAGGCCATGCCGCCGGTGAGGGCGCCGTCGCCGATGACGGCGACGACGTGGTCCCGTCGGGGTGCGTCGCCGGAGCGGCGGGCCTGCTCCTCGTGCTGCTCGGCGGCGAGGGCCAGCCCGTGGGCGTAGCTGAGCACGGTGGAGGCGTGGCTGTTCTCGATCCAGTCGTGCTCGGACTCGTCACGGCAGGGGTAGCCGGACATGCCGCCGGCCTTGCGGAGCTGGTCGAACCCCTGCTGCCGGCCGGTCACGAGCTTGTGCACGTAGGCGAGGTGGCCGGTGTCCCACAGGATCTTGTCCGTGGGCGAGTCGAACACCCGGTGGATGGCGAGGGTGAGCTCGACCACGCCGAGGTTGGAGCCGAGGTGGCCGCTGCCGGTCCGGGCGATCGCGCCGACGATGAAGTCCCGGATCTCCTGTGCCAGCGCCTCCAGCTCCGGCTCGGTGAGCGAGCGCAGGTCTTCGGGACAGGTGATCTTTTCCAACAGCATCGGCAGCGGGCCTCCAGCGGGGCGGGTGCGGCATCTGGGCACAGCACGGCTGTCCCGACCCGGGACGTCACGCTACCTTCCCGGCCGCGCGAACTCGCTTCGCGCCACCGGGAAAGCCGGTGGATCGTTCCCGGCGGTGACGTCGGGCACCCACCCGGGCGAGGGGCCGACCACCCCCACCTACGATGGCCCGATGGCACCCGTGGAGCGCGCGAGGTCGACGGGCGAGCAGGCGTTCGCCTCGTTGCGCCGCACGGTCTCCGAACGGCTGGCCGACCTGATCCGCAGCGACCCGGAGTGGGCCGCGCAGGCGGCCGACGTGGGCCTCGTCGACCGGGCGTGGCTCGAGCACCCGGCGGACAACCCGTTCCGGACCGCACCGCCCACCGAGATGGTGCAGCGGTTCCTGGAGCGCTCCGCCGAGCGCCGGCCGTCGACGCTGACGTCGGTGGGGCTGAGCGCCCTCCAGGGCCTGTCGCTGCGCACCGACGTCGAGGTCGATGCGCCGCTGACCCCGGTCACGGTGATGTTCACCGACCTCGAGGGCTTCACCCGCTTCACGGCCCTGGAGGGCGACGAGGTCGCCGCGCAACTGATCGTCGAGCAGCAGAAGGTGATGGGGCCGGTCGTGCGCAGCCGCGGCGGCCGCATCGTGAAGCACCTGGGCGACGGCCTGATGCTCACCTTCCCGGCGCCGGAGGCCGCGCTGCTGGCGGCGCTGGAGCTCGTCGAGCTGATCGACGAGCCGCTGCGCCTGCGGGCCGGGCTGCACCTCGGCGAGGCGGTGGTGACGCGCGACGACGTCGTCGGCCACGTGGTGAACGTGGCGGCCCGGATCACCGAGGTCGCGAAGGGCAGCGAGGTCGTGGCGTCGGTCGACGTGCGCGAGGCGGTGGCGCCCATGGCGGGCGTGCAGTTTGGCCGAGCGCGGCGCACGAAGCTCAAGGGCGTGGAGCCGATGTCGCTCGTGCGGGTGGCATCGGCGCCTTGACGATGGAGGCGGCGCTCCGGTCCACGCTGCTGGACACCATCGAGACCCAGCGGTTCGGGTGCGAGATGTCGGGCTCGGACCTGTACTCCGACATCCTCCACTTCGTGGCCGACGACGTCGCCGCCGACGGGCCGATCGCCGGCCTCCTCGAACCCGTGGCCCGCGCCCCGTTCGGCGACGCCGTCATCCTGCGGTTCATGGCCGCGCTCCACCTCCTCGTCCTCGACGGGCGGGCGCCCCAGCTGGCGGCGCAGTACCCGTCGGCCGGCGGCACACCGGGCCGTGGCCTGGCCGACGCGGTCCGGGCGACGGCGGTCGAGCACCGGGACGAGATCGCGGTGCGCATGACGCAGGGGGTGCAGACCAACGAGGTGGGCCGGAGCGCGGCGCTGCTCGGCGGCTACCTCGAGGTGGCCCGCCTCGGGTTGCCGCTGCGCGTCCTGGAGGTGGGGGCGAGCGCCGGGCTCAACCTCCTCTTCGACCGGTACCGCTACCTCGGGCCCGGCGGCTCGGCGTTCGGACCGGAGGGCAGCGCGCTCGTGTTCGACCAGCCGTGGTTCGCCCGCGTGCCCGGGCTCGACGTCCCGCTGGTGGTGCAGGAGCGCCGCGGCAGCGACGTCGCCCCCATCCCGATCGCGACCCACGAGGGGCGGCAGCGGCTCCGTTCGTTCGTGTGGGGCGACCAGCTGGACCGCCTCGCCCGGCTCGACGACGCGCTGGCCGTCGCCGCGGCCGACCCGCCGGTGGTCGACCGGGCCCCGGCGCCGGAGTGGCTGCGCGAGCAGCTCGCCGAGGCCCGCCCGGGCTGCGCCACCGTCGTGGCCCACTCGATCATGTTCCAGTACCTGTCGGACCTGGGGCGCAAGGAGATGCTCGCTGCGATCGACGCCGCGGGCCGTGCCGCCTCGCCCGATGCGCCGTTCGCCTGGCTGCGCCTCGAGCCGGGCGGCGACCAGGCGGAGCTGCGGCTGACGTCGTGGCCCGGTGGCACGACGTACCTGCTGGCGAAGTCGTCGTACCACGGGCCGCCCGTGGTGTGGATCGCCCCCGACGGCGGCGTCCTCGGGCGCCGCTCGTAGGCCGCCGGCCGCCCGTCAGGTCGCGGCGGCGACGTCGTCGGGCGCGCCCGGCGACGCGGGCGGATCGCCCTCGGCCGCTCGACGGGCGAGGCGGTCGGTGCGCACCTTCTCGAACCCGAGCGCGATCAGCGTGCCGCCGGCCAGCGCGACCAGCCCGAAGAAGGCGTCGAGCCAGTAGTGGTTGCCGGTCACGAGGATGCAGAAGAGCGTCGTCGCCGGGTACAGGAACCACCAGTACCGCTTCCGGCCCTTCCCGATGACCAGGACCATGCTGACCGCGCACCAGGTGGACCAGCCGATGTGGAGGCTGGGCATGGCGGCGTACTGGTTGGACACGGCCGCCATCCCGCCCTCGCCGAACTTCCAGAGGCCGCCCCACTGGTCGATGGTGTCGACGATGCCGTAGCCGTGGCAGTCGGGGCCCTGGCCGAGGCACGCCCCATAGGGCGAATCGACGCCCAGCAGCCGCGGTGGCATCAGCGTGAACGAGGCGAACCCGATGAGCGCCAGGGCGGTCATGCCGGCGAGCGTGGTGCGGATGAAGCGGTACCGCTCGGGCGCGAGGCGGTAGGCGGCGATCAGCACGCCCACCGTGACGATGAAGTGCGCGGTGCCGTAGTAGACGTTCCAGACCTTGATGAAGCCGTGCGACGGCAGGTCGAGGTACCAGGCCTGGAGGCCGGGCTCGATCCAGAGGCCGAGCGCCCGCTCGATCTGGATGACGTCGCGGGCGTGGCCGAAGGCGATGATGCGCGACTCGGCTCCGGCCCCGAAGAAGTTCCGGATCTGCGAGTAGACGAAGTAGAAGACGCCCGCGAGCAGGACTTCGTGCCACCACCGGAGGCCCTCGGACTCGGGCGTGACCCGGGTGTGGGCGGTGGTGTCGGCGGCGGTCGTGGTCATGGTGCGGGGGAGCTCGGCCGGACCTTGTGGCCGACGGCGAACGCCGGGGCCCCGAACAGGCTCACCACGAGGTTGAGCAGGTACATGAGCAGGCCCAGGGCGATGGCCTGAGACTGTGGCACGCCGAGGGGGTGCAGGAACAACACGAAGAGGCCCTCACGGACCCCGAGGCCCGAGATCGAGATCGGCAGCACCTGGGCGATCAGCACCGCCGGCACGAAGGCGAGCAGCGCGGTGGGCCCGACCGCCGTGGGCAGGTCGAGCGCCTTCGCGGCCATCAGCGCCGAGGCGATGAGGATGAGCTGGTAGGCGAGCCCGGTGGCGAGGATGCGGCCGGTGGCCGCCGGCTCGTGCGACAGCTTCCGGATGCCGAAGCGGACGGCGCCGGTGAAGCGGCGCCAGCCCTCGTTGTGCTCGAGGCGGCCCTCGACGCCCTTGCCCTGGCGGGATGTGAGCACCAGCACGACGACCAGCAGCGTGAGCGTGGCGGCCGCGGTGACGAACGCGATCATCGACGCCCGCCCCAGCTCCCGGAGCCCGGGGTTGATGAGCAGGGCGAACAGCGTGAGCACCGGCAGCACGACCCAGCCGCTCATGCGCTCGAGGACCACGGAGGCGAACGTGGTGGGGGACTCGCCGTTGTCCTTCGACAGGCGCGAGACGCGCAGCGCGTCGCCGCCGATGGTGCTGGGCAGCACGTTCCCCATGAACTGGCCCGCGAAGTACAGCGACAGCAGGCGCTGGAACGGGGGGTGCAGGCCGAGCGCCTGGAGCACCGCGCTCCAGCGGACGGCCGAGAGCACGACGGCGCCGAACGTGAGGACCAGCGCGCCGAAGAGCCAGGCGAACGTGGCCGCCTTCGGCTCCGGCGCGGCCTCGGACCAGCTGTCGCCGATCTTGGTCACGAGGATCCACAGGAGCAGGGCGCTGACCACGAGGCGTGCGATCATGATCAGCCGCTGTTTGGTGGGTTGCACGCGCTTGTCCCGGTCCGTCCAAGTTGCGGCTAGACCCTACCCGCCGCCTCTGCGGTCGAAGGGTCCCGGTAACCTGGCGTTTCGCCGCCGGACGCCTCTCACGGTGAGGGCGCGGCGGGCGCTGGGGTGCTGATGCCGAACCATCTCGTCCGTCGATCGCTCTTCGTGGCCGCCGCCTCGCTCGGGGTCGCGGCCCTCGCGGGCTGCGGCGCCACCGGTGGTGCCGGCTCAGACGGGGTCGCCCAGGTGGTCTCGTCCGGCGTGGCCCCGAAGGCGCAGCAGGCCTCCTACCTCGCCGAGGCCGCCCAGACCACGAGCGCGGTGCAGACCATGAAGGTGGCCGTCACCGTGCGCACCACGCCGGCCGACGGCGATCCGTCGATCACCGTCACCGCCGACGGCGAGGTCGACGCCGCCAACGGGCGCGCCCACCTCCGGGCGGACCTCGAGGGCACGTTCGGCGGCCGGTCCGACCAGGCCGAGGTCGAGGCGGTCTACGACGGCGACACCGCCTACGTGAAGGCGCCGTTCACCAGCCTGCTGGGCGACACGCCCTGGGTGCAGGTGTCCTCGCCGAAGCTGGGCGAGCTGGCCGACCAGCTCGGCGGCGGGTTCGAGACCGACCCCGGCAGCTTCGTCGAGCTGCTCGAAGGCGCAGGCGGCCCGGTCACCACGGTCGGCACCGAGGACGTGCGCGGCGTCCCGACCCGCCACGTCACCGTCGACCTCGACGTGGCGAAGGTGCTCGACCGGGCCCCCGCCGACCGCAAGCAGCAGCTCGAGGACCAGCTCGCGCAGCGGGGCGTCGACCTCACCAAGCTCGGCCCGATCCCGGCCGAGGCCTGGATCGACGACGCCGGCTACGTCCGCCGCTTCACCGTCACGTTCGACCTGGCCCAGCTCGGGAAGGCGGCACCGGGCGCCGGCGCCGATGCCACGGGCGTGATCACCGAGACCGTCGAGCTCTACGACTTCGACGAGCCGGTCGACATCGCCGTCCCGCCCGCCGACCAGGTCACCACCCTCGACCTGGGCCAGCTGTTCGGCGGCCGCGAGGGCCACGGCGGGCCCGGCGCCCAGGGCGAGGGCGACTGATGGCCGCGTCGACGCCTCGCACCGTCGGGGCCGTCCAGCTCGACGTCCTCGAAGCCGGCCAGGGCGGGCGGCCGCTGCTGCTCACCCACGGCTTCACCGGCGCCAAGGAGGACTTCGGCGACTGGATCGACGCGTTCGCCGGCGAGGGCTGGTGGGTCGTCGCGCCGGACCTCCGCGGCCACGGCGGCAGCGACCAGCCCGAGCACGAGGACCTCTACTCGCTCGCCCTGTTCGCCCAGGACCTGCTCGGCCTGGCCGACCAGCTCGGCTGGGCCCGCTTCTCGCTCCTCGGCCACTCGATGGGCGGCATGATCGCCCAGGAGGTCGCGCTGTCGGCCCCCCACCGCATCGAGCGCCTGGTCCTCATGGACACCAACCACGGCCCCGTCCCCGACATCGACGCCGACACGGTGGCGATCGGGGTCGAGGTCCTCCGCACCCAGGGCATCACCGGCCTCGTCGACCTCCTGGCGATGCTGCCGCAGCGGCCCAAGGCGCCCTCGGAGGTGCGGATCCGCGCCGAGCGCGAGGGCTACGCCGAGTTCAGCGACGGCAAGGTCCACCGCTGCTCGCCCGCGATGTACGCCGCCATGGGCATGGAGCTGACCACCCGCGCCGACCGGCTCGCCGACCTGAGCGGGCTCACCATGCCGGTCCGGGTCGTCGTCGGCGCCGAGGACGAGGGCTTCCTGCCCGCCTCCCGCCGCATCGCCGATGCCATCACCTCGGCCGACCTGGTGGTCATCCCCGACGCCGCCCACAGCCCCCAGTTCGAGAACCCCGAAGCCTGGTGGGACGCCGTCGCCCCCTTCCTGGCGGAGTCTCGTCACTCGTTCACCGGCGCTCACTCCGTTCCTCGAGCTTGAGGACGGGCTGACGCCCGACGCCATCCGCCAGCTCTGCCCCCGAACCCCCGGGCTCGCTTCGCTCGAAGGTCAACCCGTGCCACGCCCTCGTCGCTGACGTGGGTGCCGGGGACGCGATGTCCGATTCGTGAGGGGCGGGGGTACGGTCGGACGCATGGATGTCGGACCCGCAGAGCTCCTCATCGTGCTCGTGATCGCGCTGGTGCTCTTCGGTGGGAAGAAGATCCCGGATCTCGCTCGCTCCCTCGGCCAGGCCAAGAACGAGTTCGAGAAGGGCGCCCGCGGCGAGACCGAGCCCAGCCAACCCACCTCCGCCGCGCCTGAGGCCTGAGCCAGCCTCAGGACCGGGTGGCGAGCCAGGCGGGGAGGTCGGCGATCGTGTCCAGCGTGGGGACGGTGCCGTCGTGGTCGGCGTGCTCGGCTTCCCAGGTGATGTGGTACGGGATGTGCACGGCGTGGCCGCCCAGCTCCAGCACGGGCAGCACGTCGCTCTTGACCGAGTTGCCGACCATGGCGAACTCGTGGGGCTCGACGTCCATCGACGCGATCACCCGGCGGTAGGTCGCGGCGTCCTTCTCGGCCACGATCTCGATCCGCTCCACGCGGTCGGCGAGGCCCGAGGCCAGCACCTTCATCTCCTGGTGGTGGAGGTCGCCCTTCGTGACGATGACCATGCGGTAGCCGGCGTCGGCCAGCTCGGTGATGGCGTGGTCGACCCCGTCCAGCAGGTCGACGGGGTGGTCGAGCATGGTCCGGCCGGCGGCCAGCACCTGGGCCAGCTCCTCCACGCCGATGGCGCCGTCGGTGATCTCGATGGCGCACTCGATCATCGACAGGGTGAAGCCCTTGATGCCGTAGCCGTAGCGGCCGAGGTTCCGGCGCTCGACGGCGGTGAGGGCGGCGTGGACGTCCACGTCGGCGCTCACGAACCGGCCGACCAGCTCGTCGAACCGGCGCTGGGTCCGCTCGAAGTAGACCTCCGAGTGCCACAGCGTGTCGTCCGCGTCGAGCCCGACGACGGTGATGTCCTTCGTTGTCACCGAGGCAGGATGCCAGGTGCGAGCGCGATCGCTACAGGCACTTGTCCATGAAGCGGTCGCGCTCGACGACGACTCGGGTGACCTTCCCGGCGGCGACGAGGCCGCGGGCGTCGGTGACCGACACGGAGAACTTGAGCCGCCGGCCCTCGACCTTCTCGAGCTTGGCGCTGGCCGTGACCGTGCTGCCCACGGCCGAGGGGGCGAGGTGGTCGAGCTGGACGCGCATGCTCACGGTGGTCTCGTCGGCGCCGAGGTGTCCGGCGACGGCGGCGACGGCCGCCTCCTCGCACAGGGCGACGATGCGCGGCGTCGACAGGACCGGGGTGTCGCCCGAGCGGGCGGCCACCGCGGTGTCGTCGCTCGACACCTCCAAGGTGGTCTTGGCCGTCAGTCCGAGATGCACAGGCACCTCGGTACGATAAGCCGCCCTCGGACGGGCATTCCAAGCGCCGTCCGCCGCCGACCAAGCGTGAGGTCCGTCGTGATCGATGAAGCCGTGGTGTCCCGGGTGCTCGGCACCGCCCTGCAGACCGGCGGAGACTTCGCCGAGGTGTTCGCCGAGGACAAGCGCTCGTCGTCGGGCCGCCTCGACGACGGCAAGATCGAGGAGCTCGGTTCCGGTCGCGACCGCGGCGCCGGGATCCGGGTGGTCGTGGGCGACACCACCGGTTTCGCCCACACCGCCGACCTGTCCGAGCCCGGCCTGCTCGCGGCCGCCGAAGCCGCGGCCGCCGCGGCCCGTGGCGGCGGTGGCGGCGTGCGGACCGTGGCGCTCACCGAGCAGTCGGTCACGTCGCAGCCGGTGCTGAGCCGCCCGGAGGAGGTGGCCAAGGCCACCAAGGTCGAGCTGCTCCAGCGGGCGAACGAGGTGGCCCGGTCCAAGGGCGGCGCCATCAAGCAGGTGTCGGCGTCCTACGGCGACAGCCGGCGCCGGATCCTCGTGGCCAACTCCGACGGCCTCCTCGCCCGTGACGACCAGACCCGCACCCTGTTCGTCGTCGGTGTGGTGGCCAGCGGCGACACCGGCATGCAGACGGGCCGACGCTCGATCGGCCACACCATGGGCTTCGAGCTCTTCGACCGCTACCAGGTCGAGGACCTGGCCGACGAGGCCGCGGAGCAGGCGCTCACCAAGCTGCGGGCCCGACCGGCGCCGTCGGGCGCGCTGCCGGTCGTCATCGGCAAGGGCGGAGGCGGCGTCCTCTTCCACGAGGCGTGCGGCCACGGGCTCGAGGCCGACCACATCCAGAAGAAGGTCTCGGTGTTCGCCGACCGCGTCGGCCAGCTGGTCGCCTCGCCCCTGGTGACCATCGTCGACGACGGGACCATGGGCAACGAGTGGGGCACGTTCGCCATCGACGACGAGGGCACCCCCGCCCAGCGCAACGTGCTCATCGAGGACGGCGTGCTCACGGACTACATGTGGGACCAGCTCCGGGCGCGCAAGGAGGGCCGCAAGCTCTCGGGCAACGGCCGCCGCCAGAGCTACAAGCACCTGCCGATGGTGCGGATGACCAACACGATCCTCACCAACGGCGAGACCGACCCCGACGACATCGTCGCCGACACCCCGAACGGCGTCTACGTGGCCCACCTCGGCGGCGGCCAGGTCAACACGGCCACCGGCGACTTCGTGTTCGGCATGACCGAGGCGTACCTGATCGAGGACGGGAAGATCACCGAGCCGCTGCGCGAGGGCAACCTGATCGGCAACGGCCCGAAGGTGCTCGAGCTGATCGACGCCGTCGGCAACGACTTCGAGATGGGCCCGCCCGGGACGTGCGGCAAGGACGGCCAGGGCGTCCCCGTCGGCGACGGCGTCCCCACCCTCCGGGTGAGCTCGCTCACCGTGGGAGGGACCGCAGCATGAGCGGCACGGATCGCGTGAACGGAGAAGAGCTCCTGTCGATCGGCGACCGCATCGTCGCCATGGCCCGGCCGGGGGAGCAGGTCGAGGTGGTGGTGGGACGGTCGTCCTCCACCGAGGTACGCGTGTACGAGGCCGACGTCGAGCAGCTGGCGTCGGCGACGTCGGCCGGCATCGGGGTCCGGGTGATCTCGGACCACCGGCAGGGCTTCGCCTACGCCGGGTCGCTCGATGAGGACGTGCTGGCCGAGACCCTGGCCGACGCGCGCGACAACGCCACGTTCGCCACGCCCGACGAGTGGCTGGGCCTGGCCGAGCCCGACGGCATCGCCGTCCCCGACCTCGACCTCTACCGGGAGAGCCTGCTCAAGGCGTCGACCGAGTCGAAGATCGACCTGGCCGTCGCCCTGGAGCAGGAGCTCAAGGCGAAGGACGCCCGCATCACGGGGGTCGACTCCGCCGACTACGCCGACGGCGTCTCCGAAGGGGCGGTCGTCTCCACCACCGGCATCCGGGCCTACGGCAGCGAGACGTCGTGCTACGTGTCGGTGTCCTGCGTCGCCCAGGACGGCGACGACACCCAGACCGGCTTCGGGTTCTCCGTGGGCCGGACGCCCGAGGACCTCGACATCGCCGTGGCCGCGGCCGACGCGTCGCGGCGCGCCACGCGCCTGCTCGGCGCCACCCAGCCCGACTCCGGCCGGGTCACCGTGGTGCTCGACCCCTACGTCACGGCCCAGCTGCTCGGCATCATCGGCTCGACGCTGTCGGGCGAGGCCGTGCTCAAGGGCCGTTCGCTGTTCGCGGACCGCCTCGGCGAGGAGGTGGCCGCGGCCGGCTTCACGCTCGTCGACGACGCCACCAACCCGCTGGCCTACAGCTCCTCGGAGACCGACGGCGAGGGCCTGGCGTCGCGCCGCAACGTGCTCATCGACGGCGGCCGGCTGAACCAGTTCGTGCACAACGCCTACACCGCCCGTCGAGCAGGCACGGCGTCCACGGCCAACGCCGTCCGGGGCTTCTCGTCGACGCCGTCGGTCGGCTGCCGGGCCCTGTCGCTCGTGCCCGGCACCCAGCTGCAGCCCGAGCTGCTGGCCGCCGTCGGCGATGGCGTGCTCATCAGCTCGGTGTCGGGTCTGCACTCGGGCGTGAACCCGGTGTCGGGCGACTTCTCGACCGGCGCCGAGGGCCTGCGCATCAGCGGCGGCGAGCTCGGCCAGCCCCTGCGGGAGTTCACGATCGCCTCGTCGCTCCAGCGCATGCTCGCCGAGGTCGAGGCCGTGGGCGCCGACGTCGAGTGGCTGCCGATGCGGTCCGCCGGCGTGAGCCTCGTCGTCCACGGGATCACCGTCTCGGGCCGCTGACCCGCTCGCGGTGACGGCCGGCGGCTCAGCCGCCGGCGGCGGTGGTGTTGTCGACCGACACGGGCGGGGCGAGCACCACCGGGTCCTCGGTGGTCGAGGTGGTGGTGTTCGGTGCGGTCACGCTGACCGAGGACGGCTCGTCGTCCCGCAGGCGGTCGGCGACCAGGTCGCCCGCCAGCAGGACGGCCCCCACGGTCACGGCGAGGACGACCACCAGGAGCAGGAGCAGCACGGCGACGCGAGGGCGGCGGGGCGCCGGGGTCGCGGCCGCCTCGTCGCCACCGTCCATGACCGTGCCCCTCCCAGGTCGCGGTGCCGCCGGCCCGTCGCCCGCAGCCCCAACAGCCAACCACGGCTCGCCTGCCGTGCGAAAGGGCAACGTCGGTTCCCCCGTCCGGGGAGGAGCGCCGGCGACTCTGGTGCGCTCGCTCGCAGGTGGCAAGGTGTCCGGCGATGTCCTACTTCGAAGCCATCGTCCTCGGGATCGTCCAGGGGCTCACCGAGTTCCTCCCGATCTCGTCGAGCGGCCACCTGCGGATCGTGCCGGAGCTGTTCGGGTGGGGCGATCCGGGCGCGTCGTTCACGGCCGTGATCCAGCTCGGGACCATGGCCGCGGTGGTGATCTTCTTCTGGAAGGACCTGTGGCGCATCGCCGCCGCCTGGTGCCAGGACGCCTGGCGGATCGTCAAGGACCGGGGCACCAAGGGCGGCCGCTCGTCCGACGATGCCCGCATGGGCTGGTACCTCATCGTGGCCACCATCCCGATCGCCATCTTCGGGTTCGCGTTCAAGGACCAGATCGAGACCGGTGCCCGCGACCTGCGGCTCATCGCCACCACGCTGATCGTGGGCGGCCTCGTGCTGCTGTGGGCCGACAAGGCCGGCAAGCGCACGAAGGGCATCGAGCACATCTCCACCAAGGACGGCATCACGATCGGCCTGGCCCAGTCGGCGGCGCTCGTCCCCGGCGTCAGCCGGTCCGGCGCCACGATCAGCGCAGGCATGTTCCTCGGGTTCACCCGCGAGGCCGCGGCCCGCTTCTCGTTCCTCCTGTCGATCCCTGCCGTGGTGCTCTCCGGCCTGTTCTCGCTCAAGGACGTGGGCGACGGCGGCATCCCGGTCGGTCCCACCGTGGTGGCCACCGTGGTGTCGTTCGTCGTGGGCTACGCCGCCATCGCCTGGCTCCTGCGCTACCTCACCTCGCACACGCTGATGATCTTCGTGGTGTACCGGGTGGCCCTCGGCCTGCTGCTGTTCGGGCTGCTCGCCGCCAACGTGATCGACGCCCGCTGACGCTCACGGCTCGCCCACCAGCGTGATGGTGGCGATGGCGCCGGCCTCGGCGACCGCCGGCACCTGCGCAGGCGCCACCTCCAGCACGATCGAGCGCCCCGACGCCTCGGCGACCCGGGCGCCCGCTGCGACCCGCCGCGTGCCGGGGGCGCCATCGGCGGTGACGGCCGGGTCGGCGGTGGCCCACACGTCGACCCGGTCGCCGGTCTGCACCGGCAGGTGGCCGTCGGGGACCGGCACGGCCACGGTGCGCCGCTCGGCGGACCGCGCCTCCACCATCGCCGCGGTCAACGGTGCGCCGGCGTCGACCGCGACCGCAGCCCGCGCGCCAGCCGGCGGGGCGCGCACCGCGGCGCCGGGCGCCAGCGCCACCGGCCACGGCTCGGTGCGCAGCGCCCCGGCGAGCTCGTCGCCGGCCCGCAGCGGCCGCTCGACCACCCACACCGTGGTCGTGCGGCCCCACCGCGTCCGGGCGTGCTCGGCACGGGCGAGCGCGTGGCCCACCAGTGAGGCCAGCAGCCAGGCGAGGACGGCGACGAGCAGCCAGTGCCGCACCGCCGCCGGGTCCTGGCGGAGCCGTCGGTGCAGCGGGGCCCGAGCCCGGGGGATGCGGGGTCGGCGCCGACGGGGACGGCGCCGGACGGCAACAGGCTGGGCGGTTCCCACGGGGCGCGCACCTCCAGGGCGAGCGGTCAGCGGGAAGGCCCGCGCACGGTACGCGACCGCTCGCGGCGGCGGCCAGGGGTGCGCCTCATCTGGCGCTCCCCGACGATCCCCCCCCACCCCCAGTCGAACTTCGTATCCGAGGGCGCCGGAACGGGCGCTCCCGCATACGAAGTTCGAGCGGTTCCCGGGCGTGGGTCAGGCGGGTTCGAAGCCGGGGCCGGCAGCGATGCGCCCGGTGGGGAGGTCGGCGGCCAGGGCCCGGAACAGGACCTTGCGAACCGTCTCGACGTTCGCCTCGAAGAAGGCGAACACCTCCTCCTGGGTGACCGCGGGGATGCCGGTGCCCTCGAGCCCGGCGTCGAAGTCGGTGATGAGGGCGATGGCGGCGTAGCGCAGGCCGGCCTCGCGGCAGAGCACCGCCTCGGGGTGCTGGGTCATGTTGATGACCTCCCACCCGTGGCTGCCGAACCAGCGCGACTCGGCGCGGGTGGAGAACCGCGGCCCCTGGATGGTGACGACCGTGCCCGACACGTGGACCTCGACGCCCTCGGCCCGGCAGGCGTCGATGGCGATCGCCCGCAGCTGGTCGTCGTAGGGGTCGCCGAACGCCACGTGGTGGACGGGGCGGCCGTCCTCGCCGTCGAAGAAGGTGTCGGGGCGGCCCCACGTGCGGTCGACGAGCTGGTGGGGGACCACGAAGCTGCCCGGGGCGATGTGGGCCTGGAGCGACCCGCTCGCACACGGGCCGAACACGTTGGCCACGCCGAGCGCGTGCATCGCCCACACGTTCGCCCGGTAGGGCACCCGGTGCGGCGGGAACTCGTGGTGGGCGCCGTGGCGGGGGAGGAAGGCGACCGTGCGCCCGCCGAGCGTGCCCAGGTGGACCGGGGCGGAGGTGGGGCCGTAGGGCGTGTCGACCACCACCTCGGTGACGTCGTCGAGGAAGCGGTAGAACCCCGAGCCGCCGAAGACCCCGACGTCGGCGCGGGGCAGGTCGCCGGTCACGCCGCTAGGCCGAGGTCGACGTGCTGGAGCTGGACGACGAGCTGCTCGAGCTGGTGGCGCTGCTCGAGGTGGACGTGCTGCTCGACCCGCCGTCGCCGGACCCCGACGAGCCCGACGAGGTCGACGACGTGGACGCGGCGTCCTTCTTGGTGGACGAGCTCGAGCCGTTGTCGCTCTTGTCGGCGTCTCGGGTGGAGCCGAACGACCCGGCCGAGCGGCTGTCGGTCTTGTAGAAGCCCGAGCCCTTGAACGTGATGCCGACGTTGCCGAACACCTTCTTCAGCGTCTGCTCGTGGCACGACGGGCACTCGGTGAGCGAGTCGTCGGAGAACGACTGCACGATGTCGAACTCGTGGCCGCAGTGCTTGCAGCGGTACTCGTAGGTGGGCATCGGTCCTCGCTGGCCAGATCGGCGGTTAGCAGTCTCGAACGGAGAGTGCCAGTGTAGGGAAGGCGGTCGGGATCGGGCACATGCGGGCACCCCTCCGTGCCGCGGGCCGTCGGGCCGCGCTGCGCGAGACTGCTCCGGTGACCACCCCACGTTCCGCCGTCCGCAAGGCCGTCATCCCCGCCGCGGGCCTCGGCACCCGCTTCCTGCCGGCCACCAAGGCGCAGCCGAAGGAGATGCTGCCCGTCGTGGACAAGCCCGCCATCCAGTACGTGGTGGAGGAGGCCGTGGCCGCGGGGTGCGACGACATCCTGATCATCACCGGCCGTTCGAAGCGCTCGATCGAAGACCACTTCGACCGCCAGTTCGAGCTCGAGTACCACCTCGACCGCTCGGGCAAGCTCGACGAGCTGGCCGAGGTCGTCGACCTCGCCGAGCTGGCCGACATCCACTACGTGCGCCAGGGCGAGCCGCTCGGCCTCGGCCACGCGGTGTCGGTCGCGCAGAAGCACGTCGGCGACAACCCCTTCGTGGTGCTGCTGGGCGACGAGTTCATGGCCGAGGGCAACACGCTCCTCAGCGACATGATCAAGATCCACACCCAGTACGGGCGCTCGGTCCTCGCCCTCCAGGAGGTCGCCGCCGAGGAGATCAAGCGCTACGGCTGCGCCAAGCCCGAGCGCATCTCGGATTCACTCGTGCAGATCCTCGACATCGTCGAGAAGCCGGAGCCGGCGGCGGCGCCCTCCAACCTCGCGGTCATGGGCCGCTACGTCTTCACCCCGGAGATCTTCGACAAGCTCGAGCAGGTGGAGCCCGGCGTGGGCGGCGAGATCCAGCTCACCGACGCCATCGCCCTGCTCCTCGCCGACCAGGCCGTCTACGGCGCCACGTTCGACGGCGGCCGCTTCGACACCGGGACCATCCCGGCGTACCTCGAGACCATCGTGGAGCTGGCCCTCGCCCGTCCCGACATCGGCCCCGAGTTCGGGCGGTTCCTGGCCGACATCTGCGCTCGGCACGACCTGCACGCCGGCTGACGCCGTGCCGGTGATCCCGCTCGCCGAGGCGCGCGACCACGTCCTGGCGCGGTGCGCGCCCCGGGCGCCGCTGTCCGTTCCGCTCGACGAGGCGCTCGGGTGCGTGCTGGCCGGCCCGGTAACGGCGGGCGAGCCGGTCCCGCCGTGGGCCAACTCGGCCATGGACGGCTACGCCGTGCGCTCGGGCGACGTCGCCGGCGCGTCGTCCTCGTCGCCGGTGCCGCTGCCGGTGGTGGCCACCGTCGCCGCCGGCGCGGCGGCCGACGTCGAGGTCGGACCGGGCCAGGCGATCCGGATCATGACCGGCGCGCCGATGCCCGGCGGTGGCGACGCGGTGGTGATGGTCGAGCGCACCCGGGGCGGTCCCGACGCCACCGTCGTCGAGGTGCTCGAGGCCGTGGCC
>DATMGQ010000085.1:0-3772 GCA_035555395.1 Acidimicrobiales bacterium
CCGGTCGAGGTGCGCCGCCGCATCGGCATGGTGTTCCAGAAGCCGAACCCGTTCCCGGCGATGAGCATCAGCGAGAACGTCCTCGCCGGCCTCAAGCTCACCGGGCGCAAGGCCAAGTCCGAGGACGCCGAGGAGCTGCTCCAGGTGTCGCTCGAGCGGGCCGGCCTCTGGAACGAGGTCAAGAACCGCCTCCGCGAGCCGGGCGGTGCCCTCTCGGGCGGCCAGCAGCAGCGCCTGTGCATCGCCCGGGCGCTCGCGGTCACGCCCGAGCTGCTGCTCATGGACGAGCCGTGCTCGGCCCTCGACCCCACGTCGACCCGCCGCATCGAGGAGACCATCGCCGAGATCGCCCACGACGTGACCGTCGTGATCGTCACGCACAACATGCAGCAGGCCGCCCGCGTCTCGGACCAGTGCGCGTTCTTCCTCGCCGCCGAGGGGACCCCCGGCCACATCGTCGAGGCCGGCCCCACGGACCAGATCTTCAACAGCCCCGCCGATCCCCGGACGGCGGACTACGTGAACGGGCGGTTCGGCTGATGCGCAAGCTCCTCGGTGCCCTGGCGGTGGCGGTCGTCGCCGCCCTCGTGCTGCCCGCCACCGCGACGCCGGCCTCGGCCGAGACCCTGCCCGCCGTCACCGGCGCCGGCTCGACCTGGTCGCAGAACGCGCTCGACCAGTGGCGGGCCGACGTCACCCGGCTCGGCCTCCGGGTCAACTACCAGGGCGTCGGCTCCACCTCGGGCCGCACGCTCTTCGCCCAGGGCCAGCTCGACTACGCCGTGTCCGAGATCCCCTACCAGCCCGGCGAGTCCAAGCCGTCGTTCAGCTTCGTGTACCTGCCGATCGTCGCCGGCGGCACCTCGGTCATGTACCGGGTGAAGGGCACCAACGGGAAGCAGATCACCAACATCCGGATGAGCTCGAACCTCACCGCCAAGATCTTCACCCGCAAGGTCACCACGTGGGACGACCCGGCCATCGCCAAGGAGAACCCCGGCGTCGCCCTCCCGTCGAAGGACATCACCGTCGTCGTCCGCTCCGACGGCTCGGGCACCTCGTACCAGTTCTCCGCCTACCTCCAGAACCGCGAGCCCCAGCTCTGGAAGGAGTTCGCGGCCGCCAACAACATCCCGAACCAGCCGACGTCGAACTGGCCCACGCTGACCGGCGCCTCCGGCCAGCCGTACTCCGACGGCGTCGCCAACTACGTGGCCCGTGGCGACGGCGCCATCACCTACGTCGAGGCCTCGTACGCCATCGAGCGCAAGATCCCCATCGCCGCCATCAAGAACCAGGCCGGCAACTACGTGCTCCCGACGGCGGCCAACGTGGCGAGCGCCCTCACCCAGGCCCGACTGAACCCGGACCGCACCCAGGTCCTGACCGGCGTCTACACCGCTGGCGGCCAGTCGTACCCGATCTCCTCGTACTCGTACATGCTCGCCAAGACCAGCAACATCGACGAGGGCAAGGGCAAGGCGATCTCGCAGTTCGTCTACTACTTCGCCTGCGCCGGCCAGAAGAAGGCCGCCCCGCTCGGCTACTCGCCGCTGCCCGCCAACCTGGTGAAGGCGGCGTTCGAGGCCATCGTCACCGTGCCCGGCGCCAGCAAGCCGCCCGTCATCGCCCCGGCGAGCTGCCCCAACCCGTACGTCACCGGCTCGATCGTCGTGCCCGGCGGCAGCGACACCACCACGACCACGACCCCTCAGGGCGGCGGCACCAAGGGCGGTGGCGGCACGAACGGCGGTGGCACCGGTGGCACGGGCGGGGCCGGCAGCGGCAGCGGCGGCAGCACCGACGGGACCGGAGGCGGCGGCACCGGCGGGACCGGTGACACCGGGACCGGGGCCTCGACCGAGGGCGCGGCCATCGACGTCGACGGCGACGGCGTGGTCGACGGCATCGACGCCGATGGCGACGGCATCGTCGACGCCACCCTCGACGGCGTCGAGCTCGCCTCGTCCGCCAACCGGGCCAACCCGTCGGGCAGCGTCCGGATCTCCGGCGACGGCACCAGCACCACGCCGCTGCTCATCGCCGCGGGCTGCATGGTCCTGCTCATCGTGATCCCACCGCTCCTGCTGGTGTCCGGTGCCCCCGGACGCCGCTGGTGGAACAAGGTCTTCGCCGGCTGAACCCGTCGACCCCTTTCCGGGTCCAGCTGCGCCACGACGACCACGCCCGCGTGCGGCGGGCGTGGTCGTCGTCACCCCGTTCCGCTCCGTGGGGACGGCGGGGCCTCCTCGTCGTCGAGGTCGGGCAGGAGCTGCTCGCCGTGCTCCTGGGCCCACTCCCCCAGCACCCGCAGCGGCCCCTCGGCGAAGCTCGACCCGAGGTCGGTCAGCCGGTAGCGCACCTCCGGCGGCGCCGCGGCGATCGCCTCACGGCCTACCAGCCGCCGATCGACCAGCCGGTTGAGCGCGTCGGTGAGGCTCTTGTCGCTGATGCCCCCGATGGACCGTTGCAGGTCGAGCCGGCGCCGCGGTCCGGTGCGGAGCGCCGCGATCACCACGGGGTCCCACCGGTGGGCGAGCAGCTCGGCGGCGGTCCGCACGTGGCAGTCGGCGACGAAGTCGAGGCAGTGGGCGGGGTCCGACACCGGGTCAGTGTGCCAGCGCCGACGCGCACCGATCGGTGCGGATCACGTCCGTACCGTCCCCGCCATGCAGATCGGGATCATCGGAAACGGAAGCATCGCCAGCGGCCTCGGGGCCGGATGGATCCGAGCGGGCCACCAGGTCCGGCTCACGGGCCGGGACCCGGCTCGGGTCGCGGCCGCCGCCGAACGCATCGGCGCCGTGCCCGTGGAACCGACGGCCCTGGCCGAGGGGTGCGACGCCGTGCTCCTCGCCGTGCGGTGGGAGGGCGTCCCCGAGGCGATCGACCTGGTCGGCCGCAGCCTCCACGGTGTGCCCCTCATCGACCCGACCAACGCCGTGGAGCACGGCGTCGGGCGGCTGCTCACCGACCGGTCCGCCGCCGAGGCGATCGCCGACCGCTCGGGAGCCCACGTCGTGAAGGGCTTCCACCTGTTCCCTGCCGACCAGTGGGCCTCGCCCGCCGCTCCCGCCCGGCGGGTGGTGGTCCCGCTCGCCGGCGACGACGACCGAGCCCTCGCCGCAGCCAGCCAGCTGGTCCGCGACCTCGCCGCCGAACCCGTGGTGGTCGGCGGCCTGGACCGCGCCCGCCAGCTGGAGGAGGCGGCCGGCTTCGTGATCGCCCTCGCCTTCGCCGGCACCGACCCCCAGGCCGCCATCCCCACCGTCGGCTGACGCTCCCACCGTCCGAGCACGACGACCACGCCCGCGTGGGTGCGGGCGTGGTCATCGCTTCCTGGCCATCCCCCGTTGGTGGTCTGCTCCCCGGTCGCCCGCTTCCTTCGGCTGCTCCACCAGTCCGCCCGGTGTTCCCTGGGGTGCCTTCCGCTCGGTGGCGGTCAGGCGGCTTGTCGGAACGGTGGTGGGTCGATGGTGGTGCCGTCGGGTCTGCGGAACTCGAGCCCGGTGGGTCCTCGGGTGAGGGTCCAGCCGTGGTGGACGAGGCGGTGGTGGTGGGGGCAGAGCAGGGCGAGGTTGGTGATGGCGGTGGTTCCGCCGTTGCGCCACCACACGATGTGGTGGGCGTGCGCCCGGTGGTGGTGGGCGTGGCAGCCGGGGAACTCGCAGGTGGCGCCGGCGCGGGCGAGCAGGGCGGTGAGGATCGCCGCGGTGACGAGGCGCTGCTTGCGGCCGACGTGGAGCGGCTCGCCGTCGTCGTCGGTGATGAC